>NC_008027.1:4845640-5193353 GCF_000026105.1 Pseudomonas entomophila L48
CAGGCAGACCACCTTCGAGCCGTTGCCGGCACGGGTGATGATCGTCTTGATCTGGTGCGGCGTGAGGTTCTGGCACTCGTCGATGAGGATCAGGCTCTGCTGGAAGCTGCGGCCACGGATGTAGTTCAGCGACTTGAACTGCAGCGGTACCCGCTCGAGGATGTACTCGACGCTGCCGTGGGTGCTCTCGTCATCCATGTGCAAGGCTTCGAGGTTGTCGGTGATGGCCCCCAGCCAGGGTTCCATCTTCTCCGCCTCGGTGCCCGGCAGGAAGCCGATCTCCTGGTCCAGCCCCTGCACGCTGCGGGTGGCGATGATACGGCGGTAGCGCTTGCTGACCATGGTTTGCTCGATGGCCGCGGCCAGCGCCAGGATGGTCTTGCCGGAACCGGCGGCGCCGGTCAGGTTGACCAGGTGGATATCCGGGTCGAGCAAGGCGAACAGCGCCAGGCTCTGGTGAATGTCCCGCGGCTTGAGCCCCCAGGCTTCCTGGTGCAGCAAGGGTTCCTGGTGCAGGTCGAGCAACAGCAGCTCGTCGTTGCGGATGCCCTTGATCCAACCGACGAAGCCTTGTTCATCGATGATGAACTCGTTGATGTGCACCGCCGGCAGGTTGTCGATCAGTTGCACCCGGTGCCAGGTACGGCCGCGCTCCTGGCGGGTGTCGACCTTGCTCACGCGGTCCCAGAACGAGCCGGTGACCGAGTGGTAGCCCTTCGACAGCAAGGATACGTCGTCGACCAGCTGGTCGGTGCTGTAGTCCTCGGCGGCGATTCCACAAGCGCGCGCCTTCAGGCGCATGTTGATGTCTTTGGTGACCAGCACCACGTCCAGGTCCTTGCGCTTGGCGCGCAGGTCCAGGAGCTGGTTGATGATGATGTTGTCGGCGAGGTTTTCCGGGAGCAGGCGGTTGGGTTCGTTGCGCGTGCTCATGAGGATGGACAGGAAGCCCTTGGGCCCGCTCTTGCCGCGCTGGATCGGCACGCCCTGCTCGACATCGCTGGGGGATGCATCACCTAGCGTCTGGTCGATCAGGCGGATGGCCTGGCGACATTCGGCGGCGATGGTGTGCTTGCCGGTCTTGAGCTTGTCGAGTTCCTCCAGCACCGTCATCGGTATGGCGACGTGGTGCTCCTCGAAGTTGAGCAGGGCGTTGGGGTCGTGAATCAGGACGTTGGTATCGAGCACATACAGGATTGGCTGGTTGGAGGAAGGGTTGCGTCCTTGGTCATCCATACTCGGTCACCTTATGTGAAAGCCACACGGCGCGAACGGCTGCGCCGCAGAGTGACTGCCGTTTTCCCCGTATCCGCGTCGTTACGGGCGGGGAGCTCACCTGGCGAGGGGGCGTGGATGACGCCACCTGTGCTGCAGGGTTCGGCTGTCTGACTCCTTGATACCGCAAAAACCATGACCGAAAAAAGACTTTTTACGCTTGGGTGAAGTTTATTTTTCGGATTGACGAACAGGGCTTGGCGTGGGGGGCGCAGGGGACTACGCTCAGGGATCAGGTGGCTGTGGATAGGGGTCGGTTTCTTTAGGGTGGCCGCCAGGTGCCTGCCGAAACAGGTGCAGCGCCCTTGAGATCGAGCGCCGCCCGCGCGGCGCATCGCGGATGAATCCGCTCCTACACAAACGTGATCATGACCGACAGGCCATGGTTGCCCAACGCGAGCCGCCTTTCTTGCCTGTAGGAGCGGATTCATCCGCGATGCACCGCAAAAGCGGTGCTCGGCCCAGGAACACCAAAGCGTCGCCCGCCCTACTCCCGCCCCCCATACTCCCGGCAACCCTCCCAGCCGATCCCGCTCTGCGCCGTGTGCTGCAACAACCACTCCACCGCCGGCTGCGCCTTGGGCTGGTTGTCATGGAACTGGATCACCCCTTTGCGCCACAGCAGCATCAAGGTCAGCACCCGCTGCGCCGACGCCTCGGCGGTCAACGGCCCATCATCCTGCGCATCGATATCCCACAACGAAACCTGCAACTGCTGGCTGGCCATGAACCTCTCGCCATCGCCGCGCCGCTGCCCATAGGGCGGGCGGAACAACGGCACATATTGCTCCGGCAGGTCGGCCTGGACCCGTGCCTGGCTGCGCCGCAGCGAGTCCTGCCAGCCCTGCCACTGGGCATGGGAACGGTATTCCCAGCCCTGGATCCCCACGCACTGCCCCGCGTACAACTCAGCCACCGGGCCTGCGTCACGACGTTGCTGCAGGCGGTTGCCAAGCACGAAGAAGATGCCGTCGAGCTTCTGTCGGCGCAGGTAGTCGGTCATGACATCTGTGCTGCCGCCCTCGGGGCCGGGACCGCCCGCGAAGGTCAGCAGGAACATCCGATCATTGAGCTCGTCGCCATTGCGCTCCCGGCTGGAGAGCTTTTCCACCTCGCTGGAGGTCTGTGGAGACAATGCCGCCTTACGCAATTGCTCGTCCAGGTAGCGGGTATGGAACTGGCGGCTGGGCTCGATCCAACCGGTATAGAACGTGCCGACATCCCCTGCGAACGTGACGGCTTGCATACGCAAGTCAGCCATGGACTCCACCGGATAGCAGAACGACGCGTCCTGCTCGCAGCTCTGCTGCGCCTGCTGGTAGCCCTGCCACAACCGCTGCCACATGCGCGCCCGCACAGCACGAACGGTCGGCAGGTTGACCTGGCGCAGGCCCAGGCGCGCGGCCAGGGCGTTTTCGTCGAGCATTTCGTTTTCGTGCAGCACCCGGGCAAAGGACAGGATCTCGGCGCGCGACGCCACGTCGAACAGCACCGGGCTGTCCAACTGCTCCGGCCACAGGCCTCGGTCGAAACTGACGAAATCCGCAGGGGCAGCCTGGGCGCCCAGGCTCAACAGGCCGGCGAACAGGGCGAAAGCGATACGCACGATGAACGTTCTCCACGAATGCATGGCGCGCACTATAGCGCGGCGCCCGCCGATGTTCCGTGACTATCGTCGCCATAGTTTGGCGTTGCGCCACCAGCCCCGTAGAATTCGCCCGACGATTCCAGGAGCCGACCCGATGCTGACGGTGATTTCCCCCGCCAAGACCCTCGACTACGACACCCCGCCGGTCACCCAACGCCACACCCTGCCCCAGTACCTGGACGATTCCCAGGCACTGATCCTGCAGCTGCGTGAACTGTCGCCGGCGCAGATCAGCGAACTGATGCACCTGTCCGACAAGCTCGCCGGCCTCAACGCCGCGCGCTTTGGTAGCTGGACCCCGGACTTCACCCCGGCCAACGCCAAGCAGGCGCTGCTGGCCTTCAAGGGCGACGTGTACACCGGTCTCGACGCCGAGAGCCTGGGCGAGGACGACTTCACCTACGCCCAGGACCACCTGCGCATGCTGTCGGGCCTGTATGGCCTGCTGCGTCCGCTCGACCTGATGCAGCCCTACCGCCTGGAAATGGGCACCAAGCTGGCCAACGCCCGGGGCAAGGACCTCTATGCGTTCTGGGGCACACGCATCAGCGAGTGGCTGAACCAGGCCCTGGCCGACCAGGGCGACGACGTGTTGCTCAACCTGGCCAGCAACGAGTATTTCAGCGCGGTGAAGAAGAGCGCCCTGAAGGCGCGGGTGATCGATGTCGACTTCAAGGACCTGAAGAACGGCCAGTACAAGATCATCAGCTTCTACGCCAAGAAGGCCCGGGGGATGATGAGCCGCTTCGTGATCCAGGAGCGGATCAACGACCCCGAGCAGCTCAAGCGATTCGACGTGCAGGGCTACTACTACAGCCCCGAGCAGTCGAAGCCGGACCACCTGGTGTTCCTGCGCGATCACGCCGAGTAAACCCCTCCCCTCTCCCCCTCCCTTGTAGGAGCCAGCTTGCTGGCGAACAGCTGCGACGCGGTAGTGGCTGGTTCGCCAGCAAGCTGGCTCCTACAACGCAAAAACGCCAATACTTGGGCGCCATAAAACCAGCACGTCTTGACTTATCGCAAAACGCCATAAGACCGTTCGTAGTTTTTTGACGATTTCTGAAAAAAATTTCGCATGCTGGCCTAAGACCATCCCACCTCGACTTCCCCCTTTATATACGGGGGTGAAACTGTCTCGTGCTATCAGTTTGAAAGTATTCCCCCCTGAAGAAATATTTAGAAATCTTTCATCTCGGCGGAACTCACCCCGGAACTTCTACTGCGCTTCATCGCTCATAGCACCCGTAACGAGTTTCAAGCGCCTAGCGTAAGAGATGACTTACATATGACATCTGATCGGTACTACAGCCGATTAAAATGACTTCTGAGGTGGCAATGGATATGCCGTACAGCGAACGCCAGGAAGGCCAAGCGCAACCCTTTATGACCGTCCTAGTGGTTGATTTCAAAGGATTTATCCACTTGAAAAAACAAGCACAGCAGCGCGGAAAATAGCGCGCCGCAATAAAGACGGCTGCATTACAGGGCACGTCATTTAAATACTGGCCATTAACTGCCAACTTCGAGCGCACAACTTTCTGCGCTCCGGATTTATTCATGCCTGCGTTCGGTGAAGTGTCAATTCGCCATGAATCCGTTCGCCCAGTGATTATTGGTCAATCAACCCGATCGGCTCTTCCGCGAAGGGCTGGCGTGATAAACACACGAGGTGATTACGATGCGTATCAGCATCTTTGGTTTGGGTTATGTGGGTGCGGTCTGTGCAGGCTGCCTGTCGGCACGGGGCCATGACGTGATCGGTGTTGACGTGTCCAGCACCAAGATCGACCTGATCAACCAGGGCAAGTCGCCCATCGTCGAACCGGGCCTCGAAGCGCTGCTGCAACAGGGCATCGCCAACGGCCGCCTGCGTGGCACCACCGACTTCGCCGAAGCCATCCGCGCCAGCGATGTGTCGATGATCTGCGTGGGCACGCCAAGCAAGAAGAACGGCGACCTGGGCCTGGAATACATCGAGTCGGTGTGCCGCGAGATCGGCTTCGTGCTGCGCGACAGCACCCGCCGCCACACTATCGTCGTGCGCAGCACCGTGCTGCCGGGCACCGTCAAGAACGTAGTGATCCCGATCCTCGAGGACTGCTCGGGCAAGAAAGCCGGCGTCGACTTCGGCGTGGCGGTCAACCCCGAATTCCTGCGTGAAAGCACCGCGATCCAGGACTACGACCAGCCACCGATGACCGTCATCGGCGAACTGGACAGCGCCAGCGGCGACGTGCTGCAGGCCCTGTACCAGGAATTGGACGCGCCGATCATCCGCAAGCCGATCGAAGTGGCCGAGATGATCAAGTACACCTGCAACGTCTGGCACGCCACCAAGGTCACCTTCGCCAACGAGATCGGCAACATCGCCAAGGCGGTGGGCGTCGATGGCCGCGAGGTGATGGACGTGGTCTGCCAGGACAAGGCGCTGAACCTGTCCCAGTACTACATGCGCCCGGGCTTCGCCTTCGGCGGCTCGTGCCTGCCCAAGGACGTGCGCGCCCTCACCTACCGCGCCGCCAGCCTCGACGTGAAGGCGCCGCTGCTCGACTCGCTGATGCGCAGCAACGAATCCCAGGTGCAGAACGCCTTCGACATCATCGAAAGCCACGACAAGCGCAAGGTCGCCCTGCTGGGCCTGAGTTTCAAGGCCGGCACCGACGACCTGCGCGAAAGCCCGCTGGTGGAACTGGCCGAGCGCCTCATCGGCAAGGGCTACGAGCTGAACATCTACGACCAGAACGTCCAGTACGCCCGCGTCCACGGCGCCAACAAGGACTACATCGAGTCGAAGATCCCTCACGTCTCCTCGCTGCTCAACGCCGACTTCGACCAGGTGGTGAGCAACGCCGAGATCATCGTGCTGGGCAACCGTGACGAGCAGTTCCGCGCCCTCGCCCAGCAGGCGCCGGAAGGCAAGCAGGTGATCGACCTGGTCGGCTTCATGAGCAAGCCGACCTGCGCCACCAGCCGCACCGAAGGTATCTGCTGGTAAACCCGGCAGGGTGGCGCGTCCCTCCCCAGCGCGCCGCCCTCGCCCCCTGAATTCTCGACGGATGCCGAACATGCAAAGGCTTCAGACCCTGCTGCTGCAATGCGCCGGCTGGCTGCTCTACATGAGCCTGCTGATGCTGATCGCCCTGGCGTTGCCCAGCGACATCTTCGACTCGCAATCGAAGCATTTCATCTTCCTGGTCGGCGCCGTCGGCATCTGGCGCTACTCCATGGGCGCCACCCATTTCATCCGCGGCATGCTGTTCCTGTACATCGTCTACCCGTATCTGCGCCGCAAGGTGCAGAAGCTGGGCAAGGCCGCCGACCCGTCGCACGTGTACCTGATGGTCACCAGCTTTCGCATCGAGGCCCTGACCACCGCCCAGGTATACAGCTCGGTGATCCGCGAGGCGATCGACTGCGGCTACCCCACCACCGTAGTCTGTTCGCTGGTGGAAAAGTCCGACGAGCTGTTGGTGAAAAGCCTGTGGGCCAAGTACAACCCGCCCGCCCACGTCACCCTGGATATCGTGCGCATCGCCGGCACCGGCAAGCGCGACGGCCTGGCCTATGGCTTCCGCGCCATCTCGCGGATGCTGCCGGACGAAAACGCCGTGGTGGCGGTGATCGACGGCGACACCGTGCTGGCCGAAGGCGTGGTGCGCAAGACCGTGCCGTGGTTCCGCCTGTACCCCAACGTCGGTGGCCTGACCACCAACGAATTCTGCGAAGTGCGCGGCGGCTACATCATGAGCGAGTGGCACAAGCTGCGCTTCGCCCAGCGCCATATCAACATGTGCTCGATGGCCCTGAGCAAGCGCGTGCTGACCATGACCGGGCGCATGTCGATGTTCCGCGCAAGCGTGGTGACCAACCCCGAGTTCATCGCCGACGTCGAAAGCGACTCGCTGATGCACTGGCGCCTGGGCCGCTTCAAGTTCCTCACCGGCGACGACAAGTCCAGCTGGTTCAGCCTGATGCGCCTGGGCTACGACACCTTCTACGTGCCCGATGCCGCCATCAACACGGTGGAGCACCCGCCGGAGAAGAGCTTCGTCAAGGCCAGCCGCAAGCTGATGTACCGCTGGTACGGCAACAACCTGCGGCAGAACTCCCGCGCCCTGGGCCTGGGCCTCAAGCGCCTGGGGCTGTTCACCAGCATCGTGCTGCTCGACCAGCGCGTGTCGATGTGGACCAGCCTGCTGGGCTTGACCGTGGCGGTGATCGCCAGCTTCAAGTTCGGCCTGCAGTTCCTGCTGGTTTACCTGCTGTGGATCGGCATCACCCGCCTGATCCTCACCGTGATGCTGCTGTGCTCGGGCCACAACGTCGGCCCGGCCTACCCGCTGATTCTCTATTACAACCAGATCGTCGGCGCGGTGATGAAGATCTACGTGTTCTTCCGCCTCGACAAGCAGTCCTGGACCCGCCAGCCCACTGCCCTCAAGCGCGACCTGGCCAGCTTTCAACAATGGTTCAACACCTGGTCCTCGCGGACCATGACCTTCTCGGCCGCGAGCATCTTCGTCGCCGTGCTGTTCATGGTCGTGTGAGCCACCCCGGATCGGATAACAGGAACGAATATCGCCATGAATACCGCCGTGAACGTCAATGTCGTGCATGAGTCCGAAGCGCAGCGCCAGCACGCCCGGGTACGCATCCCCGCCAAGCTGCGCTACCTGGACGGCAACCGCGAGCCGCACGAAGTGAAGGTTGACGACCTGTCCGCCGGGGGCCTGTCCTTCCATGCGAAAAAAGCCCTGCCGGTGAACGAGGTGTTGCGCGGCCGCCTGCAATTCGTGGTCGACAACCTCGGGCTGTCGATGGATGTCGAAATCCTGGTGCGCACCAGCAACGTCGAGACCGGCCGCACCGGCGCCGAATTCCAGAACCTCGAGCCGCGCGACATCGCCACCCTGCGCCACATCATCACCAGCCACTTGTCTGGTGAACTGATCAGCGTCGGCGATGTGCTCAGTACCCTGCAGCGCGACAACTTCACCAAGGCGCGCAAGCAGAAGGACTCGGGCTCGGGCCTGTCGGCGTTCGGCCGCCTGCGCGCGGTCACCGTCACCGCCGGAGTGTTCGTGGTCGGCCTGGTGGCTTTCGGCTTCGTCGCCAAGTCGCTGTATGGCCTGTACTTCGTCAGCCATGCCGAGGCCGGCGTGGTCGCGGTGCCCACCACCAACGTCACCATGCCCCGCGACGGCAGCCTGCAGAGCCTGGTGGAAAGTGGCGCCACAGTGGCCAAGGGCGCGCCGCTGGCGACCTTCAACACCAGCATGCTCGACTTGCTCAAGGGCCATCTCGATGACTCGCAGCTGGAACCGGCCAAGGTCGAGGAGCTGTTCGGCAAGCAGCTCTCCGGCACCCTCACTAGCCCCTGCGACTGCGTGGTGTCACGCCAGCTGGTGGACGACGGCCAATACGCCAGCAAGGGCCAGCCGGTGTTCGCGCTGATCCCGCGCACCACCATCCCGACCGTGGAGGCGCGCTTCAGCTATCGCCAGTTCGACGAGGTGAAGCCGGGTACCCGGGTCAACTTCCAGGTGGCCGGCGAAGACGAAGTGCGCACTGGCCGGATCGTCGGCAGCAGCAGCCTGGACACCGACAACCTGGCTTCCGATATCCGCGTGCAGATCAAGCCCGACGAAAGCCTGCCGGCCGAGCTCGCCGGCCGCCCGGCTGCGGTCAACAGCGACCGTGGGCCGTCGCTGAACTGGCTGATCGACAAGGCCGTGGCCCGCGGGCTGTAAGAGGAGCGGATCATGAAACCTTTCAATCGTGATTCTGCCGTGGGGTCGGTGCCGCCTGTGTTGCGAGGGCTGCGCCCTCAATCGCGGCTGAAGGCCGCTCCTACAGAGTCCGCGCCTGACCTGATCGACTCGATCCCAGTAGGAGCGGCCTTCAGCCGCGATCGGGTGCGCAGCACCCGCCCGTTGGCATGGTGTGCCCTGGCCGCCGCCATCACCCTGGCAGGCTGCGCCGGCCTGCCCGACCAGCGCCTGGCCAACGAAGCCCTGAAGCGCGGCGACACCGCCACCGCCGAGCGCAACTTCAAAGCCCTGGCCGACCTCGGCTACAGCGACGCGCAAGTCGGCCTGGCCGATCTCAACGTCGCCACCCGTGACCCGGCCAAACTCAAGGAGGCCGAAGCCACTTACCGCGCCGCCGCCGCCACTTCGCCCCGCGCCCAGGCCCGCCTCGGCCGCCTGCTGGTGGCCAAGCCCGACAGCACCCAGGCCGAACGCGAAGAAGCCGAGACCCTGCTCAAGCGCGCGGCGCAACAAGGCGAGGGCAACACCCTGATCCCGCTGGCGATGCTCTACCTGCAATACCCGCAGAGCTTCCCCAACATCAACGCCCAGCAGCAGATCGACCAGTGGCGCGCCGCCGGCAGCCCCGAGGCGGGCCTGGCCCAGGTGCTGCTCTACCGCACCCAGGGCACCTACGACCAGCACCTGGATGACGTGGAAAAGATCTGCAAGGCGGCCCTGACCACCACCGACATCTGCTACGTCGAACTGGCCACCGTCTACCAGAAACGCGCCCAACCCGAGCAGCAGGCCGTGCTGCTGGAGCAGCTCAAGGCCGCCCATGCCCGTGGCACGGTGCCGGCCACCCGGGTCGACAGCGTCGCCCGCGTGCTGGCCGACCGCAGCCTGGGGCAGACCGACGAAAAGACCGCCAAAGACCTACTGGAGCACATCGCCCCGGCCAACCCGGCCTCCTGGGTCAGCCTGGCCCAACTGCTCTACGACTTCCCCGAGCTGGGCGACACCGACCAACTGATGGCCTACATCGACAAAGGCCGCGAGGCTGAACAGCCCCGCGCCGAGCTGCTGCTGGGCCGCCTCTACTACGAAGGCAAGACCGTGCCGGCCGACGCGCAGAAAGCCGAGCAACACCTGCAGGCCGCCGCCGACGCCGGCGAGATCAGCGCCGATTACTACCTCGGCCAGCTCTATCGCCGCGGCTACCTGGGCAACGTCGAACCGCAGAAAGCCGTCGACCACCTGCTCAGCGCCGCCCGTGGCGGCCAGCTCAGCGCCGACTACGCCCTGGCCCAGCTGTTCAGCGAAGGTCACGGCATCCGCACCGAGCCGGCCAACGCCTGGGTGTTCGCCCAACTGGCCCAGGCCAACCCGTCCGAGCAGTCCAGCGCGCTGCTGCAACAGCTCGACCAGCAACTGACGCCCGCCCAACGCAGCCAGGCGCAAAACCTGCTGGCCCAGGAAAAGCAGGCCCGCGCCGGCATGCTCCAGCGTGCCAGCAGCCCTCTGGCCATCGAAGCACTCCAAGACGACAACGACGACGTAGACGCCGAGGATTCGCTATGACGCTCAACCCCTTCGTGAAAGCCGGCATCGGCCTGGGCTTCGCCCTGCTGTGGTCGATGCCGACCCTCGCCCAGGAAACCGCGCAGAAGAACTTCGGCCTGGATGTGAAGATCACCGGCCAGTCCGAGGACGACCGCGACCTGGGCACCCGCTCCGGCGGCGACGTCAACGGCCTGGGCCTGGACCTGCGGCCCTGGGTGTACGGCGAGCGCGGCAACTGGAGCGCCTACGCCATGGGCCAGGCGGTGGCGGCCACCGACATCATCGAGACCGACACCCTGCGCGCCTCCGACACCGGCGCCGCCATCGACACCGGCGACGACAGCCGCAAGCCGGACAAAAGCTACCTGGCCATGCGCGAATTCTGGGTCGGCTACAGCGGCTTCACGCCCTACCCCGGCGAGCAGCTGCGCTTCGGCCGCCAGCGCCTGCGCAGCGACGACGGCATGTGGCGCGACACCAACATCGAAGCGCTGAACTGGACCTTCGACACCACCCTGCTCAAGGCCGACCTGGGCGTGGCCCAGCGCTTCAGCGAGTACCGCACCGACCTCACCGAACTGGCCCCGGAAGACAAGGACCGCACCCATGTCTACGGCAACGTCGCCACGCAGTGGACGCCCGGCCACTGGGTCGGCCTGCGCGCCCACCACAGCCACGACGGCGGCAGCCTGAAGAACCCCGGCGAAACCGTCGACGCCCTCGACAAGACCCGCACCGGCGACCTCACCTGGCTGGGCCTGGAAGCCAACAGCGACGCCTACAACTGGCGCAACGAGCACACCGTCAACTACTGGGGCAGCGTCACCTGGCTGACCGGTGACCGCGATACGCTGAGCAGCCAGGCCATCGGCAACGAGCAGGTCGCCACCGGCAAGCAGAGCGGCGACGTCAACGCCTGGGGCACCGACCTGGGCATCCGCCTGCGCCTGGACCCGCAATGGCAGGTTGGCGCGGCCTATGCCCGGGGCAGCGGCGGCGGTGGCAGCGATGGCTCGAACAACTTCGAGCAGACGGGCCTGGAGAGCAACCGCTCCAACTTCACCGGCACCCGCTCGCGCGTGCACCGCTTCGGCGAAGCCTTCCGCGGTGAGCTGGGCAACCTGCAGGCGGCCACCCTGTTCGCCTCCTGGCAGCTGCGCGACGACTACGACGCCAGCTTCATCTACCACAAGTTCTGGCGTGTCGACGGCAAGCAGAACATCGGCTCCAGCGGCATCAACGCGGTGGTCGACGACGGCGGCGTGAATCGCCCGCTGGTACAGGGCGAGAAAGACCTCGGCCAGGAAATGGACGTGGTGGTGACCAAGTACTTCAAGCAGGGCCTGCTGCCGGCCTCGCTGAGCCAGTCGGTCGACGAGCCGTCGGCCCTGGTGCGCCTGCGCGCCGGTGTGTTCAAGCCGGGCGACGCCTATGGCAAAGAGGCCGACTCGTACATGCACCGCGCCTTCGTCGACGTGATCTGGCGCTACTGAGGCCGGGAGAGGAAGCCATGAACCTGCACCCGAACCTTCGCCACAGCCTGCTCGCCAGCGCCCTGCTGCTGGCCGCCGGCCTCGCCCAGGCCGCCGAGCCCGAGATGGCCAAAGGGCTGCAACAGGCCAAGACCTACACCGTCGCCAGCGCGCCGATCGAGCCGCTGCTGATGGACCCACCCAAGCTGCCCGACCTGTCCGGCTACACCGCCCAGGCCGTGCAGCAGAAGATCGACCGCGCCCGCAAGGGCAAGGTAAGCGTGCGCCGCATGCTCCAGGAAGACACCCTCAAGGAGTTCGTCGGCGGCGACAACAAGGGCGCCGAATGGGTGCGCCGCCAGCATGGGATTCCCCAGGCGATCTTCATCGACGACGGGCATGTCGACCTGGTCGAACTCAGCAAGCAAGTGCCCGGCCAGTACCTGCGCGAAACCGCGCCGGGCGTCTACCTTGCCCGCCTGCCGATCGTGGTCGGGCACAAGGGCGTGCTGGAGGTCGACGGCAAGGTCAAGGAGCTGCGCCTGTCCGAGGAAGGCGGCGCGTTCATCGTCAACGACGGCAAGCTGTTCGTCACCGACACCAAGGTCACCGGCTGGCGTGAAAAGGCCAATGGGCCTGCCACCTTCCAGAAGCCCGACGCGTTCCGCCCGTTCCTGCTCAGCTGGGGCGGCACCGAGACCTACATCGTCAACAGCAAGCTGGCCAGCTTCGGTTACTCGAAGTCCAAGTCCTACGGCGTGAGCATTTCGCAATACACGCCGAACATGGCCAAGCAGATGGGCCGCGCCGAACCCACCGGCTGGATCATCGGCTCCGAGTTCAGCGACATGTGGTACGGCTTCTACTGCTACGAGACCCAGGACTTCGTGGTCAAGGATTCGGTGTACCGCGACAACATCGTCTACGGCATCGACCCCCACGACCGCTCGCACCGCCTGATCATCGCCGGCAACACCGTATACGGCACCAGGAAGAAGCACGGGATCATCGTCTCGCGCGAGGTCAACGACAGCTGGATCATCAACAACAAGAGTTATGACAACAAGCTCTCGGGCGTGGTGATCGACCGCAACAGCGTCAACAACCTGATCGCCTACAACGAGATCTACCGCAACCACACCGACGGCATCACCTTGTACGAGAGCGGCGACAACCTGATCTGGGGCAACAAGCTGATCAACAACCGCCGCCACGGCATCCGCGTGCGCAACAGCGTGAACATCCGCCTGTACGAGAACGTCGCCATGGCCAACGGCCTGGTGGGCGTGTACGGGCACATCAAGGACCTCTCCGACACCGACCGCGACATCGCCCTCGACCCGTTCGACACCAAGGTGTCGCTGATCGTGGTCGGCGGCGAGCTGGCGGCCAACGGCTCCGGCCCGCTATCGATCGACTCGCCGCTGTCGGTGGAGCTGTACAAGGTGTCGATGCTGATGCCACGCAAGGCCAACGGCATCAGCTTCAACGGCGTGCTCGGCGAGCGCCAGGACGAAATCCTCGACCTGCTGGTGCGCCAGCAGAAAGCCGTGCTGATCGACCCGGTCGAGCGCCAGACCGAAATGATCGACTAAGGAAGCCCAGACCATGACTCCACACCTGATGAAACTGCTGGGCCTGTCCGCCGCCCTCCTGGCCATCAGCCAGGGCGTGCGCGCCGAGGACGCCAAGGCACCGACCTTCACCGCCGCGCCGTGCTGCCAGCTGTGCCCCGAGGCCCATGACGCTCGCCGCTACACCACGCGCTACCAGCAGAACTTCACCACCCTGGTGCAGGCCCAGGGCGACTGGCTGTTCCGTACCCGCGAAGACCTGCGCACCGAGTTCGACACCACCCCGGGCGGCTACAAGCGCCTGCAGCAGGTGCACGACGCGTTCAAGAAGCGCGGCGTCGAACTGGTGGTGGTGTACCAGCCGACCCGTGGCCTGGTGAACCGCAACATGCTCAAGCCTGAAGAGAAGGCCGCCTTCGACTACCAGAAGGCTCTGGGCAACTACCAGGCCATGCTCCAGCGCTTCGCCAAAATGGGCTACAACGTGCCCGACCTGTCGCCGCTGACCAATGAACAACTGGCCGCGGCCGACCAGGGCAAGGACTTCTACTTCCGCGGCGACCAGCACTGGACGCCCTACGGCGCCGAGCGCGCGGCGAAGATCGTCGCCGACACCGTGCACAAGATGCCGGCCTTCGAAGGCATCCCACGCAAAGAATTCGAGACGAAGAAATCCGGGCGCATGGGCAAGACCGGCACCCTGCACAACGTCGCCGGCCAGCTGTGCGGCACCAGCTACGCGGTGCAGTACATGGACCAGTTCGCCACCGAGCCGAAAGGCGCCAGTGGCGGCGACGACCTGTTCGGCGACTCGGGCAATGCGCAGATCACCCTGGTCGGCACCAGCCACAGCGGCAAGAACTACAACTTCTCCGGTTTCCTGGAGCAGTACATCGGCGCCGACGTGCTCAACGTCGCCTTCCCCGGCGGCGGCCTGGAAGGCTCGATGATCCAGTACCTGGGCAGCGAAGAATTCCAGAAAAACCCACCGAAGATCCTGATCTGGGAGTTCTCCCCGCTCTACCGCCTGGACCAGGAAACCATCTGGCGGCAGATCCTCGGCCTGCTCGACGACGGCTGCGACGACCGCCCCGCGCAGATGAGCGCCAGCGCCACCCTCAAGCCCGGCAAGAACGAGCTGATGGTCAACGGCAAGGGCGGCGTGATCAAGGACCTGGTCAACCGCAACCACCAGTTCGACATCCGTTTCGAGGACACCTCGGTGAAGGTGCTGCAGGCCACCCTCTGGTACCTGAACGGCCGCCACGAGGACATCAAGATCGAGAAGCCCGAGACCTCCGACACCGACGGCCGCTTCGTCTTCCAGATGCGCGAGGACGAGGACTGGGCCGGGCAGAACCTGCTCGCCCTGGAAGTCCAGGGGCCGGAAAGCGGCACCCAGAAAGTCGAAGCGAAACTGTGCAAACGCAACAACTTCGCCGGCAATGCGCAGCACACCGCGCACGCTGGCCAGTGAGGCGACCATGACCATCATCAACCGCAAGACCGCCCCCGCCCTGCTCGCCCTCGCCCTGTTCGGCGGTGCGGCGCAGGCCGCGCTGGTACCGCCCCAGGGTTACTACGAGGGTATCGAGAAGCTCAAAAGCAGCGACGGCGACTTCCGTTGCGAAGCCGCGCCCCGGCCCTACACCGGCTCATTACGCTTTCGCAGCAAGTACGAGGGCTCGGACAAGGCCCGGGCGACGCTCAACGTCGCCTCGGAAAAGGCCTTCCGCGCCTCGACCAAGGACATCACCACCCTGGAGAAGGGCGTCAGCAAGATGGTCGGCCAGTACATGCGCGACGGCCGCCCGGCGCAGCTCGACTGCGCGCTGACCTGGCTGGGTACCTGGGCCCGCGCCGATGCGCTGATGTCCAGCGACTACAACCATACCGGCAAGTCCATGCGCAAATGGGCGCTGGGCAGCATGAGCGGGTCGTGGTTGCGCCTGAAGTTCTCCAACTCGCAGCCGCTGGCCGCGCACCAGGCCGAGGCCGAGCAGATCGAGAAATGGTTCGCCCGCCTGGCCCAGCAGACCGTGCGCGACTGGAGCGGCCTGCCCCTGGAGAAGATCAACAACCACAGCTACTGGGCGGCCTGGTCGGTGATGGCCACTGCCGTCGCGACGGACCGCCGCGACCTGTTCGACTGGGCGGTGAAGGAATACAAGGTCGGCGCCAACCAGGTCGACGAGCAGGGCTTCCTGCCCAACGAGCTCAAGCGACGCCAGCGCGCCCTGGCCTACCACAACTACGCCTTGCCGCCGCTGGCGATGATCGCCAGCTTCGCCCAGGCCAATGGCGTGGACCTGCGCAAGGAAAACAACTTCGCCCTGCAACGCCTGGGTGAGGGCGTGCTGGCTGGGGCGCGCGACCCAAGCCAGTTCACCGCCCACGCCGGCGTGAAGCAGGACCTGCACGACCTGAAGATCGACAGCAAGTACGCCTGGCTCGAGCCCTGGTGCGCGCTGTACCACTGCGTCGGTGACACCTTGGAACGCAAGCACGACATGCAGCCGTTCGACAGCTTCAGGCTGGGCGGGGATGTGACCCGGGTCTACGACCCAGGCGCGGAATCGAAGAAGTAAATCAAATCCTTGTAGGAGCGGATTCATCCGCGATGGCGTCGGCAGGCCCACAACCGCTGCCATGACGACCGCAATCGCGGATGAATCCGCTCCTACAAGGGCCTGGTGCCTCCTGCATGTTCGTGGGGGGTTTGGGGGGCGCTGTGCCCCGGATGCTGTGAACAACAAGGAGAACCGGGATGGTCTTCTCGTCCAATGTGTTCCTGTTCCTGTTCCTGCCGGTTTTCCTCGGCTTGTACTACTTGAGCGGGCAACGCTATCGCAACCTGCTGCTGCTGGTGGCCAGCTACATCTTCTACGCCTGGTGGCGGGTGGACTTCCTCGCCCTGTTCGCCGGGGTCACCCTGTGGAACTACTGGATCGGCTTGAAAGTCGGCGCCGCCGGCGTGCGCACCAAGCCCGCGCAGCGCTGGCTGCTGCTGGGGGTGGCGGTCGACCTGTCGATCCTCGGCTACTTCAAGTACGCCAACTTCGGCGTCGACAGCCTCAACGCCATCATCACCTCGTTCGGGCTGGAGCCGTTCATCCTCACCCACGTGCTGCTGCCGATCGGCATCTCGTTCTACATCTTCGAGTCGATCAGCTACATCATCGACGTGTACCGCGGCGACACCCCGGCCACCCGCAACCTGATCGACTTCGCGGCGTTCGTGGCGATCTTCCCGCACCTGATCGCCGGCCCCGTGCTGCGCTTCAAGGACCTGGTCGACCAGTTCAACAACCGCACCCACACCCTCGACAAGTTCTCCGAAGGCTGCACGCGGTTCATGCAGGGCTTCATCAAGAAGGTGTTCATCGCCGACACCCTGGCGGTGGTGGCCGACCACTGCTTCGCCCTGCAGAACCCGACCACGGGCGATGCCTGGCTCGGCGCGCTGGCCTACACCGCACAGCTGTACTTCGACTTCTCCGGCTACAGCGACATGGCCATCGGTCTCGGCCTGATGATGGGCTTCCGCTTCATGGAGAACTTCAAGCAGCCGTACATCAGCCAGTCGATCACCGAATTCTGGCGGCGCTGGCACATCAGCCTGTCGACCTGGCTGCGCGACTACCTGTACATCACCCTGGGCGGCAACCGCAAAGGCACCTTCAACACCTACCGCAACCTGTTCCTGACCATGCTGCTGGGCGGGCTGTGGCACGGCGCCAACTTCACCTACATCCTCTGGGGCGCCTGGCACGGCATGTGGCTGGCCATCGAACGGGCGCTGGGCATCGACACCAACCCGCAGCGCTTCAACCCGGTGAAGTGGGCCTTCACCTTCCTGCTGGTGGTGGTCGGCTGGGTGATCTTCCGCGCCGAGAACCTGCACGTGGCCGCACGCATGTACGGCGCCATGTTCAGCTTCGGCGAGTGGCAGCTGTCGGAGCTCAACCGCGCCAACCTCACCGGCCTGCAAGTGGCCACACTGGTAGTCGCCTACCTGACCCTGGCGTTCTTCGGCCTGCGCGACTTCTACCGCCATGCCAAGCCGACCCCGAGCGCCACACCGGTGCAGGTCAATGCCGACGGCTCGGTGGGCCTGGACTGGACGCGGATCATGACCCGCGCCCTGGTGCTGCTGCTGTTCGTCGCCTCGGTGCTCAAGCTCTCGGCGCAGAGCTACTCGCCGTTCCTCTACTTCCAGTTCTGAGGCCCTGATCATGAACCGGACACTTCGCATCACTTACTCGCTGTCGTTCATGGGCCTGCTGGTCGGGCTGGGCGCCTGGTCGGTCGGCGGGCTGGACAGCTTCACCCGCACCGGGCAGATGACCCTGCTCGACGGCAAGCTGGCCAAGGCCGCCGAAACCCACTACGACGAGCAGTTCCCGATCAAGCGCGTCGGCACCAACCTGTGGGCCGCGCTGGACTACAAGCTGTTCAACGAAGGCCGCCCCGGCGTGGTGCTGGGCCGCGACCAGTGGCTGTTCAGCGACGAGGAGTTCAAGCCCACCGCCGGCGCCGAACAACAGATGCAGGACAACCTGGCACTGGTGCGCGGCATCCGCGACGCCCTGCAGCGCCAAGGCACCGAGCTGGTGCTGGCGATCGTGCCGGCCAAGGCGCGCCTGTATTCCGAGTACATCGGCAAGGAGACACCGGCCAGCCTGCACGACGAGCTGTTCAACCAGTTCCACGCCCAGGCGCGCCAGGCCAATGTATTCGCCCCCGACCTGCTGGCGCCGCTGGAACAAGCCAAGGCCCGTGGCCAGGTGTTCCTGCGCACCGACACCCACTGGACGCCAATGGGCGCCGAGGTGGTGGCACAGGCCA
Organism: Pseudomonas entomophila L48; assembly: GCF_000026105.1. Lineage (NCBI taxonomy): Bacteria > Pseudomonadati > Pseudomonadota > Gammaproteobacteria > Pseudomonadales > Pseudomonadaceae > Pseudomonas > Pseudomonas entomophila. The sequence continues at coordinate 4,863,774 of NC_008027.1, forward strand.
TCGCCGAAGCGGTCAACCGCCAGCAGTTGCTCAGTGGCGAGCCCCAGGCCTTCATCACCGAAGCTGGCGCCACCGCGCCGTACAAAGGCGACCTGACCAACTTCCTGCCACTCGACCCGCTGTTCAGCAACCTGTTGCCGACCCCGGACAACCTGCAGCAGCGCAAGACCCACCCGGTGCAGACCGAAGGCGAAAGCGGCGACGCCCTGTTCGCCGACAGCCGGATCCCGGTGGCGCTGGTGGGCACCAGCTACAGCGCCAACCCGCACTGGAACTTCCTCGGCGCCTTGCAGCAGGCGCTGCGCAGCGACGTCGCCAACTACGCCGAGGACGGCCACGGCCCGCTGCTGCCGATGCTCAAGTACCTGCAAAGCGACGCCTTCAAGCACACCCCGCCACAAGTCGTGGTGTGGGAATTCCCCGAACGTTATCTGCCAATGAAGAGCGATCTCGGCGCGTTCGATCCGCAGTGGATCGCACAGCTGAAGAACGCCAGCAAGTCCGAAGCCAACCTGGCCCTGTCGTCCAACCGGACCGACCACTGAAGATAGAGAGGAACACGCACATGACTACCAAGACTCAGATTGCCAAAGCCCTCACCCTCGCGGCGGGCCTGTCCCTGGCCTCGCTGCAGGCCTTCGCCGGCGCCGACGCCGCCCTTTATGGCCCAAGCGCGCCGAAGGGCTCGACCTTCGTACGCTTGTACAACGCCGCCAGCGCCCCCGCTGCCGCCTCCGTGGGCAACACCCAGATCAAGCAGGTCGGTGCCCAGGCCAGCAGCGACTTCAGCTTCCTGCCCGGTGGCGACTACACCGCCCAGGTGGGTGGCAAGAGCGTCCCGGTGAAACTTGCCGCCGACAAGTACTACACCCTGGTCAACAGCGGCGGCGGCAACCCGCAACTGATCGAGGAGCCGCCGTTCAAGAACAAGCAGAAGGCCCTGGTGCGCGTGCAGAACCTCAGCGACCAGCCACTGACCCTGAAGACCGCCGACGGCAAGACCGAAGTGGTCAGCCCGGTGGCCGCCAACGGCCGTGGCGAGCGTGAGATCAACCCGGTCAAGGTCAACCTGGCCCTGTATCAAGGCGACAAGAAAGTCGGCGACGTCAAACCCGTCGCCCTGGCGCGCGGTGAAGCCGCCGTGCTGTACGTCACCGGCTCCGGCAGCAGCCTGTCGCCGGTGTGGGTCACCCGCCCGGTAGCCACCAACTGATTCCTGCCTCTTACGACCTTATTGGAGAAACGACATGATCCCGGTAATTCTTTCTGGTGGTAGCGGTTCCCGTCTGTGGCCGCTGTCGCGCAAGCAGTTCCCCAAGCAGTTCCTGGCCCTGACCGGCGAGCACACGCTGTTCCAGCAGACCATCGAGCGCCTGGTGTTCGAAGGCATGGACACCCCCATCGTGGTCTGCAACAAGGACCACAAGTTCATCGTCCAGGAACAGCTGAACGCGCTGAAGCTGGAAACCCAGGCGATCCTCATGGAGCCGTTCGGCCGCAACACCGCGCCGGCGGTGGCCATGACCGCGATGAAACTGGTCAACGAAGGCCGTGACGAGCTGATGCTGGTGCTGCCGGCCGACCACGTGATCGAGGACCAGAAGGCCCTGCAACGCGCCCTGGCCCTGGCCACCGTGGCCGCCGAGCGCGGCGAGATGGTGCTGTTCGGCGTGCCGGCGACCAAGCCCGAGACCGGCTACGGCTACATCCGCTCCAGCCAGGACGCGCTGCTGCCCGAGGGCGTGGCGCGGGTTGCGCAGTTCGTCGAGAAGCCTGACGAGAAGCGTGCCAACGAGTTCGTCCACGCCGGTGGCTACTTCTGGAACAGCGGCATGTTCCTGTTCCGCGCCAGCCGCTTCCTCGAAGAGCTGAAGAAGCACGACCCGGACATCTACGACACCTGCCTGCTGGCCCTGGAGCGCAGCGACGAGGCCGGCGATGTGCTGAGCATCGACGAAGCCACCTTCGCCTGCTGCCCCGACAACTCCATCGACTACGCGGTGATGGAGAAGACCCAGCGCGCCTGCGTGGTGCCGCTGTCGGCCGGCTGGAGCGACGTGGGCTGCTGGTCGTCGCTGTGGGATGTGCATGAGAAAGATGACAACGGCAACGTCACCAAGGGCGACGTGGTGGTGCAGGACAGCCGCAACTGCATGATCCACGGCAACGGCAAGCTGGTGTCGGTGATCGGTTTGGAGAACATCGTGGTGGTCGAGACCAAGGACGCCATGATGATCGCCCACAAAGACAAGGTTCAGGGGGTCAAGCAACTGGTCAGCACCCTCGACGCCCAGGGCCGTTCGGAAACCCAGAACCACCTGGAGGTGTACCGCCCGTGGGGCTCGTACGACTCGGTGGACATGGGCGGGCGCTTCCAGGTCAAGCACATCACCGTCAAGCCCGGCGCCAGCCTGTCGCTGCAGATGCACCACCACAGGGCCGAGCACTGGATCGTGGTGAGCGGCACCGCGGAGGTGACCTGCGACGAGAACGTGTTCCTGCTCACCGAGAACCAGTCGACCTACATTCCCATCGCCTCGGTGCACCGCCTGCGCAACCCGGGCAAGATCCCGCTGGAGATCATCGAGGTACAGTCCGGGAGCTACCTGGGCGAGGATGATATCGAGCGCTTCGAGGATGTGTATGGGCGCACTTCGACGCCGGTGGAGCGTGGGGTATCGGTGAAGACCATCGCGCAGTGAGGCATCGGGACCGCTTTGCGGTCCATCGCGGCACAAGGCCGCTCCTACAGGGTATTGCGTTCCCCTGTAGGAGCGGCCTTGTGCCGCGAAAGGAGGGCAAAGCCCTCCCGCTTTTGAGACATCCCCCATTTCCCGCTAGGATGAGCAGATCATTGCCATCAAGGCCTGCCCCACCATGATCATCGGCGCCCTGCTCGTCCTCACCTGGCTGGTCCTGCTGTTGCGCTACCCCTCCAAAGCCTTGCCCATCTCGCTAGCGGCTGTGTGCGGCCTGGGCCTGGTGGCCCTCGGGGTGGCCTGGCAGGACACCCGCGAGGCCTCGCAACTGGCCCGCCTGGACATCCGCCTCAGCTACGCCCCCGACCAGTGCCCCGCCGACCGCGCCTTGCAAGTGCACATGAAGAACGGCAACCAGGCCCCGCTCACCGAACTGCGCTGGCGCGTCGGCGCCTATGCGCCGGGCGACACCGTGAACCTGGCCGAGAATGCCTACAGCGCCCCGCGTTATCGCGGGCCAGGCGACCTGCAGCCGGGCGGCGAGTGGCGCGACTGCCTGCCACTGCCACCGCTGCGTTCAGGTTATCGACCGCAGAATCTGGAGTTCCGTGCAGAGCACTTACAAGGCACATTCGCCAACTGACCGATGACGGTGCCGGCTGCCCCGAAAGATACACTCGTTCCCACCGTCAGGTGCATGCTGTGGATAATGCTCAGTTATCGCGTCAGGGGCGTTTAAAGAAACTGCCTTTAACCGTGTCCGTACTGTTCACTCTCTCACTTATGAAGTCAAAATCCCCTTCAGCAATGCCCTTATTGTGATCATCTCTACGCAAGATATTAATATTACCATCGAAGGCAAGCTCGCCACCTGAAACACCACCGAAGAACTGTGCCCTAACGTCAGCCTCATTAGCCGATTCAATTTTGAATCGTCCAGTCTTGATAGTTTTCTTGAAACGAAGAGATAGCATATCTCCATTTACTTCATCATCATTATTGAATGCAAAAACCCAGTAATGTTCATGATCGATATTTTCATCAAAAAAATAAAACTGACCGCCTTCGAATACAGAGCTCCCATTATTATTATTGATCGTCGCGCTGACCCTGCACAGTTTAACTTTTTCTCCGCCGCCGAACTTTTTCAGCATTTCTTCCCTTTTCATATCTTCATCCTCATAGGACAGCTCAGACTGATCTATCTAAAGACGCTGATAGATCTACGAACACCCAAGATCAGGGTTGTGTTTGCTATCACCGATCACAACCCATATCGGTGCATACCTGGCCAGCATAGAGATGATGCCTCGCAACCGAAACTGACAAAATTACCAGTATGTTCATGTCTAGAATGTCCAATTTCGACCCGGCACCACGCTTCACATCCCGTTCGAAAAGCGCTGTAAACGTGTATGTTCATTCGGTTTCACCCACCTTTGGCGTTAGAGACCGGCGACCCACTGCAACACTTTTCTCCTTTACGGGGGAAAGGCTTAAACCTTAATACCCGTTCCTTGTCCAATCGAAAACACTCCCCTGGCAACCTCGAATTCCACCAAAGGAAAGCCTTCAACCTTACCGTTAAAAACAAACTTTCCGGAGAGGTGTTTTTCCGCCTTATTCCATACCAATTCTTTAATATCCCCCGACAATGCATACCCCGTGCGAAGGCTGACCAGATAGGCCCAAGCCTTATCCTCGGCATATGGCAGAATTTTATGATCCGAACCTGAAAAATCCGAAGGCAGCGATATGAGTATGCTCTGTATTTTTTCACCAACACTCTCGAAATAGCCAACTACAGTCACTCGACTTTCCGTTTCCGAATATTCCACGAAGCTCTGCGTAAAATCGAAACCCTCCCTGAACGGCTCGGGGAAGTTGACCCTCGCGCTCATTGTGCCCGTCCCGATACTCATACCTGTTGAGTGCAATCCAGCTTTTTTCATAATTCACCCCGGCGATGATCACAGAGAGACGCGGATAACAGGATGAAAATCTAAGCCCCACTCATGGAACTTACAACTGACAAAAATACCAGTTGAATTACAGCTCCCCCATCCCCACCAGGGCGCTGCAAATATGCCGCACACGGCAATCGTGCGCCTCGAGGTACCCATGGCATACTTTCCCACCCCACTGGATCAAAGGTTGCCCCATGCCCACCGTCCTGATCACCGGTTGTTCCAGCGGCATCGGCCGCGCCCTGGCCGACGCCTTCCGCGATGCCGGCCATGAAGTCTGGGCCACCGCCCGCAAAGCCCAGGATGTCGAACAACTGGCCGCCGCCGGCTTCAATGCCCGGCAACTGGACGTAAACGACTCCACTGCCCTCGCCCGCCTGGCCGAGGAGCTGCAGAACCTCGACATCCTGATCAACAACGCCGGCTACGGCGCCATGGGCCCGCTGCTGGACGGTGGCGTCGAAGCCATGCGCCAACAGTTCGAGACCAACGTCTTCGCCGTGGTCGGCGTGACCCGCGCGCTGTTCCCGCTGCTGCGCCGTTCCCGTGGGCTGGTGGTAAATATCGGCAGTGTCTCCGGCGTGCTGGTGACGCCGTTCGCCGGCGCCTACTGCGCTTCAAAAGCCGCCGTGCATGGGCTGAGTGACGCCTTGCGCCTGGAGCTGTCGCCGTTTGGCATCCGGGTGATGGAAGTGCAGCCGGGTGCAATTGCCTCGCAGTTCGCCAGCAATGCGCAACAGCAGGCCGAGCAGGTGCTGGCGGCCGACTCGCCGTGGTGGCCGTTGCGCGAACAGGTGCAGGCGCGGGCACGGGCGTCGCAGGATCGCCCGACGCCTGCGGCGGTGTTTGCCCAGGGGTTGCTGGCCGCGACGCGCAAGTCGCCAACGCCCGCCTTGGTGCGACTGGGGAATGGCAGCACGGCCTTGCCTTTGATGGCCCGACTGTTGCCGCAGCGCCTGCTGGATTGGGTGTTGCGCAAGCGCTTCGGATTGTTGCGTCCGTTGTAATCTGTAGGAGCGGCTTTAGCCGCGATGAGGGCAGCACGGTGCCTGGCACCCGCTTCGCGGGTGATCGCGGCTGAAGCCGCTCCTACAGAGGTCGTATCAAGCCCGCTTAAACCTGGTCGAAGGCCTGCCAGCCGCCACCCAGCGCCTTGTAAAGCCCCACCAGCGCCTGCGACACCGCCGCCGAGCTGTCGATCCACTGCTCCTCGCTGGCCAGCAGCGCCGACTGCACCGTCAGCACGTTGAGAAAGTCCACCGCCCCTTCCATGTACTGGCGCTGCGCGGTCTCCAGCGCAATGCGGTTCTGCCGCACCGCCTCGGCCAGGTGATCCCGACGCAACTGGCTGGCGTTGTACAGCCGCAGCACATCGTCGATTTCATGCCAGGCGCCGAGCACCACCTTGCGGTAGTTCAGTGCCGCCTCCTGCTGCTGCGCCTCGCGCAACTCCAGCGTGCCCTTGAGCCGCCCGCCTTCGAAGATCGGCAGCGACAGCTGCGGCCCGAAGGCGAACCTTCGCGAATCCCAGGCGCCGAAATCGGACAACTGCATGGCCTGGAAACCAACGCTGCCGGACAACCGGATGCTCGGGTAGAAATCAGCCTTGGCCACGCCGATGCTGGCCGTGGCCGCGTGCAACCGCGCCTCGGCCTGGCGGATATCCGGCCGGCGTTCGGCCAGTTCCGAGGGCACGCCAATGGCGAACCGCTGCCGAGGCGCAGGCAACTCGCCTGTCGGCAGCAACTCACCCTGCAAGCTGCGTGGCGGTTCGGCGGCCAGCAGGCTCAACGCGTTGATCAGGTCATCGCGGCGGGCTTCGAGCGTCGGCAGGCGCGACTCGATCGAGGCCACCTGGGCGCTGGCCTGGGCCACATCCAAGCGCGTGGCAACGCCTTCGGCCTGACGATCCTCGGACAGTTTCAGGCTGTGCCGGGCGACCTTGAGGTTGTCCTGGGTCACGTCCAGCGTGTGCTGCACCGCACGCAGCTGGATGTAGTTGCCTGCCGTCTCCGACAGCAACGCCAGCAGCACGCCGCGACGGTCGTTCTCGGCGACCTCGACGGTGGCGTCGGCGGCTTCGACCTGACGGCGCACGCGCCCCCACAGGTCCAGCTCCCAGCCGGCCACCAGGTCGCCCTGCCACAGGTTGTACGCCGACTTGCCCGCCTTGCCCGAGGGGTCGTTCAACCCTTCGGCACTGTTGCGCGCACGGCTGTAGCCGGCGTTCGCATCCACCGATGGCGCCTCGTCGGCGGCCACGGTGCTGCGCAGGGCGCGGCTCTGCAGCAGGCGCGCGCTGGCCATGCGCAGGTCGAGGTTGCGCTCGGTGACTTTCTGGATCAGTGCGCTCAGCCGTGGGTCGTGAAAACTGTCCCACCAGCGTAGCTCCAACGGCTCGGCTACCGGCTGACTGGCCGCAGCCTCGCCTTGCAGCGAGGCCCAGTCCTGAGGCGCTTCGCTGGCCGGGCTCTGGAAGTCCGGTCCGAGGGTGCAGCCCGCAAGCAATACGGCCAACAACACGGGACTCAGGCGTATAGCTGGGGCCGCTGCGCGCCCCTTTCGCGACACAAGGCCGCTCCTACAGGTAACCGCGATCCTCTGTGGGAGCGGCCTTGTGTCGCGAAAGGGCTGCGCAGCAGCCCCAACGGTCTCAGGATGTTCAGACGCTCCGACAAGTTGGGCATTCATCGCGCAGTCACCTCTTTACCGGCCAGCCTATCGCCCTGGGTGTCGATGGTCGCCTCCACCGACATGCCCACGCGCAGGCGTTCGCGCAGCGGCTGGCCGTCATCGAAGACGATCTTCACCGGAATGCGCTGCACCACCTTGGTGAAGTTGCCGGTGGCGTTGTCCGGTTTCACCGCGGCAAAGGTCACGCCGGTAGCCGGGGCGATACTCTCGACATGCCCCTGGAGTTTCTCGCCGGAGAAGGTATCGACCGTGATGCTCACCGGCTGGCCCGGCTGCACATGGGTCAGCTGGGTTTCCTGGAAGTTGCCGACGATGTAGGCGCGGGCCAGCGGCACCACCGACAACAGGCGCGCCCCCGGATTGACGTAGGCACCGACGCGCAAGGCGCGCTCGCCGACCATGCCGTCCACCGGTGCGGTGATGCGGGTGTAGGAAAGGTCCAGCTGGGCTTTTTCCAACCCCGCCTCGGCCCGCTTGAGCTGCCCGTCGGCGCTGGCCACCTGCGCCTGGAGAATGTCCACCTGCTTGCGCGTGGCCACCAGCGCCGCCTGGGTGTTGGCCAGGCGCGCGCGGGCCTGGTCGACCCGGCTGCGCGCCTGCTGGGCGTTCTGCACGGTGCCGGCGCCCTGCTCGGCCAGGCGGCTGTAGCGGGTCACCTCGTGGTCGGCGAAGGCCGCCTCGGCCTGGGCCGCCTTCACCGCGGCCTCGGCCTGGGCGATCAGCGCGGCCTGGCGCTCGAGGGTGGCGCGGGCATCCAGGCTCTGGGCCTTGGCCACCAGCAACTGGGCCTGGGCGGCGTCGAGGGCGGCCTGGTAGTCGCGCGCATCGATGGTCGCCAGCAATTGGCCAGCCTTCACCTGCTGGTTGTCTTCCACCAGCACTTCCTTGACGAAGCCGGCGACTTTGGGCGCGACCACGGTGTAGTCAGCAGTCACGTAGGCGTCGTTGGTGCTTTGCCGATGATCGCTGCCGAACAGCCAGGGCCCGAGGGTGGCGGCCAGCACGGCCACGGCGAGCACCGAGCCGATGAGGAGTGTCTTGCGCTTGTTGGTCATTTTCGGTTTCTCGAATTCAGCCACGGGCTCAGGCCACCGCGCGCGGTGGGTAGATCCGGGTAGGCACGAAGGGGATCAGGCAGATCAGGGCGATGGCGAAGCACGCCATCACCAGGTACAGGTCGGCCGAGGTCAGCACCAGGGCCTGTTCATGAATGCGCTTGGCCAGGCCAGCGGCGTTGTCGTCGACCAAGGGCGCGTTGCCCAGGCTGTCGACCAGGTGGTTGGAATGGAAATGCCGGCGCACGGTGCCCAGGGCATCGAGCAGGCCACCGGCGATCACCGCCGACAGGCCCTTGACCGTGTTGAACCAGGCGGAGGCGAACGGGCCTTCCTGCGGGGTCATGCCGTTGGTGGAGAGCATCAGCAGCGGCAGCACCGCCATCGGCTGGCCGAATACCTGCAGCAGGTAGAACGGGTAGAAATCGCCACGGATCCACTGCGAGGTCAGCAGGCTGCTGCCCACGCACGAGGCCGCCAGCATCGCCAGGCCGCAGGCCAGCACCCAGCGGCAGTCCACCGCGCGGATGTTGCATAGCGCCGCGGTCAACGGCAAAGCAATCAGCTGCGGCATGGCCACCAGCATCATCAGCGGGCTGGTCTGCGCCGGACGATAGCCCTGGATCTGCGCCAGGTACGCCGAAGGGATGCTGCCCACACCCGACAGCACGATCAGCACGCCGGCCAGGGTCAGCAGGGCGAAGCTCAAGTTGCGCCGGGTCAGCATGCGCAGTTGGAAGAACGGCAGCGGCTCGGACCATTCGTTGTACAGGAACAGCACCAGCAACAGCAGGCCACCGCCGAGCAGCCAGCAGATCAATGGCGAGTCGAACCAGCCCCAGCGGTCACCCAGCGACAGCCCGAGGACGATGCCGCTGATCGCCGGCAGGCCGAGCAGCACGCCACGCCAGTCGAACTGCTGGAAGCGCTCCAGGCGCAGCGGGTCCTGGGGCAGGCCCCAGCCGACGCAGAAAATCGCCAGCAGCGACGGCAGGATGATCTGCCAGAACGCCCACTGCCAACCGACGTACTCGGTCCAAAGGCCCGCCAGCGGCGTGCCCAGGTTGGGCCCGAAGGTGGCGGTCAGGGCATAGCAGGCCAGGCCGTAGACCTTGATGCCTGGTGGCAGGAAACGCAGCGCCACGCTCATCAGCATGGGTGGCAGGGCGCCCGAGGCGAAGCCTTGCAGCACGCGCAGCAGCATCAGGCTGTGCAGGTCGGGGGCGAACGGCTGGATCAGGCCCAGCACGGCGAACAGGCCAACGGCGCTCATGGTGAAGCGGCGCAGCGAGAAGGTGGTGGCCAGCCAGGGGGCGAAGGCCATGGCCGAGACCGAGGCGGCGCTGTACACCGCCAGCAGCCAGGCGCCCTCGTCGGCGCCGATGCCCATGGCGCCACGGATGTCGCCCAGGGAAATCTTGGTCACCGCCTCGTTGAGCCCGGCGCACAGCACCGCCAGCAGCACGCCGAACAGCCCGACCACCACCCGCAGGCCGAATGCCGTCTGCGCAGGGGCGGCCGGCGCGGGGGCGGCGGCCAGCGCGGCGGAAGGCGCGGTCAGGGAACTCATGGATAGACATCTCCAGCAACAAATTCAGGGCTGGGGAAAGTCTAAGAAGGTCGAATGCTGACGAAAACTGACTTGTTGGCAGGTTTATGTTGCGTCAGACGCAATCATCAGGCTATCTGCGGTGCCTTGCACGATCCCTGTAGGAGCGGTTTTAGCCGCGAAAGGGCCGCAACGCGGCCCCGGAGATCTTTGCATCAACGCTGAAATCCTGGGGCTGCTATGCAGCCCTTTCGCGGCTAAAACCGCTCCTACAGGGCCCTGCAAGTCTCAAGTGATACGTTAAGGCTCACCCGCGCAGCAGGCGCGCATGGTCTGGCGCAACCAGCGGTGCGCCGGGTCGTTGTCGAAGCGCGGGTGCCAGGCCTGCATCACCCGCACCCTCTCCAACGGCACCGGAATCTCGAACGCGCGCAGCGGCAGGCCGAACTTGGTCACGCTGCCGAGGATGTTCGCTGGCATCGGCAGGATCAGATCCGACTCGGGCAGCGAGAACATCGCCGAGTGGAAACTCGGCGTGATCAACGCCACCCGCCGCTGCACGCCATGGCTGCCCAGCTCCACGTCGATCGGCCCGTTGGCCCGTCCCCGGCGCGACACGCTGATCTGGGGGTACCGGGCAAAACGCTCTGGGGTGATGGCGTCGTCGAAGATCGGGTGGTCCGCCCGTGCCAGCCCGACGAACCAGGTGTCGAACAAGCTCTGCACCTTGATTTCCGGCCCCAGCTCGACGCTCGAACTGACCACCAGGTCGATCTGGCCATGGCGCAATACCAGGTCGTCGTCGCCCTGGTGCTCGGGGACGAAGCGCAGCACGGTATTCGGTGCCTGGGCCAGCATCATGTGCAGCAGGCGAGCGCCGTAGAGGGCGATGAACAGATCGTTGGTGCGGATGTTGAAAGCGCGGTCGAGGTTGGGCAGGTCGACCTCGTCGCCGCTGCGAAACACCAAACCTGCCTGCTCCACCAACGCCCGCACCTGATCGCGCAGGGCCAGCGCCCGGGGCGTCGGCACCAGGCCCCGGCCGGCACGCACCAGGATCGGGTCGCCCATGGCCTCGCGGATGCGCCCGAGGGTGCGGCTCATGGCCGCCGGGCTCAGGTTCATGCGCTGGGCGGCGCCGACCACGCTGCCCTCGTCGAGCAGGGCATCGAGGGCGACGAGCAGGTTCATGTCCGGGAGTTGCATGGCCGTTTTCCGTGACAGCTGTGGGAAACGCGATGGTATCAGGTTGGTGGATTGCGTCAGACGCAATGGCACCGTGCGTGGAGGGCCATTTATTCGAGCGTGGAATGCATCAAGAATGGCGTAGCCCTTCAAGGGCAAGCCCGCCAGCCCTGTTCAAGGAACCCCCATGCCCCGCCCGGTCCTGATCGCCATCGACGCCTCTCCCACCAGCCACACCCTGCTTGACCTCGCCCGCCGCTACTGCCGCCCGGGCGAACACACCCTGCACGTGCTGCTGGCCATCGACGCGACCTTCGCCGTGCACGACCACCCCAGTGCCTATACCGAAGAGGAGCAGGAAGAGTACCCCGCCGCCTGCGATGAACAGCAACTGGCCGAACGCGCGGTGGCAAGCGCCGTGCACTCCCTGCGCGAAGCCGGGTTCGACAGCCTGGGCTGCCTGGTTGCCGCTCAGCCGGTGGAGGCCATTGTCGCCAAGGCGCGGGAGCTGGAGTGCGAGCTGGTCATCATGGGCCACCGCCACCTGTCGCGGCTGGGGCGGCTGCTGGATCCATCGATCAGTGCCAAGGTAATCGACCGGGTCGATGTACCCGTGTTGGTAGGTGCCGCCATTCGCGCCTGACCACGATCCCTGTAGGAGCCAGCTTGCTGGCGAACAGCCCGCGCACAGATCCATGGCCTGCATTGGCCCGGGTTCGCCAGCAAGCTGGCTCCTACAGGGGATCGCGGTCGGCATCAGCCCTCGCTTGGCTTGACTACCACCGTGCAGGTGGTCCCGGCCGCGAGCAGGAACCCCTCCGGCACCTCGTCGATGTGAATCCGCACCGGCACCCGCTGCGCCAGCCGCACCCAGTTGAAGGTCGGGTTAACATCGGCGATCAGCTCGCGGCTCTGCGGGTTGTCGCGGTCATAGATGCCCCGGGCGATGCTCTCCACATGCCCCTTGATCCGCTCGCCGCTCATCATCTGCAACTCGGCCACATCACCCACTTTCACATGGGGCAACTTGGTCTCTTCGAAGAAGCCATACACCCAGAACGACTGTTCATCCACCACCGCCATCACCGCCTCGCCGGTGCGGGCGTAATCGCCCTTGTGGATGTTCAGGTTGGTTACATAACCATCGACGGTAGCGACGATCTGCGTGCGCTTGAGGTTCAGCTCGGCGGCGGCCAGCTGGGCCTGGGCGTGCTGGTAGTCGGCCAACGCCGAATCGGCGATGTTGCTGGCGTCGTCGCGGTTCTCTTTCGAGATCACCAGGTTGTCCATATCGGCGCGGCGCTTGGCGTTGACCTTGCGCATCTCCCAGGAGGCCTTGCGCGAGGCCACCAGCGCCTTGGCCTGGTCCACCGCCAGCTGGTAGTGCTCGGGGTCGATGCGGATCAGCACGTCGCCCTTCTTCACCCGCTGGTTGTCCTTGACCGGCACATCCACCACGTAGCCCGGCACATCGGCGGCCACGTTGATGATGTCAGCGCGCACCCGGCCGTCGCGGGTCCACGGCGTGGTCATGTAGTGCAGCCACAACTGGCGGCCGATCACCACGGCAGCGGTGAGCACCAGCAAGGTGGCAATCAGGCTGAAGAACTTTTTCATCGAGGGTTTCTCACCAGTAGAGCGACAGCGCCAAGGCGCCGAACAGGCAGACAAACAGGCTCAGGCGCAGCAGCGCCGGGTGCCAGAAGAAGCGGTAGCCATCATGGCTGGCGATGAACCGGTCCAGGCCCCAGGCCAGGCCCAGGGCGAACAGGAACATCAAGGTCATGGTGGGCATGTACACGCCATGGAAGGCGATCTCACGGGGCATGGTTTCACGGAGCATCGTGTAATCCTTTCGCCGGTGCCAGCGGCGACTGTGGGTCAAGCAGGGAGGAACGGATGAAGTGCAGGTAGCTCTGCGCCCGGCGCAGCACCGAGGTGTCGAAGTGCCGGGCGAACGGTTCGTCGGTGGCCTGCACGCGGCTGATGGCGTGGTCCACCGCCACCAGGGCGCGCTCGTGGTTGCTGGCGCTGGGTTGCAGGAACAATCGCGCCAGGGCCCGGCCCATTACGCGGATGGCCTGGCGCCACGGCTGCGACTCGGCGTAGGCCGGGTGCACCGGCGCACGGGCCTGCTCCTTGCGCAGCTCGATGATGGCGTGGCCGATCTCCAGCACGGTGAACATCCAGCCCATCAGCTCGCTCTGCACCTGCGGCTTGCCGGCAGCCAGGCCATAGGCCTGGTGCAGCAGGTCGCGGGTACGGCTCTCGAAGGCCGAGCCCAGCCCACGCAAGCGCCCGCCGATGGCGAACAGCACCTGCTCGCGCAGTTCCTGCTCCAGGCGGCTCCACAGCCAGCGGCTGTTCGGCGGCAGGATGATCGCCCCGGCCGCGGCGCAGACGAACATGCCGATGACCATGCCGATGTAGTCGTTGATGAAGGTGTAGGGGTCGTAGACCGTCAGGTTGTTCGGCACCGAACCGATGGCGAAGAACACCAGCAGGCCCAGGCCGTAGCCGGCATAGGCCGGGCGCGAGGCGAGAAACGCGCCGAGCACGAACACCGGCGCCAGCACCATGCACAGCAGCGGGAAGCCGTCGATCCAGGGGAACACGAAGAAGGTCTCGAAGAACCCGATGAACGCGCCGATCGCCGTGCCGCAGGCCATCTGGAACGACATGCGCTTGGGGTTCGGCGAGGCCGCCGACAGGCCCACGGTGACCGTGGCGATCAGGGTCATCATGGCGCCGCTGGGCCAGTCGCTGAGCAGCCAGTAGCTGCCCAGCAACAGCAGCACCGCCGAGGCGCGCACGCCGGCGGCCAGCGGCACCAACCAGCTGGTCTGGGCCACGTAGGGTTCGTCCCACTGTTCGCGCTCGTGCTTGTGCACGGCCAGCGAGGCATGGGTCTCGGCGTAGCTGTACATCTCGTCGACGAAGCGATAGAGCAGCTCGAAGGCGGTGTGGAAATCGAGCAGGTCGGACTCGCTCGGGTTGGTCTCCAGGTACTCGGCGCGCAGGCTGCGCACCTGGGCCTGCAGGCCTTCCTTGTAGGTGCCCAGCTCCAGCGCCAGGCGCAAGGCGTCGGCATCGGTCAAGGCCCGGCCCACGTAGGGCTGCAGCAACTGCGCCAGGGTTTCCAGGCCAGGCTCGATGGCGCCGACGATCTGCAACGGGCCACGGGCGCGCAGGCGTTCGAGCAACCGGTGCAAGGCGTTGAAGCGCGTGGTGATGGCCATGAACTCGCTGTTCATGCGCACCAGGCGGCCGGAGCGCCGGCGCATGTGCGGGTCTTCGAAGGCAGTGACGTTGCGCAGGCTCTCCAGGCCCACCGCCTCGGCGACGAAGCGCACGTTGCTGGTCTCGAAGCGGTCGCGCTGGCTGTCGCCGCGCAGGGCCTCGACCACCACCCCGGCGAACACGCCGAAGCGCTGGTACAGGGCATTGCGCATGGCGGCACTGGCCGACTGCGGCAGGATCGAGGCGCTGACGAAGGTCGAGACCAGAATCCCCAGGGCGATCTCCAGCACCCGCCACACCGCCGCCATGAACGCCTGGTCGGGGTGCTGCAGCACCGGCAGGCCGATCATCGCCGCCGTATAACCCGCCAGCACGAAGCCATAGGCGCGGAAGGTGCGGTAGCGCATGGCCCCCGCCGAACACAAGCCCACCCACAGCGCCAGGCTGGGCAGGAACAGCTCGGTGTTCTGCGGGAAGATGGCGATCAGCGCGATCATCATCGCCGAGCCGGCCAGGGTGCCCAGCACCCGGTAGAAGCTCTTGGCGAACACATGGCCGCTCTGCGGCTGCATGACGATGAACACAGTGATCATCGCTGTGCGCGGCTGCGGCAGTTCCAGGCGCATGGCCAGCCACAGGGTGATGAACGCTGCGGCCAGCACCTTGAAGATATAGACCCAGGTGACCCCATCGGTGCGCGCCCAGGCGAAGAAGCCCCGGCGCCATTCCAGGCTCTGCAGCCAGCGCAGGGGCAAGCTCAGTGTGCTCATTCGGCGTGGTCCGGCTGGTCGAAGATGGCCAGGGTGGCCGGTGTTTTCGGTGCGGCCTGGCGGTCTTCGTCCGGCACATCCTTGCCCGCCTCCAGGCCGCCGCCCAGAGCGGTGACCAGCTCGGCGTGGGCGGTCAGGCGCGCGGCCTGCACCTGTTGCTGCACTTGCTGTTGGCGGAACAGCAGGGTCTGGGCATTGAGCACGTTGAGGTAGTCGGTCAGCCCACGCTGGAAGGCGACGGTGGCGATGTCGTAGGTCTTCTGCGCGGCGGCCACGCTTTCAGCGGCGAAGTGCGCCTGCTCCTTCATCGACTCGCGGCGGATCAACTGGTCGGAGATGTTCTTCAGCGCGCCGATCACCGTCTGGTTGTAGCGCGCCACGGCCACGTCATAGCCGGCCGAGGCCACGCCCAATTGCGAGCGCAGGCGACCGCCGTCGAAGATCGGCAGGCTGATGGCCGGCCCCACGTTGTAGTTGAACTTGCGCCCGGTGAGGAACTCCAGCGGGCCGCCGCCAGTGGCCATGAAGCCGAGGCTGCCGACCAGGTCGACGTTGGGGAAGAAGCCGGCGTGGGCCACATCGATGCCACGGGCCTGGGCCGCCACCTGCCAGCGGCTGGCGACCACGTCCGGGCGCTGGCCGACCAGTTCGGCGGGCAGGTTCGACGGCAGCGCAAGCGGCGCGCCGAGGGTCAGGGTCGGGCGTTGCAGCTTCGCGCCCTCCCCCGGCCCCTTGCCGGCCAGGGCCGCCAGCTGGTTGCGGGTCAGGGCGATCTCTTCGTTGAGGCTGTCGATCTGCCGGTGGGTTTCCGGCAGCGGTGCCTCGGCCTGGCTGACTTCGAAATGGGTACCGATGCCACCGTCGAGGCGGCGCTTGGCCAGGGCGACGATCTGCTCCTGCTGCGCAAGCTCGGCCTGGACGATATCGCGCCGGGCGTAATGCAGGCTGAGCTGGATGTAGGCGCGCACCACATTGTTCTCAAGCTCCAGCTGGGCCTGGCGCGCCTCGGCGACGCTCATGTGCGCCTGGTCCACGGCCTGCTCGCTGGCATTGCGCTCGCGGCCCCACAGGTCCAGCGCGTAGCTGAAGCCAATGGCGGCGTTGTTGTCCCAGGTGTTGGCGCCGGACAGCGCGCCGGGGCCGTAGAACTGATCCTCCGGCCAGTTGTGGCGCTTGAGCGTGGCATTGCCGTTGGCCTGGAGCTTTTCCGCCGACTCGACCACGCCGGCCATCGCCTTGGCTTCACGCACCCGCGCGGCGGCCATGGCCAGGCTCGGGCTGCCGGCCAGCGCCTGGGCGACCCAGGCGTCGAGCTGCGGGTCGCCATAGGCGCGCCACCATTGCTGGGCCGGCCAGTGGGCGTCGCGCGCGGCCTCGCGGATCGCGTCGTCGGTGGTCAGTTGGTTGGCTTGGAGTGTCTTGCTTTGCGGGGCGATGCCCCAGGTTCCGATACAGCCGCTCAAGGTGAGACAAAGGGCACAGGCACTGAACGCATGGAGCGCTCTGATGTGGCGACGCGGCACAGCTGCGATTTCCCGAGGAAGAGGTGGAGGGGCCGGGCAATTCTAGGGGCGGGTTTCATTGGCGATAAGCGTATATTCCTGCGAATCTTTGTTACCAAAACAGCGATAATCCGGCTTTAGTCGGAGGCGAAACTCCGTTACTTCATGTCACAATTTTGTCCTCTAAACCGAGAGTGACCCATGGACACCCTGCAAAACATGCGTGCTTTCAGTTGCGTGGCCCAGCTCGGCAGCTTCACCGCTGCCGCGGCGCAACTGGACACCACCACCGCGAACGTGTCGCGGGCGGTCTCCAACCTGGAAGCCCATCTGCAAACCCGCCTGCTCAACCGCACCACCCGGCGCATCGCGCTGACCGAGGCCGGCAAGCGCTACCTGATGCGCTGTGAACAGATTCTTACCTACGTGGAAGAAGCCGAGGCCGAGGCCAGCGACGCCCACGCCCGCCCTGCCGGGCAGTTGAAGGTGCATTCGATGACCGGCGTCGGCCAGCACTTCGTGGTCGACGCCATCGCCCGCTACCGCGAGTCGCACCCGGACGTCACCTTCGACCTGACCATGGCCAACCGCGTGCCCGACCTGCTGGACGAGGGCTACGACGTGTCCATTGTGCTGGCCAGCGAACTGCCTGACTCGGGCTTCGTCTCCCAGCGCCTGGGCATCACCTACAGCATCGTCTGCGCCTCGCCCGAGTACGTGGCCCGCCACGGCACCGCGCACAAGCCGGCCGATCTGCTCAAGCACGCCTGCCTGCGCATGGTCAGCCCGGTGATCCCGCTGGAGAAGTGGCTGTTCGACGGGCCGGAAGGCCAGGAGATGGTCAACATCACCAGCTCGCCGTTCCAGGTGAACTCGGCGGACGCGATGAAGACCGCGATTCGCAGCAGCATGGGGGTCGGTGTGCTGCCGATCTACTCGGCCATCGACGGCCTGCGCGACGGCAGCCTGGTGCGGATCATGCCGGAGTACCGCCTGCAGGAGCTGAACCTGTATGCGATCTACCCGTCGCGCCAGTACCTGGATGCCAAGATCAAGACCTGGGTCGAGTACCTGCGCAACTCGCTACCGGAGATTCTTGCCGCCCATGAGGCGGACTTGAAGACCCATCAGGTGCTGATCGCCAACTGAAAAAAGCGGCTGCATTGGGGGTGGGGACAATGGTAGGTTGCTAACCATTGAATCCAGCGTCTGGCAGACAGGGCCATGGGAGGGCTTCGCCCTCCATCGCGGATAAATCCGCTCCTACAGGGGTCGTGCACTTTCTGTAGGAGCGGATTTATCCGCGATGGGCCGCAACGCGGCCCCCTCTGCGCCCGACTCCGTCCTCCCGCCTTGCAGAGAAGCAGCCCGATGAAAAAAACCGTCCTGGCCTTCAGCCGCATCACCCAGGCCTCAGCCGAACGCCTGCAGCAAGACTTCAACGTGATCGTGCCGAACCCCAAGCTCGGCGACATCAACGCCCAGTTCAACGAAGCCCTGCCCGAGGCCCACGGCCTGATCGGCGTGGGCCGCAAGCTCGGCCGCGCGCAGCTCGAAGGCGCGGGCAAGCTGGAGGTGGTGTCCAGCGTCTCGGTGGGCTACGACAATTATGACCTGGACTACTTCAACGAACGCGGCATCGCCCTGACCAACACCCCCGACGTGCTCACCGAAAGCACCGCCGACCTGGGCTTCGCCCTGATCATGGGCTGCGCCCGGCGCACCGCCGAGCTGGACGCCTGGACCAAGGCCGGCCAGTGGCAGGCCACCGTCGGCCCGGCGCACTTCGGCAGCGACGTGCACGGCAAGACCCTGGGCATCGTCGGCCTGGGCAACATCGGCGCGGCCATCGCCCGCCGTGGCCGTTTCGGTTTCAACATGCAGGTGCTGTACACCGGCAACAGCCGCAAGGCCGCGCTGGAGGAGGAGCTGGGCGCGCAGTTCCGCAGCCTGGACGAGTTGCTGGGCGAAGCTGATTTCGTCTGCCTGGTGGTGCCGCTGTCCGACGCCACCCGCAAGCTGATCGGTGCTCGTGAACTGAAGCTGATGAAGCCCAGCGCGTTCCTGGTCAACGTTGCTCGCGGGCCAGTGGTGGACGAGGCGGCGCTGGTCGAGGCGCTACAGAACGGCACGATTCGCGGTGCCGGGCTGGATGTGTACGAGAAGGAGCCGCTGAGCGATTCGCCGCTGTTCAAGCTGCCCAACGCCCTGACCCTGCCGCACATCGGCTCGGCCACCGCCGAGACCCGCGAGGCCATGGCCAACCGGGCGCTGGACAACCTGCGCGCGGCGCTGCTCGGTGAGCGGCCACGGGACCTGGTGAACCCGCAGGTGTGGAAGCACTGAAGCGCGTTCGCCGGCATCTACCGGTTGGCGCGAACTTGTAGGAGCCAGCTTCGCTGGCGAACCGGGGCCAATGCAGGCCTCGGATCTGTGCGCGGCACTGTTCGCCAGCAAAGCTGGCGCCTACAGGGGTATTGCGGTTGACCGGGAGATAGCGATCAGCAGGGCTGCCGTCGGTGCTTGGTCTCCTGGTAGATCCGCCCGATGCACTCGTCCAGGGTGCCATCCGTCATTCAACGTGCCAACGCCACGGCCTCAGTCCTGACCTTGGGCTTGCGAAACACCAGCACATTCCCCGCCATCACCGCCACCAGCCCCAGCAACGCCGGCGCCGTCCACTGGTACCCCTCGGCCACCGCCGATACGTTCAGCGCCACCAACGGGAACAGCACCGTGCAGTACGCTGCCCGCTCCGGCCCCATGCGCCCGACCAGGGTCAGGTAGGCAGTAAAAGCGATCACCGAGCCTGGGATCACCAAGTACAGCAGCGAACCGATATAGCGGGCGTTCCATTCCATGTCGAAGGGAATGCCCTTGACCAGGCAATACACCGCCAGCATCGAGGCGCCGTACACCATGCCCCAGGCATTGGTAGTCATGGGCTTGAGCCCGGCCTTCTGCTGCACGGTGGACAGCATGTTGCCCGCCGAGAAGCACAACGTGCCGAGCAGTCCCAGCCCCAGGCCGTACAAGGTCTCGCGGCTGGCGGCGTGGTGCGACAGCTCTGGCCAGAACAGCAAGCCCAGCCCGAGCAGGCCCAAGGCCCCGCCGGCCAGCACGTTGGCGGCGATGCGCTGGCCGAAGAAGATCCGCGCGTTGATCGCGTTCCACAAGGTGGCGGTGGAGAACACCACGGCGATCAGGCCGGTGGCGACCCACTGGCTGGCGGTGAGGAAGCACATGAAGTTGACGCAGAACAGGCACAACCCCTGGGCCAGGCACACCAGGTGGCCACGGCGGTTCATCGGTTGCAGGCGGCGGGTGAGCAGCAGGAAGGCGAACAGGATCAGCCCGGCCAGGGCGAAGCGGTAGACGATCGACACCGGGATGGCGACCTCGCCCAGCTGCAGTTTCAGGGCGATCCAGGTGGTGCCCCAGATCAGGACGGTGAGCAGGTAGAGCGACAGGTTCATGGAAGTCCTCCGGGTGTTGAGCCAAGGGCCGCGTTGCGGCCTTCGCCGGCAAGCCGGCTCCTACGGGGACGCTGTAGGAGCCGGCTTGCCGGCGAACACCCGAGACGACATGCCCATTGCCAGTCTCCAACGCCCTGCTTGTTCCGGCTTGCACAAACTTGCGCTTTTCCACCCCAGGTAGCTGCCAGCCCGCCCCGCGCGCAGTACGATGGGCACCAGAGGAGTCGCCCATGCCCCCACTCGATCACCTGCAGGTCTTCAACGTCCTGAACGCCTCGCCCCACGCCAAGCTGGAGCTGAGCGCGCACCTGGGCGACGGGCTGGCGGCGGCGTTGTGGAGCAACCGCCACGACGCCCGCGACTACCAGGCCCCCAGCCACCACACCCTGTCCTGCTACATCGCCGAGGGCACCGGCACCTTCCGCCGCCAGCGCCCGGCCGACAAAGGCGCGCCGGACAAACTGTGCGTCATGCCCGCCGGCCACGAGTCGAACTGGGTGATCAACGGCTCGATCCGCCTGGCCCACCTGTACATCAGCGAGGAACAGTTCGCCCTCGGCTGCACCCGCCTGCTCGACCGCGAGCCCCGGGAGATGCAGCTGCGCGAAGAGACCTTCCTCGACGATCCGCAACAGGCCCGGCGCTTCCACCAGCTGATCCACCTGGACTGGGCCGAGCCTGGCGAACGCCTGCTGGCCAGCAGCCTGGCCCACGCCATCATCGACCACGCCGTGTTGCACCAGGCCGGGTTGCGCGAGGGGTTGAAGCTCAAGGGCGGGCTGGCGCCACATCTGCGTCGGCAGTTGGTGGAGTACATCGAGACCCACCTCGACCAGCCATTGACCCTCGGCGAGCTGGCGCTGCGCTGCAACCTCTCCGAATACCACTTTGCCCGGATGTTCCGCGCCAGCTTCGGCCTACCGCCGCATCAGTACCTGTTGGCCAGGCGCCTGCACCGGGCCTGCGAGCTACTGCGCCTGGGCGACCTGCCGCTGGGGCAGGTGGCATTGCTGTGCGGGTTCGCCAGCGCCAGCCACTTCAGCAATCGGTTCCGGCAGGCGCTGGGGGCAACGCCAGGGGACTATCGGGCTGCGTTCGCCGGTTGATCCTGGGGCCGCGTCGCGGCCCTTTCGCGACACAAGGCCGCTCCCACAGGAGATCGCCGTCTTTTGTGGGAGCGGCCTTGTGTCGCGAAAGGACCGCAACGCGGTCCCAGCAATCTAGAACTCGAAGGTACTCGACAGGCTCACCTGCCGCGCATCGCCGATCGCCACGAAATACCGGTTCACCGCCGAGCTGTAGTACACCTTGTCGAACAGGTTCTTCACGTTCAGTTGCAGGCGCACCTTGTGCTCGTCGAGCTTGGTCTCGTAGCTGGCAAAGGCGTCGGCCACGGTGTAGGCCGGCAGTTCGAAATCATTGGTCGGGTTGCCGGCACGCTCACCCACGTAGCGGGCGCCAGCCCCCATGCGCAGGCGATCGCCACCAAACAGGCTGCCATAGTCATACACCGCCGACAGCGAACCACTGTGACGGGCGACGTTCTGCAGACGATTACCCTTCAGGTCCGGGTCCTTGGTCACCTCGGCATCGGTGAACGCATAGGCGCCGATCAGGCTCCAGCGCTCGCTGAGCTGCCCGGCCAGGTCCAGTTCCACACCACGAGAACTGACTTCACCCGCGTTGCTGTACAGCGTTTCGCCGGTGTTGGTATCGAAGTTGGACACCAGCACATTGCGCTTGGTGATATCGAACAGCGCCAGGGTGCCGGAGAGCCGCCCGGGCATGTCGAGCTTGGCCCCCAGCTCCCAGGACTTGCCCTCCTCCGGGGCGACCGACGCGTCCAGCACCAGCCCGCCGGTCAATGGCGCGATGCTGGAGTTGGGCTTGAACGACTCGCTGTAGCTGCCATAGAACGACAGCTGCTCGTCCACCTTGTACACCACGCCCGCGTGGGGCACCCAGGCGCGGTCGCGGGTGTCGGTATTGGCGCTGAACGGGCGGCCACGGCCGGCGTACTGGTCGTACTGTTGCAGGCGCGCGCCCGCCACCAGGATCCAGTGCTCGTCCAGGTGCAGGGCATCCTGGAAGAACAGCGCGTCGGTGCGCAGCTTGTCGGTCTGGTCGCTGTCGCTGGCGCGCACGGTGCTGCCCTCGACTTCACGACCATAGACCGGGTCGAGGTAGCTGAAGGTCGAGCGGCTGGCCTGGCGGATCAAATCGGCGCGGTAGACCTTGCGGTCCTCATGGTCGACCCCCACCAGCAAGTCGTGCTGCATCCCCGCCAGTTGCACACTGCCATTGAGGCTGAAAGTAGCGAACTGGTCGCGGCTCATGGCGCCATGGGTGCCGTCGATGCTGCGAGTGAGCGTGCCACGCGCGTCGTTGACGCCGGTCACGCGCACCTGGCTGGCGTCGTAGGTTTCACGGTTGAAGCTGTAGCCGACATGCAGTTTCCAGTCGTCGGCGAGCTGGTGATCGACCTCCAGGCGGTACAGGTCGGAGCGCCCTTCCATGTCGTTGAACGGCTCGTCCAGGCGGCGCGTGGCGGGGATGTCCAGCGGGTGGTTGGTGCGGTTGCTGATGGCCGTGCCACGGTCGAACGGCGAGAGGAATTCGCGGTGCTCGTAGGCCAGCACCACTTGCGTGTCCTCGCCGTACCAGGCCAGCGACGGCGCAACCAGCGACTCGCGGTGCACGCCGTAGTTGCGCCAGTAGTCTTCGTCCTCATGGTCAACGATCAGCCGGTAGGCGAACGGGCTGTCGCCCAGCGCGCCGGTGCTGTCGAAGCCGCCACCGCTGCCGTTCTTGCCGCTGCCGTAGGTCGAGCCACGCAGCGTGAGGGCGTTGTACTGCTGCAATTGCGGGCGCTTGCTGACCACGTTGATCACCCCGCCCGGGTCCTGGATGCCATACAGCAGCGACGCCGGGCCCTTGAGCACTTCCACCCGCTCGGTACTGGCATTGAGCGCGCGGCCCTGCACCACCGGCATGCCGTCACGCATGATCGAGCCGTCGCGGTTGTCACCAAAGCCGCGCTTCATCACGGTGTCGGCGGTGCCGCCAAAGTTGTTGCCCTGGGTGATGCCGCTGACGTTGTACAACGCGTCATCGAGGTTGCGCGGCGCCTGGTCGCGGATCACCTGGGCGGGCACCACGTTGATCGCCTGGGGGATGTCCAGGGTCGAACCCTGGCCGCGCATGATCGAGGCGCTGGCCGGGGGTTGGTAGCTGTAGTCATCCATCTGCGAGTTGATGGTGGTGGCCTGCAGGTTCAGCGCACCGGACGTGTCGACCGGTTCCAGGGTCAGGGTGCGGGCGTCGAGGCGGCGCCAGGCCAGGCCAGCATTGCCCAGCAGTTGCTGCAGGGCCTGCTCGGCGCTGAACGTGCCATTGAGCGCGGGCGCCTGTTGCTGCGGCAGTTCCAGGGTGTAGACCACGCTTTGCCCGGTGACCCGGCTGAAGGCATTGAGCGCCTGGGCCAGCGGCTGGCTCGGCTGGGCGAAGGCATAGGCCTGGCGCTGCTGCTCGGCCAGGGCCTGGGGTGCCAGGGCCAGGGCGGGCAAGGTGCAAAGGCCGAACCAGAGAGGAACGCAACGCGGGGTGAACTTCATGGACGCTGACCTGTGAGAGGGGTAAACATTTGCGAATGAATCGCACTTCCACTCACTACACGGATGCCGTGGGGGGATACCTCATCACTTTCTCGATTTTTTCTTCACCGGCCTCTTCGCCGGCAAGCCGGCTCCTACAGGTACGGCGCTGCCTTCTGGATTTTTGGATACCGCTCCAACCTTTGGGGGCAGTCCACATTCGTAGGAGCCGGCTTGCCGGCGAAGAGGCCAGAACGATCAACACAAGGCTGTCGCTCCGACAACGTTCAACGCAGCACCGTAACCCGCCCCAGCACCGTCCGCCGCTCGAAGCCCAGCACCTTGCCCAGCGAATCCAACGCCGCCAGCGGCTGCGCCACCGGGAAACTGCCACTGACCTTGCGCTGCGCCAACTCGCCATCGAGCAACAAAATCCTTCCTGGGTAGTAACGCCCCAGGTCCTCGACCACCTGCCCCAGCGGCACCTGGTAGTAATTCAGCCAGCCCTGGCGCCAGGCCAGCCGACCCTCGCTATCCACCGCCTCGACACCAGCCGCCACGCCCTCGGTGAAGGCCAACTGCTGGTTGGCGGTCAGCTCCCGGGCCTGCTGCCCTTCGGCCGCCGTCACCGCCACCCGCCCGCTGCGCACGGTCACCTGTGCCCCGCCACCCTGCTCGCGCACTTCGAACTGCGTCCCCAGCACACGCACCTCGCCACCTGCGGCCTCGACCAGGAACGGCTGCCCGGTATGGGTCACCTCGAAGAACGCCGCCCCCCTCAGCAACCGCACCCGCCGCTCGCCATGGTCAAAGTCCACGGCCACCGCGCTGCCAGCATCCAGGGTCAGCTGCGAGCGATCCGCCAGGGTCACCTGGCGCACCTGTTCGCCGCTGCTGTAGTCGGCGCGCAGGTCCTGCAGCCAGGCCTGTGGATGCCAGCCCTCCATGCTGCCCACCCCGAGCACCAGGCAGGCAGCCACCGCAAAACGACGCCAATGGTTCGTGCGACGAGGCCGCCGCATCGCCTCCAGGTACTGGCGCAGGCTATCCTGCTCTTCGGCCGCCAAGCGCGCCGCCGGGGCTTCGCTCAGGCGCCACAGGGCCTCGGCCTCGGCATAGGCGCGGCGATGGGCGGGATCCTCCAGCAACCAGCGCTTGAACGCCGCGCTGTGCACCTGCTCGGCCTGCTGATTGATGTGCGCCAGCCAACGCAGGGCCGTTCGGGACTGCTCGGCGGTGATCGGCTGTTCAACTTTCATCGACGGGCGCTCCCTGGCCGGCGCGGTGGGGGGGCGGCTTCGGCGACACTCGCCTTGCACGCTTCGAGGGCGCGCATCATATGCTTTTCCACGGCGCTCTGGGACAGCTGCATGGCCTTGGCAATCTCACCGTAGGTACAGCCGTGGATGCGGTTAAGCAGGAAGATCTGGCGGGTGCGCTCGGGCAAGGCGCGCAGGGCCGACTCGATGCGCTGCAGGTCGTGGACAACTTCCAGCGCCTGCTCAGGCGCCTGGCTGCCTGGCTCGTCGTCGTTGATCTGCAAGCCTTCAGCGGCGCGACCCCGCGAGCCTTCGCTGCGCAGGTAGTCGATGGCCAAGTTGCCGGCGCTGCGCAGCAGGTAGGTGTCGAGGGCCTCGACCTTGACCTCCGGGCGGCGCCAGAAACGCAGGAACAGGTCCTGGACCAGGTCGGAGGCGGTGGCGCGGCAACCGATGCGCCGGCTCACCAGCGCCTCCATGCGCGCCCGCTGGGCCAGGAACACCTGGACGAAGCGCGCCCGGCCAGTGCCATCGGCCTCGGCGTCGATCACCTCCCCAGGCTCGCTCAAGCTGTCACACCGCCAGCAAGGCCAGCAGCGGCCCGAGCAGCAGGCTCGCCGCCGCCAGCCCCAGCAACAGGCGAGGTTGATACGGCAGGCCGAACACCCAGACGGTGACCCCGGCCATCAGCACCGCGATCCACTCCACCAGCCCCAGCGCCCAGCCACGCCCGTACACAGCCAGTACCAGCGACAGCAGCAGCAAGGCCCAACCACCGAAGCGCAAGCCGCGCAGTTGAACAGCCGTGGGCTTGCGCCCGAGCAGCTCGTTGAAATGCTTTTCCATGGCCAGGCACAGCCCGGCAAAACCGGCGAAACCGATCAGCGCGACACTCAGCATCAGCTCGCCTCCACCGCTTTCGCGACACGCGGCGCACGCTTGGCCACCGGCTTGGGCGCGCGCAACATCTTGCCCGCGGCCCAGGCCAGGAACAGCCCGGTGCCCAGCGCGGTCAGGTCGAAACCGGCCATGGCCCAGTCGCCCACGGCGATGGAGTGGTTCAGGCCCTGGCCGGTGGTCAGCGCGTTGAGCACGGGCAACAAGGCAAACGCCAGCGCGCCCAATGCCAGCTGTTCACCCCAGGCACGGCGCCCGGGGCGCAGCATTGCGTGCAGCAACGACAGCCCCCAGGCCAGGAAGAACCCGTTGATCTCCCAGTCGGCGCGCCCTTCAAGCGCAGCCGGCACCAGGCGGTTGACCCAGAAGAACGCCGCCACGCCCAGCAGCAGCCCGCTCATGCTGGCGATGTTGAGCACCTCGACCAGGCGCAGCTCGCCCGGCATGCGTTCACTCTTGGCATGCTTGAGCTGGCGCTTGCCCAGCCACATCACCAGGCCCGTGCCGATCACCGCGGTGCCGGCCACGCCAAAGACGAAGTACAGCCAGCGCAACCAGGGCCCGGCGAAGTTGCCCATGTGCAGGCCGACGAAGGTGAACGAGGTCAACATCGCCGCGCTTTCCGGCGCGCCTTGGGTGAGCAGCGCGCCGCTGGCGCCGTCGAAGGTCCAGTTGGCGCTACGTCGGTAAGCCACGCTGTCGGACGAAGCGCGGTTGAAGGTGACGCGGGCGTTCAGGTCGCCGGGGTTCTGCACCTGGATGAAGCCCAGGCGCGCGCCCAGCGCCTGGGCCTGCAGCTTGCCGTACAGCTCGCCCAACGGCACCAGCGGCGCGGCCTGGGCCGCCGCCTTGGGCACTTCGTCGCGGCCGAACACATCATTGAAGTAGCGGTTGCTGTCGCCATAGCTGGCCATGATGCTGGCCGGCATCACCATGTACATGAAGATCACCAGGCTGCTGTAGCTGATCATCAGGTGGAACGGCAGCACCAGCACGCCGATGGCGTTGTGCCCGTCGAGCCAGGAACGCTGGCCCTTGCCCGGGCGGAAGGTGAAGAACTCCTTGAAGATCTTCTTGTGGGTGATGATCCCGGTCACCAGCCCCAGCAGCATGATGAACGCGCAGAAAGTCGACAGCCAGCGGCCCCAGGGGTGCGGCATCTGCAATTGGAAGTGGA
This sequence comes from Pseudomonas entomophila L48, assembly GCF_000026105.1. Lineage (NCBI taxonomy): Bacteria > Pseudomonadati > Pseudomonadota > Gammaproteobacteria > Pseudomonadales > Pseudomonadaceae > Pseudomonas > Pseudomonas entomophila. The sequence goes on from NC_008027.1 coordinate 4,890,837, forward strand.
AACGGTAGAAGAACTCGCCGCCCCGGCTGTCGCGGGCCTCGACCTCCTGGCCGCTGCGGGCATCCAGCGTCTTGCTGACGAAGCCCCGTCGCCCACCAGCCTCGGGGTCGCGCCAGCCGACGCTCAGCGCTGCCTCGCGCTCGCTGGGCAGGCGGATGAACCAGCCGCTGGCGTGCCCGGCGTTGGCCTCCAGGTAGCGTTGCGCCGCTGTCAGGCTGGCCGCGGGGTCGAGCGCGTGGCTGCGGATCTCCGGTTGGGTCCAGTGGCTGATTTCGTCCTTGAAGTACGACAGCGTGCCGGTCAGGAAGATCGCGAACAGCAGCCAGCCGAAGATCAGGCCGGTCCAGGTGTGCAGCCAGGCCATGGCCTGGCGGAAGCCTTCTTTCATGGCTGTTTCATCCAGTAGGCCAGGCCGTTGATCGCCCCCAGCAGCACGCTCGGCAGCAACACCCCCAGCCAGGCGCGCCAGGCGCTGCGGCAGGCGAAGCACCAGAGGAAGGCCAGCAGGTAGAACACGAACGACAGCATCATGCCGGCCATGGTGGCGTCCACCTGGCTCATGGGTGCCAGCAGGGTGATGCAGACACTGGCCATGGACGCCAGCAGGTAGCCACCCAGCAGCGCGGCCAGGCTGCGTGAGGTCACGGCCAGGCGGTAGCTCAGGGGAAGGCCGGCGGCTTTGCGGGTCATGGTGGAGGTCCGGGGAATGGGGATGCAATAGTAATGATTTCAATTCTCATAAGCAAAACCCCGTCGAACCTGTAGGAGCGGCTTCAGCCGCGATCACCCGCGAAGCGGGTGCCCTGCACCGGGTTGGCTTCATCGCGGCTGAAGCCGCTCCTACAAGGGGCCCAACTCTCCTTACGTCGCCAGCAATTGCCGAACACCGGCCGCATGAATACAATGCGAACAATTCTTACTTCCAGTTGCGCTAGCCAGCGCCGGAGTCGCATCGGTGCCCAGCGCCCTCTCTTCCACCGTCGAAGGCCTCTATGTCGCCCACCACAGCTGGTTGACCGGCTGGCTGCGCCGGCGCCTGGGCTGCCCGCAGAGCGCCGCCGACCTGGCCCAGGACACCTACGTGCGCCTGCTCCAGGCCCGCGAGACGCCACAACTGATCGAGCCCCGCGCCTTCCTCACCACCGTGGCCAAGCGCGTGCTGTGCAACCACTTCCGCCGCCAGGAGCTGGAGCGCGCCTACCTCGAGGCCCTGGCCCAGGTGCCCGAGCAAGTGGCGCCGAGCGAAGAGGACAAGGCAATCATCTTCGCCACCCTGCTCGAGCTCGACCGCCTGCTCGATGGCCTGGCGCCGCTGGTCAAACGCGCCTTCCTGCTGGCCCAGGTCGATGGCCTGGGCCAGGGCGAGATCGCCCGCGAACTGGGCATCTCGCTGGCCACCGTCAAGCGCTACCTGAACAAGGCAGCCCTGCGCTGCTACTTCGCCCTGTGAACACCAGTTTCTCGCCACAGATCGCCGAGCAGGCGGTGCACTGGCTGATCGAGTCCCAGGGCGACGCTTTCGACCAGCAGCAGCGCCAGGCCCTGGAACGCTGGTTGCAGGCCGACAGCGAGCATCAGCGCGCCTGGGCGCATATCCAGCAGGTCAACCAGCGCCTGCGCGGCGTGGCCTCGCCGGTGGTCCACGCCACCCTGCAGGCGCCGCCCTCCGCGGCCCGGCGCCGGGCGCTCAAGGCCCTGCTGCTGGTGGGCGTGGCCAGCGCCACGGGGTTGGGCCTGCAACAGCACAATCCACTGCCCGGGCTGATGGCCGACTACCGCAGCCCGGTGGGCCAGCGTCGCCGCCTGACCCTCGACGATGGCAGCCAGTTGCACCTGAATACCCGCAGTGCCGCCGATGTGCGTTTCGATGGCCAACAGCGCCTGGTGCGTCTGCGCGAAGGCGAGCTGTTGCTCGACGTGGTCGACGAACCCCGCCCGCTGCGCGTGCGCACCGCAGAAGGCGAACTGCACCTGGCCCGTGGCCGTTTCGACGTGCGCCAGTTCGATGGTTTCAGCCTGGTCTCGGTGTTCAGCGGCCAGGCCAGTGTCGCCGGCCAGCCCCTGCTGGCGGGGCATCAGGCTCGCTTTGCCCAGGGCGGCTGGCAGGCCATCGCGCCCCTGGACCCCAACCGCGCGGCCTGGGTGGACGGCATGCTGGTGGTGTCGCAGATGCGCCTGACGGATTTTCTCGCCGAGCTGTCGCGCTACCGGCTCGGGCAGCTCGCGTGCAGCGAGCGAGTGGCCGACCTGCGGATCTCCGGCTCGTATCCGCTGGAAGACAACGAGCGGATCCTCGACATGCTTGAGGTGGCGCTGCCGGTACGGGTGCGGCGCTTCACCCGCTACTGGGTCAGCGTGGAAGACGCCACCAGTTGAACAGACGCACCGCCCACCCTGTAGGAGCCAGCCTTGCTGGCGAACAGCCCCACACACGGATCCAAGACCTGCGCTGGCCCGGTTCGCCAGCAAAGCTGGCTCCTACAGAGAGCGTGACGCGAAAAAATTTTTAATCACCTGAGCCATTTCCCGAACCTCGCGTGACAGAGAGGGCAGAACCCCTCGTCACAGGACCTCCGCCCTATGCCCCTGCGCCCCAGCCCGCTCGCCTTCGCCCTGATCCTCGCCGCGCCGTTCGCCCTGGCCGGTGAACCCCGCGCCTACCACATCGCCCCCGGCACCCTGGAACAGGCCCTGAACCAATTCGGCCGTGAAAGCGGCGCGCTGATCTCGTTCAGCCCGGCCATCACCCAGGGCCTGAACAGCCCAGGCCTGGAGGGGCAATACGAGGTCGGCCAGGGTCTCGACGCCCTGCTGCGCGGCAGCGGCCTGCAAGCCCGCCGGGAAACCGACAACGCCTACAGCCTGCAGCCGCAGCCCACCAGCAGCAGCGGCGCGGCCGTCGAGCTGGGCGCCTCGACCGTGGTCGGCGACTGGCTGGCCGAGGCCCGCCAGGACAACGTCTTCGAACACCCCGGCGCCCGCGACGTGGTCCGCCGCGAAGACTTCGAGCGCAGCGGCGCCAGCAGCGCCCGCGAAGTGCTCAACCGCATCCCCGGGGTCAACGCCCCCGAGAACAACGGCACCGGCAGCCACGACCTGGCGCTGAACTTCGGCATCCGCGGCCTCAACCCGCGCCTGGCCTCGCGCTCCACCGTGCTGATGGACGGCATCCCGGTGCCCTTCGCCCCCTACGGCCAGCCGCAGCTGTCGCTGGCCCCCATCAGCCTGGGCAACATGGACGCAGTGGACGTGGTGCGCGGCGGCGGCGCGGTGCGCTATGGCCCGCAGAACGTCGGCGGCATCGTCAACTTCGTCACCCGCGCCATCCCCGAGGAAGCCACCTTCAAGGCGGCGGTGCAGAACCAGATCAGCCCTTCGTCCAGCCAGGATGGCCTGAAGAACAGCGCCAACCTGCTGGTCGGCGGCACCAACGCCAACGGCCTGGGCGGCGCCCTGCTCTACTCCGGCACCCGGGGCAGCGACTGGCGCGAACACAGCGACACGCAGATCGACGACCTGATGCTCAAGGGCAAGCTGCAGCTCGACGACGCCAACAGCCTGCACGCCATGGCCCAGTACTACGAGGGCGAGGCCGAAATGCCCGGCGGCCTGAGCACGGCCGACTTCGACGCCGACCCGTACCAGTCGACCCGCCTGAAAGACAAGTTCTGGGGCCGCCGCACGCTGTTCAACTTCGGCTACGACTACAAGCAGGACGACCGCCAGTTCAGCGTCAACAGTTTCTTCACCAAGACCCTGCGCAGCGGCTACCTCGACCAGGGCAGCTTCGTCTCGCTGTCGCCGCGCGAGTACTGGGTGCGCGGCATCGAGACCCGCTTCTCGCAGGGCCTGGCCCTGGGCGACAGCTGGCACGAGCTGGGCATCGGCTACCGATACGTCAACGAAGCCGGCCACGAGCTGCGCTTCCGCGAGCCGGTCAACGGCGCCCTGCCCACCACCGCCAGCCGCAACGACCGCGACACCCGCGGCAGCACCGAAGCCCACGCCATCTACCTGGACGACCGCATCGACATCGGCCGCTGGACCATCACCCCGGGCGTGCGCTACGAGATGATCGACTCCGAGCAGAGCAACAAGCTCAACGGCCAGCGCTACCAGGGCAGCTACAACACCGCGTTGCCGGCGTTGAACGTGATGTACCACCTGACCGACAGCTGGAACCTCTACGCCAACACCGAAGGCTCGTTCGGCAGCGTGCAGTACAGCCAGATGCCCAACCGCGTCAGCAGCGGTGAAGTGAAGCCGGAGAAGGCGCGCACCTGGGAAGTCGGTACCCGCTACGACAATGGCGACCTGCAGGCCGAGATCGGCGCCTTCCTGATCAACTTCGACAACCAGTACGAAAGCAACCAGACCAACGACTCGGTGATCGCCCGCGGCGAAACCCGCCACCAGGGCATCGAGACCAGCGTGCGCTACGCCCTCGACGGCCTGAGCCCGGCGCTGGCCGGTTTCGACGTGCATGCCGGCTATGCCTTCGTCGACGCCACCATCCGCGAGGATGGGCCGAACAAGGGCAACCAGGTGCCGTTCTCGTCGCGCCACAAAGGCACGCTGGGCGTGGGTTACACCGAAGGCCCATGGCAGTTGAACCTGGACAGCAGCTTCCAGAGCAGCCAGTACGCCGACAACGCCAACACCGGCGCCGAGAGCGCCGATGGCAGCACCGGGCGCATCCCGGGCTACATGCTGGTGAGCACACGCGCTGGGTACGACTTTGGGCCGCAGTTGTCGAACTTGAAGGTGGCGGTGGGGGTGAAGAACCTGTTCAACCGCGAGTACTACACCCGTTCGTTCGATGACAACAACAAGGGCAAGTACGTGGGGGAACCACGGACGTTGTATGTGCAGACGTCGGTTGAGTTCTGAGGGGGATGTGGGATCAGCGGTTGATGATTTCAGCCGCTGGCCTGGTGATGACGAACAGGTGCCTGCCTGAGGATTTGTAGTGGTGCGCAAATCGAGCGCCGCGCGGGCGGCGCTCGATCTGATAGGCGCTGAAGATTTCGTGGCTGGCCCTCTCACCCACAACACCGATCAAAAATGCCCCTCACGAACCACCAAAAAATCAGACTAAGCCGATTTCTTGTAGTCCATTTCCCAAACATACTCCCGCCCCCTTCCGAGCCATTGCGGTGTTCCCGGTTGGCCTCTAGTCTCGGCCGGTCGCTGCGAAATCAGTGACCGGCTTTGACAGGCCGACCTAGGTTCATTCCCATGGCTCGCTCTTATGGCGGCTGTGCGTGGGGCACTTCGTGTGCGCCGGGTTTTGGGATGCCTACCGGTCTGTCAACCCATGTACAGCTGCCACCTTCTTGTTTGACAGCAGGCGTGTTGCGGCCCTTTTCAGGTACCCCAAAATGCTGAAGATTGTCCCCGACCCACCCCATCACCACCACTCCCTCGAAGACACCCTCATCCAGGCCACCGAGTACGCCCTGTGCGCCTTGACCGTGGCCCATCAGGCGGTGCTGGCCCAGCCCAGGTCCCCGGCCACGATCCTGATGATGGCGTCGATGCACGAAGTCGAATCGCTGCGCGTGCTGCTCGAATCAGCGTTGATCCAGGTCCAGATGCCAGCGCAGCCGAGGACGCTGCACTAAGCCCTTGCCGGCCCTGTTCGCCGGCAAGCCGGCTCCTACCGGCGGCTGCGTTTCACCTGTAGGAGCCAGCCTTGCTGGCGAAAGGGCCCGCCCAGGCCCCGAAAAATCCAGGGAGAAAAAACAATGACAACAGACGAAACCACCCCCAACACCACCGCCGGCAAAACCAAGTTCTACCAAGGCGAAGGCCAGACCATCCCACTGTTCTGCATCGAACCCGGCATCCCCTGCCAGCACGCCCGCGAACAGGCCTCGGAACTGATGGGCTGCGTGCGCGACCTGACCATCGCCGGGATCATGGAAGAAAAGCCGCAACTGCTCTGGGCCTCGTACTACCTGAGCGCACTGGCCAAGGCGCTGATGGATGACGCCGAGCTGGGAATGACTCACTGAGTGTCGCGGTGCCTGGGGGTGAATCACACCGGCTCCCAGGCAATCGCGTCAAACGCCATTGGCTTGCTGGTACACCTCGCCTAGCCAAGTTGCAGGAAGAAGCCGTTGACGCCATCCGTACCGCCAGCAACGAATGCATCGCTCAACAGCAGATACCCCATGCCATCGGAAAGCAGGCCTTTGTGCCCAGGCAAGGACATGTCCAGATCGCCGCCATACAGCGAAAGCCTTCTATGAGCGCCCGGCAGTTCGAGCGGGGCTTGCAGCCAGGCATCGACGCCATCCACCTTGGAGGCCAGGTTCTCGTCGTCATCGCACTCATCGACTTGCACGAGCACGACTTTGCCGGGAGGGCCGATCCCTGCATTGGCCCCATGGCGCAATTCAACGTGCCTTGCGTACCTCAACACCACCGCCTGTGAACGCCCATCCCGATAACGAAGTGCTCGGTAGTTAGGCACACCCTCCGGCTGTACTGGAATGAAGATCGATATCCAGCAGCTCGCATCGGCGTCACCCAACCAATGGCTCGGCAATGCCAGCAGATGCATCAATGGCTCGCCATCACTGGACGTCGGCCAACCCAGGGTCGCGGGCAAGTAAGCGCCGCCACCGGCGTAAGCATCGTTTTCCGTCGGCGCTTCCTGCGTGAACACCAACTCCTTGAACATCTCATCCTCCTGGAACATCACCTGGCAGCGGATACATGCGTCTGGCCTTCCTGTGAAATCTGCGACTCAGTCGGTGGCGGTGGGAACCGTGCCGGTGGCGTTGACCAAGATGAAGTCCACATGATGGTCAGGGTCGAAGTCATCCATCACATCCTGCCAATGCAGATGCTCCAGCCCTTCCACAGCCATCCGCTGTGCAGCCTCGATCAAGAACGTCCCAAGGGCGTTGAAAGCCTCAGGTGATGCATGGAGGGTTACCTCATCCAGCCTCAGCGATTCAGAAGAGCCGACTTCACATCCCGATACTTGGTCAATTTAGACCTTCAGATTCCCTTCTCACCGGCCCGTGCGACCCGCACGGCTTTCAGCCATAAAAATAATCAAAGAATCGGCCAAAGTTTTCCGCCCCCAAGACAGGCTCAATCTCTGCCTGCGTGCGCGATCGAAAAGCCTCCACAACGCCATCGTCATCGAAGACATCGAAAATGCAGAACTCGCCATGGACGATATCGATCAGCCTTGCCAACGCGATCAGGAAGTCGGCGAACTTGGCAGCGACTTCAAAGGGCGGGCCGGCACCATAGTTTGCGTAGACAGGCAGCCCCGGCTCACCGGTAACGGCGATCAACGGCTTGCCGCCGCCGATGTCGTCCATGATGACCACATGCTGCTCAGGCCAGGCAGCAAGGGAAACCAGACCACCCGCCGCGTTGGACCACCGGTATCCGACCTGCGCCTTCTCCAGGTCGTCCAAGGCCATGAGCTTCAACGGCGTCAGCCCAGTCTCCAGTTTTACGCCGAGCGGCTCGCACGCGTTGTAAAACAGCACCAGTTCCCTGGCCGCAGGGATACTGGCAGGCCAGTCTGTTTCAGCGCCGCGACCCGAACGAAAAACGCCGGGCAGGTGGTACTTGGCATGTACGCTCTTCAGTTCCTGTAGCGCTATCTCAAGGTCTCTCAAACTGCCTCCCGATACTTGGCAGCCACCAGAATACGGCCACCTTCTGAGTCTGCCTCGATACACAAGGCTTGCACGCGTCCTGATCGACTTCGCTCGCGATGCACCTGTCGACGAAGGCCAATGGAACTGGCAAGGCGTCCTCGAACCGAAAATCAAGCGCTCCAAGTGTCTTCAGCGTGTAGGTTCTCAGCAGGGTGTGTGATTCCCGCTCTTCTACCGGCCAGACAATATCACCCAATACAAAAACTCACGAAAACTACCTCATTACAACTGTCTGTCAAACCTCACCGATTCCGAAGCGGTTACTGAAGTAGTTGAAAAAATCGTCCGCGATATCGGGAAGGGCGCGCTCCAGACAGTGAAGGTAATAAAAAAGTGGTGTAGCGTCACCATCATTATCTTCCTGCCAGTCACCTTCATCGAACAAACAGTTCATCGCACTTCTTCCGAAGGCAGCGGTGGGGCCATCACTCTCCCTGAAGGTGATTTCTATACCACCCATCTTCCGCCTGAGCTGCCTTTTTTCTTCCGCACCGATCACACCCGCCGAGAGTTTGGCGGATCGTTTCAACGAGTGTTCGATATCAACACGAGCCTGGGGATTCAAGGCCACGCGATGATCGCTCAGCAAGATCAACAAGTACTCGGAAAATGCAACAGCGACATCGGTTACATCATGGCCTCGCGTGATCAGATGCTGTTCCAACGCATCGACACGATCATGATTGACCTCATTCATAAGCGTACCTCCCTGTGAGCACCCAAGGTTCAGTCAATCAGCTATCAAGCCACCAATCCAGCAGCGTGTCATCATCAAGGTCATTATAATTTTTATATATATTTGAATAATACCACTCAATCCCGGTAGTTTCTTTGAAGCGGTTAAACACCTCCCTTATGTTTTCCCTTCCACTTCTCGCTGGAACACTGAACGCCAGGTTCCCCCTGTACACACCATCAAGCGTACCGTTCAACAGAACGTTTACCTGTGACTCCAGCGTTGACAGCGTATCCGCATCAATATGATCCGCATACAAATTGATGCAAAAATTCCCTCCCCTTTTTATCACCACAGCTGGGGCGTTGGGGTCCTCGATACTAATCAAATCGCCTTTTGCGAGATTCAGCGCCAAACCGGGGGAGGACAAAAGCTCATAAACACCCTCGCCTTTCCAAAGCGCAGGAAGCTCCTCATAGACAGGGCCTCGAGCCGAGACAAAAACCTTGATGACCGAAAATGCTTCTAGCTTTTCCATAAAGTGCTTCTACAATCCCTTAAATAGATATCCATTACTTTATAGGGCAGCGCTTTCCCAAACCCAGGTGCTACCCACCCCACAGATTATATTGCAACCTCACGCGCCAAGCGAGGTTACTCATCAAACCAGACGTCTTCGTATCCATTTCTGTCAATAATAAAATGAGCACCTTCAGGAAGGTAAAGATACTTGGCGACTTCTGGCAAATCCTCTTTCAGGTGATAGGTGTGAAGCGCCTGGTAGAAATCGTCCGCCTCCGAAAATTCCCCGCAGTGGAAAAACCAACTCACCCCACCCTCTTCCGCGCCTCGGATACGTGTGCCATAGATTGGAGATCCATTCAGCGTGCCAAGCGCGACAGCCACTCGCGCTTCGGGAGCGGTTGGCGTCACACCATACCGCTTGCATACCTCCTCCTGAAGACTATCAGGGCTTTTCCTGAGCGTATTGTCCACTATCGGTCCCTCAACCAAAGCAATTTCATAATTTCCTATAGGGGCGAATACACTCTCTAAAATATTCGGAGTCAACACCGTCCTCGAATTCACCTCGACCCTCAAACTTCAAATACAGCAAGGCTTTTTTCACGGTATTTATCTCTCCCTGATCCAGCCTTATTTCTATCTCGGCAACCTCATCCACAAGATCTTCATTTTCATCCATTGAACAGCGTAAGCGCCATTTCAATCTTTAATATCATGAAAACTCAATAACACAAGAAAATACATGTCTTCTCACTTGGCGAAAAACCTGTCGATCATAATCAGGCAGAGGTACTGCGCTTCAGTCACAAGCTAAAGCTTCCACTCACTTCACATTGGAGCGGGCAAGCTCAAAGCCGCTCTAAAGTACGCCACTAACTCCTTTGTTCCCCCACCCCGCATTCTATCCAACTCATCAGCATACAGCAGAAAAGGTGTGTCTTCGCCTAACAAGTGGTCCGCCCAATCCTCATCATTGTTCGCGCAAAAAACACAGCACCTGGCAAAAGACGATAAAACGTCATCCACACCTTTGTACAAACTCACTGTAAACCAGAAATATTTTCTGGCCTTCTCTTTTTCAGGGGTCTCAGTCGCGGGCCATTCTTTCCGCTCAGCAGAGCCCAAGAGGCTAACAAGTTGGTGCTTGACCTCTCCATCAGGAAAATCGACATACCCCGAGACCAACATACATTTTAAATAGCCTGCCAAACAGGAAGAAAGATCATAAATAGTCAGATCGAAATTTAAAAAATCCTCCTCAAACCTATCAACCATCAACTGATCTAGCGCCCTAAACATAGTAAAACTCCATTTCTAAAATTACGCTTTTCCGCAACATGGCCACAAGACCTATCTAACACCCTTATTCCGACACCTAAAAAGGCAATACCCCCTTGATAGAAGAAAATTTTTCAATATCAACCTGTTTTAGCCAAAAGTAATCAAAGGCATCTTCTGCATTGGCAAACTCATTAAGCTCTTCCATTGCATAATCCTCGAATGTCTCCATCTTGCTTTCAAGCACACAAAACAAATAGGTACAATATTTGCCACCTTGCTTTTTTATTGCATACTGAAAATAATAGCGTTCTCCATTTACATCCCGCACCTCATCAAATCCCCTGACTTTACCTTTCTCTATAGAGAAAGCCAAATTCTTAACTGAAATTCCAGCCATACGTATCAGTCCTCATCCTTGTCAAATCGGAATGTTTAGGTTCACATGAGGTAAATAGCCATGCTCGTCCCCTTCATAAAATGAGGATCCGGAAATGTGTGAGGCCGATTTTCTCCACGCTCGTCTCGGTCAACTCGCTTCACTCACTCGGTCCATTGATGCTGTTCACGCACACAGAGAAAAGGGGACGAATGTATTTTCTCTACTTTAGAGTAATAAAATACATTCATCCTCTTTTTCCACGCTGCGGATACGATAGTACTTGTCGAGCCTAGCTAGCACCCAGTTGCAATTGAGCCTTGTTCTGGTCATTGCCCCGGCATGTGTGGGTACCGCAGATCACAGGCTGTCTTTCGGATCACTCAGCTTTAAATGGATAAATGTAATCTTCAAAATACTCGATCTCGCTAATTGTTTTGGCTTTCACCTCTCCTTCAAATTCACGCTGATCATTAATTTTTTTTAGCACATGCTCTTCCACATCTGTATTTCGCGTATTATAAAATTTCCGCTCTCTATCTGCAGACCTGCTGCCGGTAACCAGTTTATCGAAAGCAGAGTTTATCAGCTCACTACCCGTGTATATTAGGGAACTTGTCTCCTCGCAATCAAATTTCAAGTAAAGTATTGCTTTTTTCAAGGCATTAATCTCCCCTTGATTAAGCATTACAGGGCTCTCTGTAAATTCATCCACAACGCTTTCCTTTTCACTCATTGATTTAGCCTCAAACAATGGGACACAAAAATGGATAAATTTATTTCCTCCACTATCAGAGAAAAGGGGACAAATTTATTTTCCCTACTCTAATTTCAGGATACCCTGCCTCGTCCGCTCGATGCATTCCCCGGAAATTCGATTAGAGCAGGAAAATAAATCCGTCCCCTTTTTCGCGCTTTTTCTGCAATGACCTCGGTGTGCCACAACGGATCCTGATCGAAGTCGTACTCGCGCTGACTCCAGTCCGGTTGCTTGTGCAGGCGGATCGGCCTTTACGCAGAGCCTGGGCGACTGGCACGAAGCTGCCTGGCTCTTACAGGTAATGCACGGTGCGCCCGGTGTAGCCTTCATCGCGTGGCGGTGAACTCTCCCAGGCCAGGGTGTCGCCGTCCCAACCAAGCAGGGTGAAGCCACAGCCGAGTTCACGTTGACGCTTGGCCCGTTACAGCTGATTCCAACTGGTCCCCACCTCGGGGCGGTCCCAGAAGTGCGCCACCGAATGCTTGTGCAGACGCCGGCTCAAGGCATCGTAGCTGTAGTCGACCTTTGACAAAAGGGGACGGATTTATTTCCTCTACTTTAGAGCAATAATATAAACCCGCCTCATTTTTCCACTATTAAAGCAGAAAAACCTCACCTCTTTTTTCAATTTTTTATTCAACTAGGTTTTTTGCGGGAATTATCTGCACACAAACAGACCTCAGACCTTGCTGGAAGCAAATATTCACAAGCAACACCTGAGCAGATATAAGTTTCGCTCAGGCGCACCTGAAAACATCTTAAAGTATCAACACACAACCAGCACATCAGACCTTAAATGGATGCATATAAGTCGCAGCATGTTCGAAGCTCTCCATATCTTCAATTTCGCTGCGGCCTTCATACCTACGTTTTTCATTTAACTTTTCCAGCATATGCCTTTCGGCACTTTGATTTTTCCTATTATAAAAATCATCATCCCACTCAATATCACTACTGGCAACAAGCTTATCAAAGGCCGAATTTATTAACGGACTACCACAAAAGATTACAGACTCTGTCTCTTCACACTCAAATTTCAAGTAATAAATTGCCTTTTTCAGGGCAGTTATCTCACCCTGACTGAGTACTACTTCTGCTTCCGGAATTTTACTCACAACCCTTTCCTTTTCTCGATGCGACTTGACTTCCAGTCATTTGAAGCCGCTGCTCATATGGACTATCGACCATGGAAAAAGGAGACGGATTAATTTTCTCTAATTTAAAGTAGTAAAAATAAATCTGTCTCGTTTTTGCACCCCCATTTTTTGCCAATGAAGTAGAAAAGGGGACAGATTTATTTTCCCTACTCTAATTTCAGGATACCCTGCCTCGTCCGCTCGATGAATTCCCCGGAAATTCGATTAGAGCGGGAAAATAAATCCGTCCCCTTTTCTGCGTTTTCCGGTCCATTTTTTTACTCCCGGGTCGCACTGGTAATGCGTCACCAAACCCTCGAAGCCGGTCTCCTGCAACAGGCGGCCAACTGGGTCGCAGAGGAACGTCGCCTTGCTCTCGTTCTCCGGACCGCTCCGCTGACCGAGTTTGTTTCTAATCGACTAGTCGATTTTGTACGGACGCATACACTCCTTGAAGTAAGCAGACCGTCTATCCTCACTGAGACCTTGATTATCATCAGCCTCAAGTGTTCGAATTAATTTTTCAAGCATGAATTTTTCAGCGGCTTTATTTCCATTATCAAAAAACTGCCTCTCACTGCTTCCAAAAACACTTTGATCAATCAGCTTATCAAGAACCGAGTTAACCAATGGACTACCCGAGAAAATCAGAGAGCTCGTCTCTTCACACTCAAACTTCAAATAAAGTAGAGCCTTTTTTAGAGCGCTGGCCTCTCCATGATTTAATGCAATATTTATTTCTGCCGCATTATTCACAATTCACCTCTTTTCTCGAACTGGCCTGACTTATAGTAACTCAGCAGAAAAAGGGACGAATCTATTTTTTCCTCACTCTAATCTTAGGCTACCCGGCCTCATCTGTGCGATGCATTCCCCGGAAACTCGATTATAGCAGGAAGACAAGTTCCCATTTTTCGGTCGCCCCCTTTTTCGATTCATGCTGCACCTTTCACAAGGCAGTCTTGGGCGAATGTAGATTTCGCCCAATGACGTGTCACAACAGACTTGAACATTCACGCACCACCAATGCACTACACCTTAAATGGATGCATGAAAATCGCAGAGTGCTCGAACTGCTCAATCTGTTCAATCTCACTATTACCTTCGTGTATAAATTCCTTATTTAGTTTTTCTAACATCAGCTTTTCGGCTTTCGGATTTTTTCTATTGTAAAAAACATCCTCACCCTTGATATCACTATTAGCAACAAGCTTATCGAAGGCCGAGTTAATTGATGTACTCCCACAAAATATTAGCGACCCAGCCTCCTCACACTCAAACTTTAAATAAGTGATAGCCTTTTTCAGAGCGACAATCTCTCCCTGACTGAGTGTCACTTGTCTCTCTGGTGCTTTATTCACAGCATTTACCTCTTCGGGTTGCAATTTGAGAATTTGTCATTTGAAGACGCTGCTCATATGGAATTTCGCTCATGGTGCCATAAGGGTTTTTTCCTGTATGAATAACTTCATTCAACCTCAAAGGCCTCTTGTGAACATACTCATAATGCCTATCCTGCTCAATGCTGGCCATTTGAACTGAGTTCGCTTTGAAAACGACAACATAATCTTCGCGACCGACGCGCCTTGCATCATTAATAAAAATATTACTTACCACACCCTCAGCAAAAATAAATCTGTCCCCTTTTACTGTAAGTACGAAGAATACCTGCACGGCGATCATACTACGTTGAAAGCAGGCTCGAAATGCTCATTTCTAATCAGCAAAGTCGAACGCGCCCCCGACCGTTCCTCGCCTGTTTTCGCCTTGCCTGATCGTCGCGCTGCGACTTTTCGTACAAACCCTAGAACAGAAAGTAAATCCCTCTTCTACTTTCAATACTTTTACGATCGCTGCGCGCCCAGTGGAGTTCCGCCAAGAACAGGACAAGAGAATTTAATATTTATCCTCTCCGCTAAAAAATAATTCCACCCTCCTTTAAAAATCTGTGGGTGTCGTAGCTACACTGATGTTTATTTCGAGTTAGTTTGTGCAAACAACTCTTGCTTGCTGCGCCAAATGATCGGCGGCCAAGTAAATCCTATCACTACCTTTACTATCATATAACTCTGCACAACATGTCATTGCCCCCCACATATCCAAGAAAATTTCTGCCAAGCCTTTGGGGATATAATCCTTCCCCTCAAGCTCGAGGCCTATCCGCTCTAGCAAATCCATCAAATCCTGATATAGCTCCTCATTCACTCCCTGTCTCTCACGGATCTGCAAACTAAAATCCAACCACTTAGCGACAAAATCATCAATCAAATCATTATTCATAACCACCTCTCTATGGCCTAACCAAAGTAACTGCGGATGCCGGCACGTGACCTACAATCAATACCTCCCCTGACTTCCTTGCAAAATTCCGAGCAGTAGCCCCTCTCAATTTACCGCACTCACTATTCAGATCCACAGAGTCACTCACCTGAGCAAGATCAATTTTGGCAATTCGCTCAGTTCCGTTACCATATTTCATTGAGTTACTTACCGCCTGATCGTAGGTTTTGGAGGCCGAAATATACTGTGTTTTTACCGTTGGTTTCGAAGCATTCAATACATGACCTTCAACAGTATAGTTACCTGCTGGATCTTTCGCGCTCAAGCCAACACTCGGATCTTCATCATCCCTCAACACACGATACGCATAACCTTCCTTACACTTGCAACAGACCTGATGATCAACTGATGGCGCGGGGTCTGACTTCTTACGCCTCTTGAGCCCAGATGGATCAATCCAGCCAGTACTATTGGGCGCATATTGATATACATTCACCCCCCCTGCAAAACCAATAGGATCTTTCGAAAGAAAACGCCCGTTGCTGGGAGCATAATATCTATATCGATTATAGTGTAAGCCCGTTTCCAGATCGTGGTACTGACCCTGGAAGCGAATTGGGTTGCCCAGGCCATGCTGCTTGGCCCATTCCGACCGCTCCTCTTGGACTTCACCCCAGGCCTTGTACTGCCCGGCCCAGGCGACATTACCCTGCTCGTCGGTCAATTCCATCGGCGTGCCAAGGTGGTCGCACTGGTACCAGGCAATGGCCTCGAACGCCTGTGGTTTCACCTCGGTGTGCCACAACGGATCCTGATCGAAGTCGTAATCGCGTTGACTCCAGTCCGGTTGCTTGTGCAAGCGGATCGGACTTTTGCGCAGGGCCTGGGCCACCGGCACGAAGCTGCCTGGTTCGTACAGGTAATGCACGGTGCGGCCGGCGTCGCCTTCGTCGCGCGGCGGTGAGCTCTCCCAGGCCAGGGTGTCGCCGTCCCAACCAAACAGGGTAAAGCCACAGCCGAGTTCACGTTGACGCTTGGCCCGTTGCAGCTGGTTCCAGCCGGTCCCCGCTTCGGGGCGATCCCAGAAGTGCGCCACCGAATGTTTGTGCAGGCGCCGGCCCAGGGCGTCGTAGCTGTAGTCGACCTTGAGCTTGTCGTCGTTGTAACCCGTTAGCCGGTCGAACAGGTCCCAGGTGAAATGCGCATGGGCACCGTTTTGCAGGCGGTGGATCAGGTTGCCGCGTTCGTCGTAGCGGTAATGAGTCCCGGCGTATTCGCGCAGCAGGTTGTCCATCAGCTTGTTGCGCCGCGGATCGGCTTCCAGCGGGCGATTCAGTTCCTGGGTTTTCTGATCCAGCAGGTTACCGGCCGGGTCGAAGGCGAAGGTTTCCACCCCCAGGCGGCTGGTGGCCTTGAGCAGGCGACCGACTGGATCGTACTGGTACTCCAGCGGCCCACGACGGCTGTCGTGGATGTTGGTCAGTTGCCCCGCTGCGTCATAACGGTACTGGCGCTTGAGCAGCGTGGACTGGCCGTCATGGCTGCCCAGCAGCTGTTCCTGCAAACGCCCGGCCGGGTCCCAGGCCTGGGTCTGCATCAGCTTATTGCCCTGATGCCGCACGATTTCGCGGTGTAGGTCGTCGCGCTCGTAGGCCAGCATCTCATGCTGGTCGAGAGTCATGCCGAGCAGGTGGCCGCTGCCGTAGGTCAGCCAGCTGACCTTGTGGCCATCCGGGCGAATCGTGCTGACCCGGTGGTTGAGCGCATCGTATTCGTGCTGCCACACCGCGACCATCGGCGTGCCGGTGGCCAAATAGTGTTGGTGCTCGCGGGTCAGGTTGCCCGCTTCGTCGTGGAACCATTGCAGCTTGCTGGCGGCGTTGACCGCCTGAACCAGCTGACCATTGCCGTTGTAGGCAAAGGTTTCGCTCTGGCTCTGATCACCCAGGCGCGCCGTACGCTCGGCCAGGCGGCCCATGCGGTCGAAACGCAGGTCGATACGGCGCTGGCCCACTTGAGTGCTCGCCAGGCGACCGCTATTCGGGTCGTACTGGTAACGGGTGACCAAGCCATCGAAGCCGGTCTCCTGCAGCAGCCGGCCGACCGGGTCGTACAGGAAGTTAGCCTTGCTCTCGTTTTCGTTTTCCAGCCCGATCAGGCGGCCGAGCTTGTCCCAGCGATAACGCAGGGTGTGCTCGTTGGCGTCGACGCGTTCAGCGAGCATACCGGCAGCGGTATAGGACCAGGTGGTGCAGCGATCAAGCGCGTCCACATGGGCCAGCAGACGGCCTTCGGCGTCACGCTCGAAGCGTTCTTCGGTCTTGTCCGGGTGGGTGACCTTGGCCAACTGCCCGGCCTTGTATTCATAGGCGGTCTTGTTGCCCGCCGCGTCGGCGAACTCGATCAGCTGGCCGGAGGTGTCGTACGTCCACTGGCTGGTCTTGCCCGAGCAGTCGGTGTACTCAAGCAGTTGCCCGGCATCGTTGTAGGCGAGTTTCTTCTCGTTGCCGATGGCGTCCTTGATCGCCTTGACCAGCCCGGCCGGGGTGTAGGCGAACTCGGTCTTGTTGCCCAGCGGGTCGACGGTCTCGACCAGGTTGCCGCGCTCGTCGTAGTCGCGCTGCCACAGCCCACCCTCGGCGTCGCTGATCTTGATCAGCTGGTCCTGGTCGTCGTAGGCGTAGTGCACCGTGCTGTGGTCGGCACGAATGTGCTTGAGGCGGTTGCTGCGCTCATCGTAGACGTAGCGGTCCTGGCTGCCGTCGGGGTGGACGTGGCGGATGACGTTCTTGCGCGCGTCACGGAACAGCCATTCGGAATTGCCGTCCGGGTGCTTGATCCGGTAGGTGTAGCCCTCGGCGTCGTAGTAGTGCCAGGTTTCCTGGCCGTGGGCATCGGTGACGTAGGTCAGGCGGATGCGCTCGTCCCACTGCAGGCGGGTCTCGAAACTGCCGTCGTCGGCCCATTCGTGGATGGCCTTGGCGTGTGGGCCGCTGCCGTCCCATTCGAGGTTGATGCCGCGGTTGGTACGGTCGGTATAGCGGGTGACAAGGTGGTGCTGGTACTGATAGCGCCAGGCAGCGCCGTGCTCATCCTGGGCGGCGATCAGGTCGCCCTGGTCATCGTAGTGGTAGCCGCACAGCTGGCGTAGCGGCTTGCCATCAACCACCTGCCACAGGCCTTGGATATGCCCGTGGTCATCGAGCAACGTACCCAGTTGCAGGTGCACCTTGGTCGGATCGTCGTCCTGGTAAGTGTTGATGTCCGACAGCGCCGGCCGGTCGTGGTGACGGTGCTCGTAGTGCAGCATCGCGCCGGCGCCGCTGCGCAACTTGATGTGCGTCAGGTAGAAGCGGTCGCCATGGCGGGCATAGGTTTCCTGACGCGTGAGGCCGCGCAACAGCACCAGCTGCTGTTCGCCGGTACGCACCAGGGTGAGGTACTCCACTGCGTCGTGGTGCGGCTTGCCTTGCTTGGGCAGCGGGTACGCATGGCTGCGGCCGTCCATGTCGTGGAACACCACGCCCTGGTCGACCACGTCGATGCAGGTGGTGAACTCGGTGACCCAGCGGGCGCCGAGAACGCCGTCGTCCAGCTTGTCCAGCCGCGAGTTGTAGGTCCGCGTCCAGGTGACCGGGAACGGGCCGGGCAGGCTGAAGTCGGTGTGGTGCAGCGACTCGCTGCCCAGGGCGAAGTTGATGCGGTTGCAGGTGCTGGTGCAGACCTCGTTCTTCTGGTCGTTGGCCGCTTTCGTCGCCGGGCCCTGGTTGGTGATCGACTCGGTACGGCCCATGGAACCCTGGTGCTTGGCTTCGGTGACTTTGTCCTGCTTGACCACCGTGGGCAAGGCCTTGGGGTTGCGCAGGTGCCACTTCACGCTGCTGTTGTGCAGCACCAGCAGCATGTTCTTGATCGAGTCCTTGTTGGCCGTGCTGCCCAGGCTCATCAGCTTGCCGCTCATTTGCGGCGCCAAGGTGCGGAATTGCTTGGTGTAGTCGAGCACTTCCTTCTGCACCCGAGTGGGCACGGCGTTGCTCATGAGCGTGTTGGCCGCGCCCTTGCCCATCGCCGAGTAGGCGTTGCTCAACGCACCGAAGGCATTCTCGAAGGCCACCGACGGGTCGGACTTCCAGGTTTCGCTGACCTTCTGCGCCAGCTTCGTGGCCTTGTCGAGGTCGCCCTTGCTGTCGAGCTTACCGAGAATGATCGCGTCGATGGCGTCGGCGGTGTTGTTGATCAGTTGCTCGCCGGTCTTGGCGGCTTCGCCGAGGATGCTGTCGAGCTGGGCCTGGGCGTCGACGAGGAAGGTATCCAGTTCGCCCAGCAGGTCGGCGTTGAGATGGCCGATGATGATCTCGACCAGCGCGTCGCCGAGGATGTCCTTGCCCTCCTGGCGGGCCAGGGTCAGCATCGGCCGCAGGCCCTTGCGCGCCGCGGCCATGGTCGGTGGCGCGGGGATCACGCCGATCAGGTTGATGCCCAGGCTCACCCAATCCCACGGGTCGGGTTCCTTGGCACTGGCCAGGTTGACGATATCGCCCACGGCATCCACCAGGGCAATGATGTTGCCGATTACCGGCAACACCTCGGCGGTGTCCTTGAGCCGCTCCAGGTTGACGTAGCCGCCGCTGATCTCGCGCAGCCAGGCGTCGAACACGGCGGCGCCGCGGCTGACGTCGGCCATGCCGATCTGGTCCAGGGGAACGACCGCCGCCTGGGCTGGACGTGGTTTTTCAGAGGTATCGGCGGTCATGACATCAGTTCACTTGGCAGAAGATCGGTAGCAGTGCTCAGGCTCGGGGCCTTGAAAGCGGGGAGTTTGGGCATCGCCGGCAACTTGGGCAGGCTTGGCAGGCTGGCCATGGCCCCCTGCGCAGCACTGCCCGCCTTGCCGGCGGCGCCCAGGGCGTTGGAGGCGGCCGGCAGGGCCGAGCTGGCGGCGCTCGCCAGTTGCGGCAGGCCAGCAACGCCGCCTTTGAGCGCGCCTTGCACCTGCTGCGCACTCTGCATCGCGCCTTGCCCGGTCTTGAGCAGGTTCATGCCGGTCTTGGCCGCGTCCATGCCGCTGCCGGCCAGCTGCTTGGCCTTGTCGAACAGGCCGCCTTCGCCCTTGGGCAGCGGCAGCTTGTCGACCAGCGATTCGAGCTGGGTCGACAGGCTGTTCGGGTCGGGTGGCTGCACCGGCCACTCGACCTCGCCGATGTAGCTGCTCGGCGCCCACGGGGGCGTCGGGTCGCGGCCGAAGGTGACCCAGGCCGGCCCGGGCGCGGCGCCGGACACGGCATTGAAGCCCTGCCCGTCCAGCGAGCCCTTGAGTACCGTGCCCAGGGCGTCGGTGACTTCGTAGTCGCCGGCCTTGATGCCCTTAGTGTTGGCATACAGGTTGAACAGCTCCAGCGCGCCCTTGCCGGGTTTGGGCGGTTCGGGGAAGGTGCCGGCCATGCTCGCCGCGCCGATGTGGGCGAACTGCGCGGCGTGGGCGGTGTAGTTGGCGCTGGTGACGTGGGTGATGCCGCTGGCGTTGTAAGTCGTCGCGCTGCCGCCGCCCTGCACCACCAGCTCGGTCTTGGCCTTGAGGAGGATGCGGTCGGCGTTGGCGGTGATGTCGAGTTTGGCCAGCAGGTTGATGCTGTCCTTCAGGGCGCGGAAATCGATATCGCCCGAGGCAGCGACCAGACGGAGACCGAGGCTTTGCACGAACAGGCGCATGCCCTGGCTGGCACTGGCCAAGAGGCGCTTGCCGACCGACATACTCGTGTGCCCGGTGCTGCTCAGGGCCAGGTGACTGCCACTGGTGAGGTGGTTGGGGCCGGGGGTGGTCAAAGCGATACCGGCCGGGCTCGACACCACCAGGTGCGGCTGGGCGAATTCGGGGAACTCGTTGGCGCTCTGGTTGACCGGGCCGCTGCCGAGGATGCCCTGGTGCTGCTCGTGCAGGCGCTTGGCCACGGCGTCCTGGTCGCCGGGCTCCTGGGCCTGCATCTGCTTGGCCAGCTCCGCCAGGCTGTCCTGCTGCTCGCTGGCGGTGGCCAGGCGTTCGGCGGTTTCCGGCAGGTCCTTGTGGTGCTTGGCTTCGTTCGGGCGTGGTTCGGTGGTGATCAGCAGGCCACCGGCCGCGCGCACGGCGCCGTGGCGGTCGGTGCGCAGCTCGAAGCCCTCACCACGGGGCGCGCCGCCACTCGGGCGTGGGTGCGTGAGGTAGCCGAGGTTCAGCGCACTGGCGCCGTGGTCACTGCGCAGGGCGATGCTGATTTCGCTGGTGGTGTCGTCGATGCGCAGTTCGTTGCCGCGGCTGCCTTTGTATTCCTTGCTCTTGATCGTCGCCAGGGTCTTGAGGTCGGGCAGCTTGTAGTGCGGCATGTTCACGCCGTGGTACAGGCAGCCGGTCACCAGCGGTTGGTCGGGGTCACCTTCGAGGAAGCTGACCAGTACTTCCATGCCCACGCGGGGGAGTTGCAGGCCGGCGATGCCCTGCCCGGCCCAGCTGCTGGCCACGCGCATCCACACGCTGGACTTGTCGTCCGAGCGCCCTTCGCGGTCCCAGAAGAACTGCACCTTGATGCGGCCGTATTCGTCGCAGTAGATCTCTTCGCCGGCCGGGCCGCTGACCACGGCGCGCTGCTCGCCCAGCACCTTCGGCTTCGGGTGGTTCAGCGGCGGGCGGTACGGCTGCTCCCACGGGGTGACCACGAAGAAGTTGCGGTAACCCTGCTGGAAGCCGTCGAAGCGTGGGTCGACGTCGCTGGTGATGGCTTCTTCCAGCACCTGCGGCTGGCGGCCCTGGTGCTGGATTTCGGTGAGCAACCAGAGGTCGTTCCAGGCGGCGTTGGGGTGGCTGGCCAGGGTCAGGAAATGCCCGCTGGCCAACAACGGCTGGTCGCTGTCGCCGCTCGCCTGGCGGTAATCGCTGCGGTGGCGTTCCAGGGCGCGGTTGGCCAGGTGCTTGCCACGGGGGCGGTCAAGGAAGCGCCCGGGGTAGTCGTAGTCTTCCAGGGCCGGCTCGTCGTGGCTGTCGGCCTCGCCTTCGAGCTGGATCAGCGGTTTCTTGAAGTCGTAGTCGCGGCGGGTGACGCTGCTGGTGCGGGTTTCCAGGCGCAGGGCGAAGCGCTTGATCATCGGCGTGTCGGCGACCAGCCCGGAGTCGTGCTGGAACTGCACCGGGGCCAGTTTCGGGAACACCGTCTGGTCGTCGCCGAACACCAGTTGGTGGCCGTCGGCGCTGTGGCGGAAGTGGTAGTGGATGCCCTCTTCTTCGCACAGGCGCTGGATGAACTGCAGGTTGGACTCGTCGTACTGCACGCAATACTCGCGCTGTGGGTACGTCGCGCCCAACTGGAATTGGTAGGCGTTGGCGAGGATGCCATGTTCCTCGAGCACCTGGGCGATGATCTCCTGCACGGTCTTGTGCTGGAACATGCGCTGGTTGATGCGGTGGGCCAGGTAGGCCAGTTGCGGGCGCAGGGTCACCTGGTAGCGGGTCAGGCGCTTGCCGGCCTCGCCTTGCGCGGCGCGGTAGATCAGGCCGTGCAGGCCGCGGCCGTCGTCGCCCAGCTGGAGGAACGCGGGCCTGTGCAGCAGGCTTTCCAGGTCCCGCGAGGGGTGCTCGCTGACCAGCTCCAGGTCGATGGCGTAAGGTTGGCTGATGGCCTCCTTGCCGTCGAAGGCAAGCACCTGGAAGTCGTGCTCCAGGCCGTCGATGTGCAGGCTGAAATGGGTCTGGTTCGCGGCGGCAAACATCCCTGTCCCTCAATGGTGCGGAAATTGGATAGCAAAAACGATTGCGGGGTGGTGGCGGGGGGCTTTGGCGGTGTGGAGATCGAGCGCCGCTGGCGCGACGCATCGCGGATGAATCCGCTCCTACAGAGGCAGCATCGGGCCAATCAGGCGGGCTGCAACCGCTGTAGGAGCGGATTCATCCGCGATGCGCCGCGCAGGCGGCGCTCGGTCTGATGGGCGATGCAACGCTAGCGTCGATCACCCAGAGACCCCGCAGAGCCTTAGCCCGCGACCGGCGCGCGCCAGTCGTCGGAACCGGAAGTACCGGACACTTCGTGGGTCCAGGTGATCTTGCGGTAGGTGAAGTACACGTCTTCCAGGTGGGTGAAGTGGGCGTTGGCCGGGTCCTGGCAGTTGTGCATGTAGTCCTTGATGTCGACGATGATCGCGTCTTCCAGGACGGTGGTGTAGTAGTGCTCCTGGGTGCCCTGGGCCGAGGTGCGGTACCACTTGATCTCGACCTTGGTCATGCGCTCGCCCGAGGTCAGGGCGGCCAGCAGCAGTGGCGAGGCCTTGTCGAAGACCTTGGTGATCTTCACCGGCTTGTGCACGCGCTGGCCGGTCGGCTGGCCGGACTGCGGGTCACGCGGGATGATCACTTCGTGTTCGAAGCCCTGGACCATGACCTGGTCTTCGTGGCCTTCCTGGTAGGTGTTGCCCACCGAGTCGGCGGTGAAGGCGCCGGCGGTGATCAGACCTTGTTTTTCGCCGGTGACGGCCATGTAGGCGGGAGTTGCCATGTGTTGCTCTCCTTGCTGGATAAGTGCCTGTTCTGGCAGGAAATTGCCAGTTGGCTAGCAAGAGAGTTATCAAAAGTCGCGCCAGAAAATATTTTCTTAGTATTTTCAACTACTTACAAACGTCATGCATCCATTTGGATGCTCTCGAAAGAAAAAACCATCCAAAAGTTGCGCAACTTTTTGCGCAGTGGTGGCAAAAAGTTGCGCAGTTGGCCGTAGGCCATGCTGCGCATGCTCTACATCAATGTATTCACACACTTATCCACATTCGAGTGCGCAACTTCTTGCGCAGTTGACCCAAAGATCAGAAATAGAAATTCCCGCCATGACCAGGGTCATGCCACTGTGCTTTTGCAACAGGAAATTTATTTTCGAAAGGGGGTTGAATTCGCTCCGCGGTTGCCTGACCTTAGAGTCAAGAGGCAAAGAAATACCAACGGCCTCAAGGGCCTAGGCACGCCTCCCTGCGAGCAAGCTGAATAAGGATTGAATCATGCAAATCCAGGTCAACAGCAGCAACCATATCGAAGGCAACATCCGGCTCGACGAGTGGGTCCGCAGCACACTGCACGCCTCGCTCGAACGCTTCGAGGACGACCTCACCCGCATCGAGGTGCACCTGCGCGACGAGAACGGCGCAAAGCCCGGACCGCATGACAAACGCTGCCAGATGGAGGCTCGCCCCAAAGGCCACCAACCGATTTCCGTGACACACACCGCCACTTCGCTGGACCAGGCCGTCGACGGCGCGGCCGGCAAGCTGAACAACGCGCTGGAGCATTTCTACGGCAAGTTGCGCAGCAAGCGCGGCGCCCTGGAGCTGAGTGACCCGGACGCCTGAAGCACAGGTGATGCACACAACCAACGCCCGGCCTTGCGCCGGGCGTTTTCGTCCGGGCCGATCAGCGGGCCTGAACCAACCCCGCCCTGCCCCGGTCAACTCCTGCAGTCATTCAGTGCAGAAGTTGACCATGAACAACCCCTTCGAGCAGATCAGCGCCGCCTTCGCCCCCGAATACCGGGTCAACCTGAGCATCGAGCGCCTGGACGGCAGCATCATGCTGACGCTGTCCGACGACAGCGGCGTGGTCGCCAAGCGCCTGGTCAGCGAGGCCCAGCGCAACGACCCGGTGCGCCTGCAACGGGTCATCGACAGCATCCGCCTGGGCCTGGCCATCGAGCTGGGGCAGAACCCGCTGGAAGTGCTGGCCGCCCTCACCCACCCACAGCGCTGTCCCGCCACCACGCTGGCCAACTGAGGCTTACTTGCCCTCTTCCACTTCCTTGCCGTTGGCGTCCAGCACCTTGGTCGACGGATAGCGGTACGAGGCGTAGCGCACCACCAGGATGGCGAACGCCAGCAGCAGGATGCCGCCGCACACGTACAGCAGGCCAACGTCCGGCGCCTTGTGGTGCGACACGTCGCCGATCAGCAGGCGGGTCAGCGCGGTGATCGCCACGTACAGCAGGAAGCGGATGGGCATGTGGTTGGTCTTGAAGTAGATCCCCACCATGGCGCCCAGCTCCAGGTAGATGAACAGCAGCAGGATGTCATCGACGCTGACCCCGCCCTTGCCCAGCATGTCCATGAAGGTGACCACTGCCGCATAGGCGGTGATCGCGCCGATGCCGAACAGCGCCAGGTAGTGGAAGGCCTCCACGCACAGGTTGCCCAGCGAGTCGGCCGAGCCATGCAGGCCCTTGCGCAGTTTGTCTGCCCATTTGATGTTCACGATGTTCGATTCCCCGATACGGCTGAAGGATGGTGCGCCACCTCTGTGACGCTTGTGCCATGCAGTTAAAGGGCCACGCCCTTGCCTTGGAAGGCGGCCGATTGCCGCAGGGCACCTGTGGGCTACGCTGTTTTTCAGCGCAAAAGGCCATCATCGTGGTTGCGGTCCGGTGGCTTTCGCCTGTACTGTATAAAGATACAGTTATCCGCAACCCCAACCAGCAAAAAGGCACAGAGGTGATGAATGGCCGTCGAAGTGGTGTACCGCAGCAGCCGCGACCCGGAGCGCTTGTTCATGGATAAGGCCGAAGCAGACCGTCACGACAAGATGCTCGAACTGGCCGAACGCCTGGCCGAGGTGCTGCACAAGGCGGTGCCGTCGCTGAGCGAACAGCAGGTTGAGGAAGCCGGGATCTACATGGCCAAGAACCGCGATGTGTTCGCCCGGGCGTTCAAGAGCCAGCCGGATGCGTTGGCGGAGTTGCTTGAAGGTGGTTCGGCGGAGTGATTTCGGTGTTCGCTGGCAAGCCGGCGAACCGCCCCCGATTTCAACCGTACAACAAGCGCTCCGCCAGCATCTGCGCCACCCGCGCCGGCGAGCGCTTTTCCGCCTGGGCATGGGCGAAAACATCGGTCAGCCGGGTCGGAATCTTCGCCAGGTGCGCGGTGATGGTGCCCAGGTCCTCGCCCCGGTGCTTGAGCACCACGTAGATCAACCCACCCGCGTTGATCACATAGTCGGGCGCGTACAGAATCCCCCGAGCTTCCAGCTGATCGGCCACCTGCAAGGTGGTCAGCTGGTTGTTGGCCGAGCCTGCCACTGCCGCGCAACGCAACTGCATCACGCTCTGGCCGGTGAGTACCGGCCCCACCCCGCATGGCGCGAAGATATCGCACGGCGTGCTGATCAACGCATCGTTGACCACCGGATGAGCACCGAACTGCTCCACCGCCAGCCGCACCTTCCCAGGGTCCAGATCGCTGACCAACAGCTCGGCACCCGCCGCATGCAGTTGTTCGGCCAACGCATAGCCCACATTCCCCAGCCCCTGCACCGCCACCCGCAAGCCTTCCAGGTTGTCGCTGCCCAGGCGCGCCATGGAGGTTGCACGAATACCGGCGAACACGCCCATGGCCGCGTGGGGGGACGGGTCGCCTGCAGCCGTAGTGCTGGTCACATGGGGCGTGGTCTGGGCAATGCAGTCCATGTCGAGGGTCGAGGTGCCGCTGTCCACGGCGGTGATGAATCGGCCCTGGAGTGTGTCGACGAAGCGACCGAAGGCCTCGAACAGCGCCGCGCGGTTTTCCACATGCGGGTTGCGCACGATCACCGCCTTGCCGCCACCCATCGGTAGCCCCGCCAGGGCGGCCTTGTAGCTCATGCCCTGGGCCAGGCGGATGGCATCGGTCATGGCGCTTTCGTCATCGGCATAGGGCAGGTAGCGGCAACCGCCAATCGCCGGCCCCAACTGCTCGCTGTGGATCACCACCACGGCCTTGAGGCCCGTGGGCGGGTCGATGAACAGGTGCAGCGACTGAGTACGGGTACTTTGCATGAGGGCGAACATCGACAGGCTCCCCCGTGAGGTGCTCCCTCCAGTATAGGCAGGCCGATACCGGCCGCGACGCGGTCGGACCACTGGACGAAAACCGGCGCCAGGGCTACAAGTTAAGCGTGATGGAGAGGTGCCATGAACCCACGCCAAGCCTGCCTGGCCTGCCTGGAACGCGAGCCAGCCGCCCTGCTGGAAGCCGCCCTGTGGATCGCCGCCGAGCATGACCGGGCCGTCGAGCCCGCAGCCGGCCTTGCCCGCCTGCACGAGTTGCAGCGCGAGGTCAGCGCCAGCCTGCCGATGCTGCCGCTCAATGAGCTGGCCCAGCCACTGCTGCGCCAGCTGAATGCCCTGGGTTACCAGCAAGACGAATACCAACCGCTGCGCCCGCAGGCGGCCCTGATGGACAAGGTGCTGCAACGCCGCCGTGGCCAGCCGCTGCCCCTGGCCATCCTGGCCCTGGAGCTGGCGCGGTGCCTGTCGATACCGCTGGAGGGGGTCAACTTCCCCGGCCACTTCCTGCTGCGCGTACCCGGCGCCGATCACCTGCTCGACCCTTGTGGGGGCCGCCGCCTCTACCCCAACGACTGCCGCGACCTGCTGGCCCGCCAGTTCGGCCCGCAGGTCACGCTGACCGCCGAGCACCTGCGCAGCGCCTCGCCGATACAGATGCTGCAGCGCCTGTCACGCAACCTGCGCCAGCTGCACAGCAGCAACGATAACGACCTGGCCGCACTGATCGATGCCGAGCGGGTCATGCAGCTGGGCCCGGTGCAGGTCGGCGACTACCTGGCCCGCGCCACCCTGTACCAACACCTGGATTGCCCCCAGGCCGAACGCTTCGACCTGGAGCACGCCCTGCTGCTGACCGACGACCCGGTGCAGCGCCTCAAGCTTGGTGAACGGCTCGGCCAACTGCCCAGCGGCAAGCGCTCAATCCATTAGTGCTTCACCCTTGGGCGCCACTTCACGCGGCCGTGGCGCCCGTACCTGGCTGACCAGCAGCGCCCCCAGCAACGCCGGAATGGCGCAGAAGAAGAAGATCTGCTCCACCGGCATGTGCAGGGTCAGCAGCAGGCTGCCGATCAGCGGCCCGAGGATCGAACCGAAACGCCCGACGCCCAGCGCCCAACCGGTGCCGGTGGCACGCACCTGGGCCGGGTAGAAGTTGCTGACGAAGGCATTGAGCGTCAGTTGCCCGCCGATGATGCAGAAGCCTGCGGCGAACACGCTGGGCACCAGCCAGCGTGGGTCGTCGTGGTTCAGGCCGACCAGCACGCTGAACACCGCCGCCCCCAACAACACGCCGGCCAACAGGCGGGCCTTGTTCTTCATGCGGTCGGCGCACCAGGCCAGGCACACCGCGCCGAAGGTGCCGGCGAACAGGAACAGCGAAGTGACGAGGTTGGCCTGGTTCAGTGCCAGCCCGCTTTCCTGCAACAGCGACGGCAGCCAGCTGATCATGAAATACAGCAGGATCAGGCTGACGAAGAAAGTGCCCCACAGCAGCAAGGTTGGCCGGGCGAAACCGTCGCGGAACAACGCCACCATGGTGAGCTTGCTGTCTGCGGGTTCATCGGTGGCGACTTGGGCCATTGGAACCTGCCAGCCTGGCAGCAAGCGGGCGACAATTCGTTGCAACCGAGCGTACGGCGGTGCATCGCGCAGCAAGCGTGGCAGCGACTCGGGCAGGTACAAAGCCAGGAAAGGGAACAACAGCAACGGCGCCACCCCGCCGGCGAGGAACACTGCCTGCCAGCCGTGCTGGTCGATGAAGCCCGCCGCGACGAAACCGCCCGCAGCGCCTCCCAGCGAAAAGCCGCAAGCGGCCAGGGTCACCATCAATGTGCGTAGGCGCGGCGGCGCGTAGTCGGCCATCAACGCCATGGCACTGGGCATGGCGCCGCCCATACCGATACCGCAGAGGAATCGCGCCAGCATCAAGCTGTCGAGGGAAGTAGCGAACACCATCAGCACCGTCAGGCTGGCGTACAGCAGTATGCAGCACAGCAGCACCCGACGTACACCGAAGCGGTCAGCCAAGGGCGTCACCGCCAGCGAGCCGACCGTCAGGCCGAACAGGTTGGCGCTGAACACCGGCCCGAAGGCGGCCTTCTCCAGCCCCCAGTCCTGGGCCAGCGCGGGAATCACGTAGCCCAGCACCTGGGCATCATAACCATCGGTGACCAACAGCAGGATCAACAGCAGCAGCAGGCGCCACTGGTAGGGTGACACCGGGCGCGCGTCGAGCGCCGCGCGAAAGCTGGCTATCTGGTTGTGCATCGCAAGGTACCTGTCTTTTGTTGTTATGCCATAGGAACGCGATGGTATGTGTAGGAGCCGGCTTGCCGGCGAACCAGGCACCACGGTGCATGGCACCGGCTTTGCCGGTGTTCGCCGGCAAGCCGGCTCCTACAAGGTTGACGCGGCACCCTGTGAGAACGGGTTTCCAGCCAACACAATGAGTTGGTGTTCAGTTGGGGGTGTCGGGCTGCCTCGCCGGGTGGGCTTTCTGGAAGGCCGGGTGCTGCTCGGCCAAGGCGGCGACCCGGCGAATGCGCGGGTAGCCGGCAAGGTCGATGTTGAAGCGCTCGGCCGCATACAACTGCGGGATCAGGTAGACATCGGCCAGCCCCGGCGTGGCGCCGAAGCAGAAGCCGTCATCGCCGATCAGTTGCTCGATCGCCGCCAGCCCCTGGCTGATCCAGTGGCCGATCCACTGGTTGACCTGGGTTTCGTCATGCCCCAGCTGACGTAGCTGATTGAGCACGCTGACATTGTGCAGCGGATGAATATCGCAACCGATGATCGCCGCCACGCCGCGCACCTTGGCCCGGGCCTCGGCGGAGGTCGGCAGCAGTGCAGGCTGTGGATAAACCTCCTCCATGTACTCGATGATCGCCGGCGATTGCACCAGCAACTCGCCGTCGTCAGTGCGCAGGGCCGGCACCCGCCCTTGCGGGTTGAGTGCCAGGTATTGCTCGCCACGCTGCTCGCCCTTGAGCAGGTTCACCGGCTCGGCCTGGTAATCCAGGCCCTTGAGCGCCAGGGCGATGCGCACGCGGTACGACGAGGTGGAACGGTAGTAAGTGAACAGCTCCATCGCCCCGCCCCCTTATCTGGCCGCGACGACGGTGCCGCGGCACTCGCCGAAGCCGATGCTGGCCACGCCATCGCGCACGCAACGGGCGCGCAGGATGATCTCGTCACCGTCCTCGAGGAACTTGCGCACCTCGCCGCTGGCCAGCTCCACCGGGTGCTTGCCGCCCTCGGTGATCTCCAGCAGGCTGCCGAACGAACCCGGCGCCGCACCCGACAGGGTGCCCGAGCCGAACAGGTCGCCCGGTTGCAGCTGGCAGCCGTTGACGCTGTGGTGGGCAACCATCTGCGCCACGGTCCAGTACATGCTGCGGGTGTTGCTCAAGGTCAGGCGATGGGCCGGCAGGTTCTGCTCGCGCATGCCTGCGGTCAGCAGCAGCACTTCCAGCTCGATGTCGAAGGCGCCAGCGGCCTGGTCGCGCTTGTCCAGCAGGTAGGACAGCGGCTGCGGATCACCCTCCGGGCGCGCCGGCTGGGCGCAGCGGAACGGCTCCAGGGCCTCGGCGGTCACCACCCACGGCGATACCGTGGTGATGAAGCTCTTGGACAGGAACGGGCCCAGCGGCTGGTATTCCCAGGCCTGGATATCACGCGCCGACCAGTCGTTGAGCAGGCAGAAGCCCGCCACGTGCTCGGCGGCGTCGCCAATCGGGATCGGCTGGCCCATCTCGTTGCCCTGGCCGATCCAGATCCCCAGCTCCAGCTCGTAGTCCAGGCGCGCGCAGGGGCCGAAGTTCGGTTCGGTCTGGCCGGCCGGCAGGGTCTGGCCCTTGGGGCGGCGCACGTCGGTGCCGGACGGGCGGATGGTCGAGGCGCGGCCGTGGTAACCGATCGGCACGTGCTTGTAGTTGGGCAGCAGCGGGTTGTCCGGGCGGAACAGCTTGCCGACATTCTTGGCGTGCTCGATGCCCACGTAGAAGTCGGTGTAGTCACCAATTTTCGCTGGCAAGTGCAATTGGCATTCAGCGGCCGGATACAGCGCGGCCTTCAATGCAGCCTGGTGCTCGCTGCCTTCACCCAGCAGCGCCAGCAGGCGCTCGCGCAGGGCCACGCGGGCCGGGCGGCCCAGGGCGAAGAAGGCGTTCAGCGCCCCCTCTTGGGTGGCCTCGACGGCGGCCTTGGCCTGGCCGTCGAACAGCCCGGCGGCCAGCACGGCTTCCAGGTCAAGGATGGCGTCGCCGATGGCCACGCCGCAACGCGGCGCCTGCCCTGGGCGGCTGAAGATGCCCAGAGGCAGGTTCTGCAGCGGGAAGTCGCGGTGCCCGTTGGCGTGCTCGACCCAGCTACGGGCGTTGGCGGTCTGGTTCATCGGTTATCTCCGGTTCGGGTTGAAGGTGCTCGGCAAGGTGGCCCAGCAACTATCGTAGTCGGCCTGCAACTGCGGGCTTTCGAGGGCCTGGCGGCTCGGGCGCAGCACTTGGCTGGTCTCGAACATGAAGGCCATGGTGTTGTCGATCTTGTGCGGCGCCAGGTCCACCGAGATGGCCTTGTCGCAGGTCTCGGCGTCCGGGCCATGGGCGCTCATCACCCCGTGCAGCGAGGCGCCGCCGGGCAGGAAGCCTTCGGCCTTGGCGTCGTAGGCGCCCTGGATCAGGCCCATGAACTCGTTCATCAGGTTGCGGTGGAACCATGGTGGGCGGAAGGTGTTCTCGGCCACCATCCAGCGCGGCGGGAAGATCACGAAGTCCATGTTGGCCATGCCGTGGACGCTGGTCGGCGAGGTGAGCACGGTGAAGATCGACGGGTCGGGGTGGTCGAAGCTGACGGTGCCGATGGTGTTGAAGCGGCGCAGGTCGTACTTGTACGGCACGTTGCTGCCGTGCCAGGCGACCACGTCCAGCGGCGAGTGCTGCAGCTCGCAGGCCCAATGCTCGCCAAGGAATTTCTGCACCAGCTGTACCGGGCCGCTGGTCTCTTCGTAGTGCGCCACCGGGGTGAGGAAGTCACGTGGGTTGGCCAGCCCGTTGCTGCCGATCGGCCCCAGGTCCGGGATGCGCAGCGGCGCCCCGTGGTTTTCGGCGATGTAGCCACGGGCCTGGTCGTCGAGCAGTTCGACGCGGAATTTCATGCCGCGCGGAATCACCGCGATCTCCAGCGGCTCGACTTCCAGCACGCCCAGCTCGGTGGCGATGCGCAGGCGGCCCTGCTCGGGCACCAGTAGCAGTTCGCCGTCGGCGTTGAAGAACACCCGCTCCATGGAGCGGTTGGCGCGGTAGATGTAGATGCTTACCCCCGCCGGTTTCTCGGAAGCCGAGTTGGCCACCATCGGCAGCCAGCCTTCGATGAAGTCGGTGGGCTCGGCCGGCATCGGCTGGGGGCTCCAGCGCAGGCGGTTGGGGGTGATGGCGCCCAGCGCGCCGGTCAGCGGCTGGCGCTCCAGGCGCTCGAAGCGTGGGTGCAGCGCCGACGGGCGGATGCGGTACAGCCAGGTGCGACGCAGTTCGCTGCGGGTCATGGTGAACGCAGTGCCCGACAGCAACTCGGCGTACAGCCCGTAGGGCGCCTTCTGCGGCGAGTTCTGCCCCACCGGCAAGGCGCCGGGCAGGGCTTCGCTGGCGAATTCGTTACCGAAGCCGCTCAGGTACTGAAGTTGGGGTGATGTGTCGCGGGTCATCGGGGCCTCCGGGCTCGCGCGGAGCCGTTGCTGGCAGCTGGCTGCTGGCCCGATCCGGAGACTGGCACGGGGGTGGCAGCGCGTCTGCATTGTTTTTATCGTAATCAGATTACGAATAACGTAATTTGCTCGTGCGCAGGCGTCAAGCTATAAAGGCGCCACCCAATGAAATCTGCGTAGAAGTCCCTCATGGCCAAAGCCAGCACCACCGCCGACAACGGCAAACAGAAGGTCCGCTCGGCGGAAGTCGGTACCGACATCCTCAAGGCCTTGGCTGAACTCTCCCCCTCTACTTCGCTGTCGCGCCTGGCCGAGCATGTGCAGATGCCGGCAAGCAAGGTGCACCGGTACCTGCAGGCGCTGATCGCCAGCGGCTTCGCCGAGCAGGACCCGGCCACCAACCATTACGGGCTGGGCCGCGAGGCGTTGCGCGTGGGCATGGCGGCGCTGGGCAGCATCGATGTGCTGAAGGTGGCGGCGCTGCCGCTGTCGCAGTTGCGCGACGAACTCAACGAAAGCTGCTTCATCGCGGTGTGGGGCAACCAGGGCGCGACAGTGGTGAGCATCGAGCCTGCGGTGCGCGCGGTGACGGTGGTGACGCAGATCGGCTCGGTGCTGCCGCTGCTGAGCTCGTCCACCGGGCTGGTGTTCGCCGCCCACTTGCCGGAGCGGGAAACCGTCGAGTTGCGCGACCAGGAACTGGCCGCGCGGCAGCAGACTGCCGACGACTACACGGCACTGCTGGCACAGATCCGTCAGCGTGGCCTGCACCATGTGCACGGCCTGCTGATGCCCGGGGTGGATGCACTGTCCGCCCCGGTGTTCAACGCCATGGGCCAGATTGCCGCAGTGATGACCGTGGTCGGGCCGACCTCGATCTTCCATGCCGATGAACAGGGGCCTGCGGCGCAGCGCCTGCTGGCCGCCGTGGAGGCGGTCAGCAGGCGGATGGGCTACCAGCCTTAGGCCGTCAGGCGATCAGGCTCCTTTCCCAGGGCGATGTAGGCGGTGTAGAGCAGCAGTTCCTTGTCGAACTTTTCGTAAAGCCCCGAAACGACTTCGCCGCCTATCTCCATGGTGATTCGTCTTTCCAGCTTGTGGGTCAGGATGAACGTCTTGAGTTTGCTGAACCAAGGCGACGATGGGCCTGGGAACAGATTCGACCAGACCTTCATGACCGGCGTGATGAGCACTGCCTGGGCCAACGGTTTCAACGCATCGATGATGCCAGGGAAGGCGAGCGTGCCGGTCACGTAGAGTTTGATCGCCAAGAACTGATCGCCATCGCAAAGCGCCACGGCTGCCTTGTAGAAGCTATAGACTGCATCGACGAAGCCAATCACCAGACGTGCAGGGGGGAACGGCAAGGTCACGACTTTCAGGATCGTCCACAGGTGCGAATAGATCTGCCAGCCGATACGCGCCAGCACACCCCGGGCATTGCTTTCGGCCTCATCGAGCAGTTGCCGCAGCTGACCGCGTAGCGAAGCCCCCAGGTGGTCGATATTGCGATAGGCCCGCAGCGAAAAGAGTATTCGCTCGTAGCCCTTGAACCCCGTCGGATCGTCCTCGTTGTCGTTGGCAAGCTCCCTCAACAGCGCATGGATCTTTTCCTCCTGCGCCACCGGGATGTGCTTGAACATCCAATCCTGGATGTCGTCCCCCTGCCATTGCTGGGCAAAGTCCCACGCGGTCAGCAGCGAGCACCCTCGTGGACCATCGGTCAGATAGACCAACGTGCCTTGTGCCGCCTCGGACTGAAGCAAGTAAGCCCCCTGAATCGGGCAGCCGTTGATCATCAGTTCTGCCAGCTTGCAGTCTTCGATGAAACTGCCCTCATTGAACTGCGCGCATACCTCGGACAGCCATTCGACATGCGCCGGATCCTGAACTGATCCACGCATGATCTCGACCAGGCAATCACGCTGCAGGGTCAACCCCAACAGGTACCGATGCAGTTCCAGCACAGGTGTGTCAATCCGATCGTCCGGCCCAAGGTAGAGCTGCTCCAGTCCTGACTGATAGCTGATCTGGATCGTGCGCTCACGCATGCATCGCTCGATCACCATCTTGTTCAGATGCGACAAGTCCTGGCCAACGGTCGAGTGAAGCCGGGTGACACTGGGCGTGAAGAAACTCTCACCGGACTCGATCAGCAGGCTGACCAGCGCCTGCCTCTCACCGTTGTCTTGCTCGACCACAACAGTATCAGGGTCGATCCACGACCCCACGCCCCCCACATTGAGCAAATCATCCGCAGCCTTGTGGAAATACACTTCGGCGGTGGGGATATTCACGACGGCCTGATATTCCTGCGCCAGCACCCGCAGTTCATGACCAAGATCCGTCACGCGCTGCAGCTTGGATGCGTCGGCATGGGGATACGCTTCAGGCCTGATCGCCTTGAGGTCATCCTTGATCTTCTCCTTCTTCAACACCGCCCACACTTCAACCACTTCATTCCAGTTTTCGGCCTGAGCGTCTTGCAAGCTCACGGTTTGCCCAGACCAGGCAGAAGGCAGACGCTGGATCAGCCGGAGGAACCTGTCCAGTTCAAGACGATCGTCGTGCAGCCCATGCTCCAACAGATAGGCATTGCCCTCGGCGGTGGCGGTCAACTCACCCACACCGAAGCTCAATGCCTCCATCGATGTGAAAAAGCGGAAATCTCCTTTCGGCGAGCCCGGCGCGTAAAGGAGGTAGCCGTCGTCGTTGCTCAGGCACAGGTGATTGGTGAGGGAGAACTGATGATCGTCGTGCAGGATGCACACCCCCGCGATCCCCATCGACGAGCCTGACCAGTCGTTTTCCAAGGCAGCCTCGAGCAGGGCCACCCCACGCCGGTCGAGCCCTTGATAGTCGGCCGCCTGGATCGCAAGCCGCAGCTTGGCGTCCAGCGTTTCGCGCAACAGCGTGTCAGTGGCATCCCCCTGGTAAGCGTTCTCGACCATTTCGGCATAGCTCGCCTGAAGGTCCAGCGCTTGTGCCATCTGCGCCAGATGCTCTGGCGTCAACACCTCCCGCAGGTCTTCACTGGTACACTCCACCGTCAGGTGATCGCCGAGGTAGGCGCCGCCACATACCCACTCCAGCAAGCTGGTCGCATGCGTCTTCCCCTCGGCAACGAAGTCATGGCTGACGTGCAGTTCGATGTCCTGCGCGGAAACATCCATGACACCGGCCGCCTCGAGCCATTCGTTCATCTTCTGCAGGGCATACCCGTGAAAGTCGGTGTGCCCGGTGTGCTGCACAAGGGCCTCCTGCGCCTGGGCCAGCACCTCGTCGAGCTCGGCGATCCGCTTGCGCTCCTGGTCCGACAAGTTGCGCATCCACTCCGGCATCCGCCTGCGCCGGAAGGCTTCGAACAGATCGGCCACCGACTTCTGTGTCCGCTCGGCCAGTGGGTACATCGACACCGCCGTCTCGATATCACCCACCTCCTCATCCAAGGCCTGCTCGACCAACCATGCCTGAAGCACCTGCATGTCTCGGATCAGATAGTCTTCAAATGGCTCGTCCAGTGGTTCGAACTCAAGCTCGACGGCGTCCGCGCTCGACAACGCCTCATGCTGTTCCGGCAGCAAGTTAGCTAACCATTGCTCATCCTGTTTCAAATCCCAAAGCATCTGCTTGGCCAAGTCCTGATCGATATCGAACCACTTACCCAGGCCTAAACCGTAAACCACCTTGGGCGCCTCGCTGTCAGCCCCAGGCGCGAGCATCGCCACGCATCCCGGAATTCGTATGCTCAGGTCGTCCTGCGTACGCAGCGAGACGGAGGCGATGACCAGGCTGGTTTGGCCATTGGGCAACAGTGCCTCGATGGCCGGCCCTTCAGTACGGCGTTGTATCGCCCTGGCCTGGAGCTCAAGCGCCACGTGTTGCTGAAGCTGCTGGGATAACACCTCCGACTGCTCCGACCACCACTGCTCGACGTCCTCGGGTGGCCTTGGCGCACGGCTCAGCTGTGCCTGGAGCGCCAGCGTGCTCAAGGCAAGCGCACTAAGCACATCGTCCTGGAATTGCGTTGCCTGCGTACCGGGGGGAGTCAGGTTGGCGACACCGAGCATTTGCTCGGGAAAGTCAGCGGCATCGGCGATTTCGGCCAGGGAAAGCGGCTCGAAGTTCATGTTCACTCTCCAATATTCGTGTAGGAGCCTGGACAATGAACAATGTAAAAGAGGGAAAGAGGAGGGAAAGCCTGACAGGCCAAAGTTCAACTAGCCTACGCAGGCTGAAGACTGCTCTGGATCTACAACCTGAAAACGGAAGGATTATCACGGACGATGTAATAGAGAATGTCAGAAGCCGGTATTTTTCCCACTGCAACAAGTGCTTATTCTTACCTCACTGGTCGGCACGAAGCGCTCTCCCCCCCCGCCTTTCGGGCCACCATGGTTCACCGACGTTGATTTTGAAGCTCCTTGATCTACGTCTCGATTGGCCGCTGCGGTTGCAGCGGCCTTTTTTATTTTCTGCAAGAATCACCGGCATTTTCATGCCCTGTGGGGGCTGCTATCGCGCAGAGAACAAAACCCTCTGTAGGAGCGGCTTTAGCCGCGAT
This sequence comes from Pseudomonas entomophila L48, assembly GCF_000026105.1. NCBI lineage: Bacteria > Pseudomonadati > Pseudomonadota > Gammaproteobacteria > Pseudomonadales > Pseudomonadaceae > Pseudomonas > Pseudomonas entomophila. The sequence goes on from NC_008027.1 coordinate 4,927,640, forward strand.
GCATTCAACGCGGTCTGGCCCCCGCTTCGCGGGTGATCGCGGCTCAAGCCGCTCCTACAGAGGTCGCCCCCTCCCAGAGATGCCGCTTACGCCAACGGAAACCGCTGCAAGTTCGCCATCATCTGTTGCAACGCCTGCAGGCTATCCTGCGGATGCACTGCATCTTCAAAATCGCCGATCCGCTCCCAGTTGTCCGCCACCTGCTCCGGGGTGAAACCCTCGCGCGGGTCGAAGCCCACGCCCAGGCTGCGCTCCCAGCGCACCTTGCCGACCCAGCCACCACCAACCTCGAACAACTGGCCGCTGTCCTGGCACTGTTCGCTGCCCAGGTACACCACCAGCGGGCTGATCAGTTCCGGCTTGAGGCGCTCGAATACCTGGGGCGGGATCAGCCCTTCGGTCATGCGGGTCGCGCCGGTTGGCGCAATGGCATTGACCAGGATGCCGTTCTTGCTGCCTTCGATGGCCAGGGTGCGGGTCAGGCCGTAGAGCCCGAGCTTGGCCATGCCGTAGTTGGCCTGGCCGAAATTGCCGTAGATGCCCGACGTGGACGAGGTGAAGATCACCCGCCCCCAGTTCTGCGCGCGCAGGTGCGGCCATGCCGCGTGGGTGAGCTTGTAGGCGCCCTCCACATGCACGCGGTAGACCAGCTCCCAGTCGCTGTCCTCCATCTTGTGGAAGGTCTTGTCGCGCAGGATGCCGGCGTTGTTCACCAGCACATCGACCTGGCCGAAGCTGTCCAGGGCCTGCTCGACGATGCGTGCACCATCGGTGACCGAGTCATGGTTGGCCACTGCCGTACCGCCTGCGGCGCGGATCTCCTCCACCACCCGGTCGGCCGCCGAGGCATTGGCGCCTTCGCCATGGGTGCTGCCGCCCAGGTCGTTGACCACCACCCTGGCGCCCCTTGCGGCAAACAACAGCGCATGGGCCCGGCCCAGGCCGCCACCGGCCCCCGTGACAATCACCACTCGATCTTGCAGACGTACCGGCTCGCTCATGCTCAGGGCTCCAGGCAATGGATGGATTCAACCAGTCTCCGCCTGCCATGGGCGCCGGGCAATCAAGCCCACCGTGGCGAATGCCGGGCGATAACGCCCGGCGATGTTCGTCCGGTCACGACCAGGCAACCTTCTGCGGGATGAAACTCAACGGCTGTTCACGAAACGCCAGGTAATGACGCAGCACCTGCACCGGCGCCTCGGTGTGCGGGTAATGGCCGATCCCCTGCAGCACGACGGTGTCCGGCTCCGGCACCACCTGCCGGTAACGCTCGACCATGTGCGCGCCCGACAACGGGTCTACCGCGCCATTGATGAAGCGTAGCGGCACGCTCGCGCGCTGCAAGGCGCTGACCCAGCGTTCACGCTGGGCCCGACGTTCGGGCAGGAAATTGATGAGTTTGTGCAGGATACGCGGGCCATGATTGGCGGCGATCAGGCTCCAGTAGTCATCCAGGGCGCTCTCGCTGGGGTGTGTGCAGGGCCCGTAGACCTGGGTGACATTGCGTACCAGGTCGTCGCGCCCGAACGAGCGCCCGACCAGCCAACCCAGGCGGCTGAGCAACAGTTTCTGGATCAGCAGCACCCGGCAGCTTTCCGGAAACAGCCCGCTGTTCAGGAACACGCAGCTGGCGATCGCAAGACGCTGCTCATGATGCCGCGCCAGTAGCTCCTGGGCCACGCTGCCACCGTAGTCGTGGGCCAGCAGGTGCACGGGCTGGTCGATCTGCAGATGGGCGAGCAGCGCCTGTTGCAGGTCGGCCTGCTCCAGCAGGCTGTAGTCGTGGTTCGGGGGTTTGGCAGAATCGCCAAAGCCCAGCATGTCGCAGGCCACCACGCGGTAGCGTTGGGTTAGCGGTGCCCACAGGTAGTGCCAATCCCAGCTGGCGGTGGGGAAACCGTGAAGCAGTAGCAGTGGCTCTCCTTGCCCTGCCGTCCAGTAGCGGATGCTCTGGCCTCGGAAGCTGAAACTCAGGCTCCGGGTACGCCAGACGCACAGTGGAATCTCGGCCAGAGGCATCACGGTCGTCCCGGTATGTATAGGTAAGTGTCGGAATAGGGCAAGGCTGCGTTCATTGCAATTCACCTCGGCACATGCATGTGCTCTCTATGTCGAGGCACAGTCTAGAAGCCCCTACGAAGGTGATAAGTCGCCTTGGCAGCCAGCCTGATGACCGTGCGAGTCAGTGGCACGAACGGTCACAGCAGCATGACCAGCAATGGCGCGGCCAGCAGGTTGAGCAGACCGGTCAGGACCATGACCAGGCCGGCCACCGAACCCTCTTCGCGCCCCACTTCCTGGGCCCGGCTCACGCCCGCGCCATGGGCACCGACCCCGAACAGCGCGCCACGAGCCAGCGGCGTGCGCAACGGCAGCCAGCGCAGCAGCACGCCGCCGAACAGCGCACCCAGCACCCCGGTGAACATCACAAATACAGCAGTCAGCTCCGGCACGCCGCCCAGGTCCTGGGCCACCGGCATGGCAAACGGCGTGGTGATCGAACGCGGCAACAGCGACAGGCTGACCGACTCGTCCAGCGCCAGCAGGTGCGCCAGCGCCCACGAACTGCCGATAGACGCCACGCTGCCGGCCAGCATGCCCACCAGCAGCGCCGGCCAGTGCCGGGCCAGCAGCGCCCGCTGCTGCCAGATCGGCACGGCGAAGGCCACGGTCACCGGGCCCAGCACGCCCATCAGCCAATGGGTGTTGCGGGCGTATTCGGCGTAGGCGGTGTGCAGCGGCACGGCCACCGCCAGCAGCAGCGCCGGCACCAGGATCAACGGCGACAGCAGGTAGCGCCCGCTGCGTTGGTACAGCCAGCGGCTGGCCAGGTAGGCCGCCAGGGTCAGCGCGAGCCAGAACACTGGCATGGGCTCAAGGCTCATGGCGCAGCCTCCAGCGGCACACCAGTTCCACGGTCACGGCGGTGACCACCATCACCAGCAGGGTGCTCACGGCGATCACCAGCAGGATGCGCCAGCCTTCGCTGCGCAGCAGGCTGCCGTAGTCCAGCAGGCTCATCAGTGCCGGGATGAAGAACAGCAGCATCTCGGCCATCAACCACTTGGCGCCCAGTTGCAAGGTGGCGGGTTTGAGCACGCCGGTGGCGAACAACGCCAGCAACAGGGCCAGGCCCATCACACCGCCAGGGATCGGCCAGGCGAGCCAGGCGGCGAGTTGGCCACCAATCAGGAACAGGGCGAGCAGCACCGCCAGTTCGGCGAGCAGGCGGAGGGTCTTCTTGAGTAGTTCGGCATTCATGGGCGGGATTCCTCGACAACGCGCCCATTGTAGAATTCGGCCACCTAGGCCAGAAGCGAATTGTTAGACTGATAGGCATTCCATAATGGAATGGTGATCATGGAATTCAAACAACTGCGCAGCTTCATCGAAGTCGTTCATCGAGGGGGCTTCACCCAGGCGGCGAGTACCCTGCACATCAGCCAGTCGGCGGTGAGCAAGCAGGTCGCCCAACTGGAACAGGCCATCGGCCAACCTTTGCTGGAGCGGCAAGGCTCGCAGCTGCACCTGACAGACGCCGGGCGCATCGTCCTGCAGCGTGGCGAAGTGCTGATGCGCCAGCGCCAGGAGCTGCTCAATGAGCTGGACGACCTGGGCCAGCTGGCCCGAGGCGAACTGCGTCTCGGTTTGCCGCTGCTGGGCAGCGATGCCTTGTTCGCCGGGCTGTTCGCCGAATACCGGCGCCGTTACCCGAACATTTCCGTGCAATTGCTCGAAGGTGGCAGCCGCATGGTCGAGCAGGCGGTCAGGAGTGGCGAGCTGGAACTTGGGGGCAGCCTGACACCCAGCGATCCGGCATTCGAATACCAGCCGTTCTGCAACGAGGCACTGGAGGCCTTGCTACCGTCCGATCACATCCTGGCGGGGCAGGCCGAGGTGGAACTTGCGCAACTGGCCGACACGCCGTTCCTGCTTTATCAGCGCAGCTTCGTGCTCAACGATCGCCTGCTCAGCGCTTGCCAGCAGGTGGGGTTCACGCCGAAGGAAGGCGGGCGCAGTGGCCAGGCGGACTTTCTCGCGGCGTTGGTGGCGGCAGGCCAGGGCGTGGTGCTGTTGCCGGCCATCGTGGCGCGGGCGCTGGAGCGGCCCGGGGTGGTGCGCCTGCCGCTGCGGGCGCCGGATTACCTGAAGTGGGATATCGCCTTCATCTGGCGGCGGGGGGCGTACCTGTCGCGGGCGGCGCAGGCGTGGCTGGCGTTGTTGCGCGAACAGCATTAATTTGGTTCGCCCCCTGTAGGAGCGGCTTCAGCCGCGATCACCCGCAAAGCGGGTGCCAGGTACCGCGTTGCCTGCATCGCGGCTGAAGCCGCTCCTACAAGCGAACCGCATTAGCCCTTGAGAACGGCTACAAGCTCCGCCAGCCACGGCTCGGCATCGGTCTCCGGGGTCACGGTCTCGCTGGCATCGAGCTTGAGCATCGGCAGCACCTCCCGCACCCCCAGCTCGGCGAACAACTCGCGCATCTGCTCGCCGCCGCCACAATACGTATCGCCATAGCTCGAATCGCCCAGACCGATCACTGCGCCTGGCAGGCCACGCCAGGCCGCTGGCAGGGTGTCGCGGATGGCGCTGAACAGCGGCATCAGGTTGTCGGGCAGCTCGCCCATGCCGGTGGTCGAGGTCACGGCCAGCAGTGCTTCGGGGGCAAAACCCTGGAGATCCTGCAGGGTGGCGCGCGAAGCGTGCCAGGCTTCGAAGCCTGCCGCCTTGAGCAGGGACTCGGCGTGGCGGGCGACTTCTTCGGCGGTGCCGTACACCGAACCGGAAATAATGGCGACTTTCATCGGGTGAGGATTCCGAAACTGAGTGAAAACGTAGGATACTAGCATCCGACAGTGGCAAAAGGCCGCCTCCGCCCAAAGTCACAGACACCCGTCGGATCGAACCATGATCCGACCAACGGCATGAACCAAGCCCCTGGATCACTGTCCATCGCCGTGAAGAAATCGCCCATACCGATCGCCCCTTCGAGTTCGACCATGCAAGCAGATGCCCTCCTCTCCCAGGACGAGCTGGATTTCATCCAGGACATGCAGCATTCGCCCCACCTGAACAAGGCCGACCCCATGTCGAGCCTGCTGGTCAACGGCGACCGTCGTCTCAAGGACCTCCTCACCCGCCTGGTGGCGAATGAACAGGTCACGCTGCAGGCCAGCTTCAACAACCAGCAGCTGAGCTTCCCGCTGCAACTGGTCGAGGACGAATTCCACGCCCTGCACCTGCAACTGGGTTCGCCGGACATCTACGAAGACGGCCCCATGCTGCGGCCCTGGCGCCTGCCACTCGAACGGCCCTCACCGCTGCTGGACGATCACGGCAAGGCCAGCGGGCTTTGGGTGCGAGACATCTCCTTCAAAGGCGTGCTACTTGAAGTACGCGGCAGCTTGAAGGCACCCAACCGTTTCGACCTGCGCTTCGCGCCCGGCGATATCCCGCCAATCGGGCTGCACGGCAGGCTGCGCCGCCGCATCAACCCCACACTGGCGGCCTATGACCTGTCGCAGACCCCTGCCGAGGAAGTCGAGCGGCTGCGCGAGTACATCCTGCAGGCCCATCGCCAGGCCCACCCCGAGTTGCACGCCCAGGCCCCCGCGCCCTTCTGACGACCGCCTGACGGCTGAAACTGACCGGTCATGATCGATCGGCGATAATCCGTGCCCGATTCTTGCAAGCACGCCTGCGCCGCCCACCACCCCGGGCCGCGCATGAAGAGGAGCCGGCTACCCGCCAGCCCCGTCGCCAGGAGATACACGATGTCTACCCCCGTCACCCTGATGGTGTCGCGCCGCGCCGCCCACGGCCGCTACCAGGACCTGCTGGCCTGGCTGCACGAAGGCGAGCAGCTGGCCACCGACTTCCCCGGCTATCTCGGCTCGGGCATCCTCGCCCCACCTACCGACGGCGATGAGTTCCAGATCATCTTCCGCTTCACCAACGAGCACACGCTGCACGCCTGGGAGCATTCCGCCTCGCGCCGCGCCTGGCTGCAACGCGGCGACGGCCTGTTCGAGCGCCCCAAAGAGAGGCGCGTCAGCGGCATCGACGATTGGTTCGGCACCAACATGGTGCAAAAGCCTCCGCGCTGGAAGCAGGCCACGGCCATCTGGCTGGCGTTCTTCCCGGTCTCGCTGCTGTTCAACCTGCTGTTCGGCCACTGGCTGGCGCCACTCGACCTGCTGCCCCGCGTACTGCTCAGCACCCTGGCCCTGACGCCGGTCATGGTGTACCTGTTCATCCCCCTGTCGACCCGCTTGCTGGCCAGCTGGCTGAACCCGGCCCCACGCCCGCAGCAAGAGCGCCCCACGGGCCTGCGCAGCCGCTGAGGCTCGGGCTCGCAAGGCCACGCAGTTCGGGTATGCTGGGGCATCACGCACGGACAGACGAACAGACCGCCCCGCACATGAACAGCCCAATCCTCATCACCGGAGCCAGCCAGCGCGTCGGGCTGGCCCTGGCCCTTGAGCTGGCACAGGCCGGCCATACGGTGGTCAGCGCCAGCCGCAGCCTGCACCCGCAGGCGCCGCACCCGAACATCCGGCAGTTCCAGGCCGACCTGACACAAGCCGCCGACCGCCAGGCCCTGATCGACCACCTGCACAGCCACTACGACGGCCTGCGCGCGATCATCCACAACGCCTCGCTGTGGCTCGACGATGGCCTCGACAACCTCGACACCATGTTCCGCCTGCACGTCGAGGCGCCCTACCACCTCAACCTGGCCCTCGGCGAACTGCTAACGAGGGTGGACAAGGCCGACATCATCCATATCTGCGACGAGACCTCCTCGCGCGGCAGCAAGAGCCACATCGGCTACGCGGCCACCAAGGCGGCGTTGCAGAACATGGTGCTGTCGTTCGCCGAAAAGTACGCGCCCAAGGTGCGCGTCAACGGTATCCTGCCGGGCCTGCTCATTCTCAAGGAAGGCGGCGACGAGCAGTACCGCCAGCAGACGCTGAAGAAAGCCCTGCTCGAATTCGAACCCGGCGCCCGCCCGCTGATCGACGCCGTGCTGTTCCTGCTCGAAAGCCAGTACAGCACCGGCAGCCAGGTGGTCATCAACGGTGGCCGCCATCTGAAGAACCGCATGACCTGAGAGATGCCCATGACCCCGCAACAACAGCTCGAACTCGAAGCCGCCGCGTTCCGGCGCCTGGTCGACCACCTGCAAAAACGCACCGACGTGCAGAACATCGACCTGATGAACCTGTCCGGCTTCTGCCGCAACTGCCTGTCGAAATGGCTCAAGGCCGCCGCCGACGATCGCCAGATCGAGCTGAGCCTGGACGATGCCCGCGAGCAGGTGTACGGCATGCCCTACAACGATTGGAAAGCCCTCCACCAGAAAGAAGCCAGCGCCGAGCAGCAAGCGGCGTTCGAACAAGGAAAACCCCGTGACTGACCTGAACACCCTGCGCAGCAGCCTCGCCAGCGGCGAGCACGTGTTTGCCGACACCCTGGCGTTCGTCGCCGCCCACTACAGCTACCAGCCCCAGGCCTTCGACAATGGCGACGTGCACAATGCCGCCGGGCAGAACGAAGGCTCGTGCAAGACCCTGGGCCTGGCCCTGCTGGAAGGATTGAGCGACCAGGAAGCGCTGCTGGCCTTCGGCGAGCACTACCGCAGCGTGGTGGCCACGCCCGAGGGCAGCGACCATGGCAATATCCGTGCACTGATCAAGCATGGGCTGGCGGGCGTGAAGTTCGCCGAACAGCCGCTGGCGCGCCTGGCCTGAAGCAGCACGCCCACCTGTAGGAGCCAGCCTTGCTGGCGAAAGCGCCCGTGTGATGCAGGCAAGGCTGCGCCTTGCATCGCCAGCAAGGCTGGCTCCTACAGGACGCGGCCTGGGGTCTTGGCGGGGAGGCTGGCGTGTTGTAGCCAGCTCAGCGCGATCGGCCACAGGCTTTCGCGGAAGCGGTCGTGGAAAAAGGCAAAATGGCCGATCGCCTCGACCGAGATATCCACAGGCGCCAGCCGCAGGTGCCTGCGCACGGCACCGTCCAGATAGCCCAACAGGCGCTCGGTCGCGGCCACCGTGCCGAACGGGTCGTCGGTCAGGCTGATGGCCAGGGTGGCGGCCTGGACCTGGGCGAACGGCGGCGCTTCAAGAGAGCGCCCGCTGGGGCGCTGCTCGTAGCGTGGCGTGCGTGTGCTCCAGTCACGCACCACCCCGGCCGGGGTGTCCTCCAGCCAACCGAGGCGCTTGCCCGGAAAGTATCCGAACACTCGCGTCAGCAGCGGCATCAGCACATGCCATTTACCGAACAGTTGCCAGCGCTGGTCGGCCGCGTAATCGCGCCAGTAGGCGAACTGCGCGCCCACCAGCACCGCATGCCTGACCTGCGCCGCGGACGGCGCCAGCCCCAGCGCCCAGCCACCGAAACTGTGCCCGACCACATGAACCGGCTGATCAGGATGCTCGGCGGCGGCCAGTTGCAGCATGGCCTCGAAATCCAACCGCCCCCAGTCGCTCCAGCTGGCCTGGAAGCCGCGCAGCGATGCCGGGCGCGACTCGCCGATACCACGGTAGTCGTAGGTCAGTACATCGAAGCCCTGGGCGAAGAGGTAGTCGGCGAAGCGGGAATAGTAGCGGCAGCGCACCGAGGTGGCGGCATTGATGATCACCAGCGGGCGCTGGCGGTCAGGCGTGGCATGGCGCCAGCGAAAGCCCCCGAGGTTGTAGCCGTCGGCGGCGGTGTGGCGAAAGGCGGTGGCGGGTTGAGTGAGGCTGCTCATGGCGCGCTCCCTGCGGTTGTGCGCCCACGCTAGCAAAACGGCCCTTTCGCCGGCAAGCCAGCGCCTACGAGGGCTGCGCCAATCTCAGGATCGGCGCTTGCCCCGTAGGAGCCGGCTTGCCGGCGAACAGCCAGAAGGCCTTACAGCTCGACGCAGTCGAACTTCACGTCGGTGGCCACGTCTTCGTCATAGTTGACGTCAGCGCGCTCGAAGCCGAACAGGTTGAGGAACTGCTTCTTGTAACCGGCATAGTCGGTCAGTTCGAACAGGTTCTCGGTGGTCACCTTCGGCCACATCGCACGGCAGGCGTCCTGCACGTCATCACGCAGTTCCCAGTCGTCCAGACGCAGGCGGCCTTCGTCGTCCAGGGCAGCCGGCGCACCGTCCTCACGGTACATGCGGTCACGGAACATGCGGTCCAGCTGGTGCTGGGTACCTTCGTGGATACCCTTCTCCTGCATGATCTTGAAGACCATCGACAGGTACAGCGGCATTACCGGGATCGCCGAGCTGGCCTGGGTAACCACCGACTTCAGCACCGCAACGTTGGCGCTGCCACCGACTTTCTTGCCCAGGCGCTGGGCGGTTTCGTCCAGGTCCTGCTTGGCCTTGCCCAGCGCACCGTCCCAATAGATCGGCCAGGTGATGTCGGAGCCGATGTAGCTGAAGGCCACGGTGCGGGCCTGCGGCGCCAGCACGCCGGCAGCGTTCAGGGCATCGATCCACAGTTCCCAGTCCTGGCCACCCATGACGGTGACGGTGTCGGCAATTTCCTGCTCGGTGGCCGGCTCGATGCTGGCCTCGATGATGACGTCCTTGTTGGTGTCGATGGCGGTCGACTTGTACGGCTGGCCGATCGGCTTGAGCGCCGAGCGCACCAGTTCACCGGTCTGCGGCAGCTTGCGCACTGGCGAGGCCAGGGAGTAGATGACCAGGTCGACCTTGCCGCCCATTTCGTTCTTGATCAGCTCGATCACTTTGGCGCGGGCTTCGTCGGAGAAGGCGTCACCGTTGATCGACTTGCTGTACAGGCCCTCGGCCTTGGCGAACTTGTCGAAGGCGGCGGCGTTGTACCAGCCGGCGGTGCCGGCCTTGGTCTCGGTGCCCGGCTTTTCGAAGAACACGCCCAGGGTGTCGGCCTTGAAGCCGAACGCCGCGGTGATGCGCGCGGCCAGGCCGTAGCCGCTGGAGGCGCCGATCACCAGGACTTTCTTCGGACCATCCTCGCGCACGCCCAGCTTGCGGGTGGCTTCGATCTGGTCACGGACGTTGAGCTCGCAGCCCTTGGGGTGAGTCGTGGTGCAGATGAAACCGCGAACCTTGGGATGAATGATGGCCAATGTCTGTACCTCGTCAGGTTTAGGCTGGGGAAACGCCCGCATCAGGGGGCGGTTCCGTTTGATCTAGAGGGTGAGACTACCCTCGTGGGATATCCGACACATATTACGAGGTCATTGAGATTGCTGCATGGTCTGTACAGCCTGATTCGGCTCTGAGCGTAAGGCTGGCTCGATCCTGTGGGAGCGGCCTTGTGTCGCGAAAGGGCCGCGCAGCGGCCCCGGCGATCTTTGTGTCAACTCTGAAATCCTGGGGCCGCTACGCAGCCCTTTCGCGACACAAGGCCGCTCCCACAAGGTCGGGTCCATCACGACAACGCAGGCGACAGGGCCTCTCGCAACCACGTCAGGAACTGCCGCGCCAGCGGATCCTCCTGGCTTTCCCAATGCACCAGGCAACTCCACACCGGCCCGCGCACACGCTGCTCAGACAAGGGCCGCAAGCGCCCCTCATCGACCATCCGCCGCGCCAACAACTGGCTGACCAGGGCAATCCCCAGCCCCTCGCCCGCCGCCTCCAGCAGCAACCCCGGGTCGGAGAAGTTCAGCCCTTTGCCCTGCTGCCCAACAGCCTCGCCACCCTCCAGTTGCCAGTGGCTCCAGTCCATCTCGCGCTCGCCATGCAAGGTGGTGCGCCCAGCCTCGGGTAGCGCCGGGTGGCAAGCCGGATAGAGCTGGTCCTGATGCAACACGGTAAAGCTGCATTCAGCCTGCGGCCCGATATCGTCGCGAATCGCCAGGTCGATGGTCTCGCTGGCCATGTCCGGCACCTCGAAGCTGGTGAACAGCCACAGGTCCACATCCGGATGACGCTGGTGGAAGTCCGCCAGGCGCGGCAACAGCCAATGCCGGGCAAAGGCCGGCGTGGTATTGACCACCAGCTGGTTGGGCTTGCGGTATTGATCGAGGCGACGGATCCCCACCGCCAGTTGCTGCAGCAAGGCTTGAGTAGTGCTGAGCAGGTCATGCCCGGCATCGGTCAGGCTGACGCTGCGCCCGCTACGGTGGAACAACGGCTGCTCCAGGTAGCTTTCCAGGCTGCGGATCTGCTGGCTGATCGCCGATTGAGTGAGGTTCAGGGCCTCGGCGGCCTTGTGGAAACTGCCCAGGCGGGCGGCGGCTTCGAAGCCGCGCAGGGCGTTTAGCGGGGGCCAGTGTTTGAGCATGCTGATAAGCCTGACTGATCAGTAATCCGCTAAATCTATCGTTTGTCGGGCCAGCTTCCTAGCCATAGCATTGACACCAACACCCGCGACGGCGGGCTTCGTTGATAAAAATCCCTAATAGATCGGAGTTCACTATGACCCTGTCCCTCGACAGCGGCTGGCGCATGCCCGCCGAATGGGCCCGCCACGCCGCCACCTGGATGATCTGGCCACACAACCAAGCGCTGTGGGAATCGGGCTGGGGCGTGACCCTGGCCGACGTGCAGCGCGACTATGCCCGTGTCGCGGCCACCATCGCCCGCTTCGAGCCGGTGAAGATGGTGGTCGACCCCTCGGCCATCGCCATCGCCCGTGAGTTGTGCGGCCCCGGTATCGAGCTGATCGAGCTGGCCGTGGACGACAGCTGGTGCCGTGACAGCGGCCCGACCTTCCTGACCCACCCGCAACACGGCGTGGCCGGCCTGAGCTGGCGCTTCAATGCCTGGGGCGGCAAGTCCGAGCACGGCAAGGACCGCAGCCTGGCCCGGCGCATCCTCGACCAGCTCGGTTTCGAAGGCCTGAGCACCCCGCTGTGCAACGAAGGCGGCGCCATCCATGTGGACGGCGAAGGCACGCTGATCACCACCGAGTCGGTGCTGCTCAACCCCAACCGCAACCCGGGCCTGAGCAAGGCCGAGTTCGAGGACTGCTTCGCCCGCCTGCTGGGCATCCGCAAGACCATCTGGCTGCCCGGCGACCCGCAGTACGTCACCGGCGACATGACCGACGGCCATGTCGATGGCGTGTGTGCCTTCGCCCGCCCCGGCGTACTGCTGGTGGACGCCACCCACGACCAGGGTTCGGAGTACGCCGAAGTGGCCCGCGAGAACCGCCGCGCCCTGGAACTGGCCACCGATGCCCAGGGCCGTGCGTTCGAGCTGCTCGACCTGTATGAAGCCAGCGCCGCCGTCGACCCGAACGCGGAAGTATTCTGCGCCTCGTACACCAACTTCTACCTGGCCAACGGCGCGGTGATCATGCCCGCCTATGGCATCGACGCCGACCAGGCTGCCGCCCAGCAGCTGGCCCTGGCCTTCCCCGGCCGCGAAGTCGTGCCGGTGCGCATCGACCACATCGCCCACGGCGGCGGCGGCATCCACTGCATCACCCAGCAGCAGCCGGCCTGGCAGGGAGCGCGCCCATGAGCACCCTGCGCATCGCCACCACGCAAATGGCCTGCAGCTGGGACCTGGCCGCCAACCTCGAGCGCGCCGAGCAGCTGGTGCGCCGGGCCGCCGCCCAGGGCGCCCAGGTGATCCTGCTGCAGGAGTTGTTCGCCACCCCGTACTTCTGCATCGAGCAGTGCCACAGCCATCAGGCCCTGGCCCAGGACTACCACGACAGCCCGCTGCTCAAGCGCTTCGCCGCCCTGGCCAAGGAGCTAGGCGTGGTGCTGCCGCTGAGCTGGTACGAGCGCGCCGGGAACGCCTTCTTCAATTCGCTGACCGTGGCCGACGCCGATGGCAGCCTGCTGGGTGTTTACCGCAAGACCCACATCCCCAACGCCATCGGCTACCAGGAGAAGGAGTACTTCAGCCCCGGCGACACCGGCTTCAAGGTCTGGGACACCGCCTTCGGGCGCCTGGGCATCGGCATCTGCTGGGACCAGTGGTTCCCCGAGACCGCCCGCTGCCTGGCCCTGATGGGCGCCGAGGTGCTGCTGTTCCCCACTGCCATCGGCTCCGAGCCGGGTGCCGCCGAGCTGGATTCGCGCGACCATTGGCAGATGGCCATGCGCGGCCACGCCGCCGCCAACCTGCTGCCGGTGGTCGCGGCCAACCGCGTCGGCCATGAAGTGGCGCGCACCGACGACAATCTGTCGATGCGCTTCTACGGCTCGTCGTTCATCTGCGACCACAAGGGCGCCATGCTGCAAGAGGCCGACCGCGACAGCAGCGGCGTCTGGCTGCACGACCTGGACCTGGAGCGCATGCGCGAGGACCGCCTGACCTGGGGCATCTACCGTGACCGCCGCCCCAGCATGTACGCGCCGTTGCTCAGCCTGGACGGCCGCACCCCACAGATCGCGAGGGCCTGAACCATGCCAAGCCGTCCATCGAAACTGCTCGCCATCGCCGCCCTGATGGCCTGCGCCGGTGTTGCCCAGGCCGAGCAGGAAGCCCTGCGCCTGTACAACTGGGCCGACTACTTTGCCGAGGACACCCTCAAGCGCTTCACCGCCGAAACCGGCATCCCGGTGATCTACGACGTCATGGACGGCAGCGAGGTACTCGAGGCCAAGCTGATGTCCGGGCGCAGCGGCTACGACCTGGTGTTCCCCGGCGACACCGTGGCTGAACGGCTGATGCGCGCCGGCAGCCTGCAGGCCCTGGACCGCAAGCAGTTGACCGCGCTCGACGATATCGAGCCCGGCCTGCGCCAGCTGCACGACCGCTACCCCAAGGCCAGCCAGGCCACCGTGCCCTACACCTGGGGCACCATCGGCCTGACCATGGATGCGAAGAAGATCCGCGAACGCATGCCCGACGCCCCGCTGGACAGCCTCGACCTGCTGTTCAAGCCGGAGCTGGCGGTCAAGTTCGCCGACTGCGGCATCTCGATCATCGACTCGCCCGACGAAGTGCTGGCCGTGGTGCTCCATTACCTGGGCCGCGAACCGCGCAGCGCCAAGCGCGAAGACCTGGCCGCCGCCAGCGAGCTGCTCAAGGGCATCCGCCCCTACGTGCGCAAGCTGCAGTCGCAGCCGGTCACCGAGCTGGTCAACGGCAACACCTGCCTGTCTCTGGGCTACAGCGGCGACGTGATCCAGGCCCAGCGCACCGCCGAAGCCGCGGGCAAGGCCATCGACTTCCAGTACCGCGTACCGCGTGAAGGCACCACCATCTGGATGGACACCATGGCCATCCCCGCTGACGCCAAGCACCCGGAATACGCCTATCGTTTCATCAACTTCGTCATGCGCCCGGAGAACATGGCCGCGATCAGCAACTTCACCGGCTACCCCACCGCCAGTGCCAAGGCCCGCCCCCTGGTGGACGCGCGCCTGCGTGACAACCCGGACATCTACCTCAGCGATGCCACCTACACCCGGCTGATCCCGGGCAAGGACATCCCCCAGGCCGACATGCGTGCGCGCATGCGCGTCTGGACCCGCTTCAAGACTGCACAGGACTGACCCCATGCCTACTCGCCGCACCTTCCTTCAACAGATGAGCGTCGTCGCCGGCCTCGGCGCCGCCGCCAGCTTTGGCCTGCCGTTGGGCAGCAACAGCGCCCGCGCCGCCGAAGCGGGCCGCTGGTTCATGCCCGACGAAGGCGAAAAGCACGCACGCGCCTACATCGCCTTCGGCGCCCAGGACGCCATCTGGGAAGACTTCACCGAAGACGTCCAGGCCGCGCTCGGGCGCATCGCCCGCGCCATCGCCGCCTACCAGCCGGTGACGGTGTTCTGCCGCGCCAGCGAGCGCGATATCGCCGAGGAAGAGTGCGGCAGCCACAACATCACCTACGTCGAAACCGAACTGGACGACATCTGGATGCGCGACATCGGCGCCAACTTCGTGGTCGACGACGATGGCGAGCTGGCGGCGGTGGACTTCAACTTCAACGGCTGGGGCGGCAAGCAGCAGCACCGCCAGGACGCCAAGCTCGCTGCTCGCGTGGCCAAGCTGGCCGGTGGTGGCTACCAGCGCAGCGAGCTGGTCGGCGAAGGCGGCGGCATCGAGGTGGACGGCCACGGCACCGGGATCATGACCGAGAGCAGTTGGGTCAACAGCAACCGCAACCCCGGCTGGAGCAAGGCCCAGGTCGAGGAGGAACTGAAGGAGCGGCTGGGGCTGCGCAAGATCATCTGGCTGCCGGGCATCAAGGGCAAGGACATCACCGACGCCCATGTGGATTTCTACGCGCGCTTCGCGGCGCCCGGGGTGGTGGTGGCGAACCTGGACAACGACCCGGATTCCTACGACCACGACGTGACCCGCGAGCACCTGGAGATCCTGCAGAACGCCACCGATGCCGATGGACGCAAGCTGGAGATCCACACGATGTCGCCGCCGCTGAAGCCGCGCAACAGCAAGTTCAGCAAGGGCAACCCGGATTTTGCTGCGGGGTATATCAACTACTTCGTGATCAATGGCGCGGTGATCGCGCCGCAGTTTGGGGATCGCAGTGCCGATGAAAAGGCCCGGGCCTTGCTGGAGCAGCTGTATCCGGGGCGGGACGTGGTGCAGTTGGACATTGATGCAATCGCGGCGGGAGGGGGCGGGATTCACTGCGTGACCAACCAGTGCCCGGCTGTGTGACCCATTCGCCGGCAAGCCGGCTCCTACGAGTCACACGCAGACCTGTAGGAGCCGGCTTGCCGGCGAACCTTACAGCCCCACACATCACGGCTTTTCAGACGACCGGCGCCGCCCCGTCACCATCGACAACGGCAGGTTCTCACGCAACCGCACGCTCTCCACCAGCGCCGCCAGCAGGTGCACGCAGACCAGCGCCAGCACGCCATCGGCCAGCCAGCTGTGCAGCGTATCCAGCCACTCGGCGCCCCAGAACGCATCCACCTCCAGCATCATCCAGCCCGTCACGCCCAGGCTGGCGATGCCCAGCATCATCAGCACCATCACCAGCGCACCGATCGGTGTATGCCCCAGGCGGTGATAATGCTCGCCACGCCACAGCGCCCGGCCATGCACCCTCAAACGCGCCGGCGTCGGCCAGAAATCCGCCCAGCGTGCACTGCGCGGCCCGACGAAGCCCCACACCACGCGCAACAGCAGGCATGCACAGGCGTAGTAGCCCAGCCACTGGTGCCAGTCGTCACCCACCTCGTTGAAAAAGTAATCGGCGAAGAACACCCCAGCGAGCGACCAGTGGCACACCCGCAGCAACGGGTCCCACAGCCGCACGCTGGCGGTCATTTATGGATCTCGGTCTTGACCGCCTTGCCACTCACCGGGTCGTGGTAGATCTCGACCTTGCGGCCGTCCTTGTCGAAGCCGTAGATCTCGTAGCAGTTGCCCTTGGTGACCTTGAACTTGTTGATCTTGTAGCCCTCGTCCTTGAGCTTGGCCTGGAACTGGTCGGCGTCCTGCCAGGTGGCCTTGTCGGCGGTGGTGCATTTCGGTTCGGCGGCGAAGGCAGCGGTGCTGGTGAGCAGCAGGATGGGCAGGATCAGGGTTCGGCGCATGATCGGGATTCCTTGCGGGTTGGAGAGAGGGATAGCGCCTGGCGTTGACCGGGTAGGAGCCGGCTTGCCGGCGAACAACTGCCAGCAAGCTTAGTTGCCCCTCGCCAAACCCACCCATTCATTTGAAATTCGGATCAATGGCAAAGAAAAACAAACTTCCCAAATAAGCGGCGCCCATGGATGCTGTGGCGATCACGCTCGTATCCCGGAGAACAACAATGAACGAAGTCGTCATCGTCGCCGCCACCCGCACTGCCATCGGCAGCTTCCAGGGGGCCCTGGCCAACGTGTCCGCCGTCGAGCTGGGCGCCGCCGTGATCCGCCAGCTGCTGGCCCAGACCCAGCTGGACCCGGCCCAGGTCGACGAAGTGATCCTCGGCCAGGTGCTCACCGCGGGCGCCGGCCAGAACCCCGCCCGCCAGGCCGCCGTGAAGGCCGGCCTGCCCTACGAAGTCCCGGCCCTGACCCTGAACAAAGTCTGCGGCTCGGGCCTCAAGGCCCTGCACCTGGCCGCCCAGGCCATCCGCTGCGGCGACGCCGAGGTGGTGATCGCCGGTGGCCAGGAGAGCATGAGCCTGGCGCCCTATGTGATGCCCTCGGCCCGTACCGGCCAGCGCATGGGCCACGGCCAGCTGATCGACAGCATGATCACCGACGGCCTGTGGGACGCCTTCAACGACTACCACATGGGCATCACCGCCGAGAACCTGGTGGACAAGTACGGCCTCACCCGCGAGCAACAGGACGCCTTCGCCGCCGAATCGCAGCGCAAGGCCGTGGCCGCCATCGAGGCCGGGCGCTTCAAGGACGAGATCACCCCGATCCACATCCCGCAGAAGAAAGGCGAGCCGCTGGTGTTCGACACCGACGAGCAACCCCGCCCCGGCACCAGCGCCGAGTCCCTGGCCAAGCTGCGCGCTGCATTCAAGAAGGACGGCAGCGTCACCGCCGGCAACGCCTCCAGCCTCAACGACGGTGCTGCCGCAGTACTGCTGATGAGCGCCGATAAAGCCAAGGCCCTCGGCCTGCCGGTGCTGGCCAAAATCGCCGCCTACGCCAGCGCGGGTGTTGACCCGGCGATCATGGGTATCGGCCCGGTGTCGGCCACCCAGCGCTGCCTGGACAAGGCTGGCTGGCAGCTGGGTGAGCTGGACCTGATCGAAGCCAACGAAGCCTTCGCCGCCCAGGCGCTGGCCGTGGGCAAACAACTGGAATGGGATGCCGCGAAGGTCAACGTCAACGGCGGCGCGATTGCCCTGGGCCACCCCATCGGCGCCTCGGGCTGCCGGGTGCTGGTGACCCTGCTGCACGAAATGATCAAGCGTGATGCCAAGAAAGGGCTGGCGACCCTGTGCATCGGCGGCGGCCAGGGCGTGGCGCTGGCGATCGAGCGCGGTTGATCCGGCTCGCCGGCAAGCCGGCTCCTACGAGGGGTCTATACGATACCTGTAGGAGCCGGCCTTGCCGGCGAATGGGCCACCCGCAGCGTCACCACCGTCCGGGTCTGCGGCCAATTGCCCATCAAACGCATTTCAGAAGCGCTCGTCCCGCAACGCCGGCAGGGTGACGTCGCGCACGTAGCTGGCCGACGACAGGCTCAACATCATCCGGCACACCTGCACCACGTCGTGCAGCGGGATCAGCGAACCCTCGCCGCGCTGCTCGGCTTGCGCCAGCGGCACGTCCAGCCCGTCTTCGGTATTCAGGTAGCCGAGGTTCAGGCAACTCACGCCAAGGCCCTGGTCGCGGAAGCCTTCACGCAGTGTCTCGGCGATGCCGCGCAAGCCGAACTTGCTGACGCCGAAGGTGACTTCAGGCCGACCGCTGCCCGGCAGGCCCGACGTGGAGCCGGTGAGAATGATCCGTGGCCGCTCGCTCTTGAGCAGCACCGGCAGCAAACGCTTGATCAACAGCAGTGGCGCGGTGAGGTTGGTGGCGACCATGCGCTCGATCTGCCCCTCGTCATCATCGAGGAAGCTGTAGCCGTCCTCGAAGGCCCGCTCTTCCCAGATTCCGACGTTGTACACCAGTACATCCAGCCCGCCGTCGGCCACCGCTTCATGGATGACCGCCGCGGCCTGGCGCGGCTGGCCGAGGTCAGCCTCGATCCAGTGCACCGAACTCGGCAACGACGCCGGCCGGGTACGCGACACGCCTGTCAGCGTATCACCCGCGTCACCCAGGCCCTCGACCAGTGCCTTACCCAATCCCTTGCTCGCACCTACCACTAGAATTCGCATCGAATTGCTCCCTATGGACTGAGCCAGATAGTACCCTGCCCCACCTAGTAATTCAGTCGGAAAAACCGGGCCATCCGTGGACAGAGATCAACTCGAACGCAATCAGATCCCCCTTTACTTCATCGCCGTGGTGCTCGCCGCCGCCATCGGCCTGCTTGCGCCGGGCGTTGCCCAGCCACTGGAGGCACTGGTGACACCTGCCATCGCGGTGCTGATGTACGCGATGTTCCTGCAGATCCCCTTCCTCGACCTGCGCGCGGGCCTGGGCAACCGGCGCTTCATGGGCGCGCTGCTGCTGGCCAACTTCGTGCTGGTGCCGCTGCTGGTGTGGGCTGGCACCCGTGGCCTGGTCGAACACCCCGCCGTGCTGGCCGGCGCGTTGCTGGTGCTGCTGACGCCATGCATCGACTACGTGGTGGTGTTCACCCATATCGGGAAAGGTGACTCGCGCCTGACCCTTGCTGCCACACCGGTGCTGTTGCTGGTGCAGTTGGCGCTGTTGCCGCTGTACCTGGCGTTGATGCTAGATAGCGGCCAGGTCGAGATTTCCGTCGCGCCCTTCGTCGAGGCCTTCGTGCTGCTGATCGTGCTGCCACTGCTGCTGGCCGTCGCCACCAGTGCCGGCGCACGGCGCTCGGTGCTGATTTCGAAATGGAACGACGCCTGGGCCTGGCTGCCGGTGCCGGCCATGGCGCTGGTGCTGATCGCGGTGATCGGCTCGCAGATCGGTGTGGTGGCCAGCCGGCTGGACGACCTGCTGCCGGTGGTGCCCGTATATATCGGTTTCGCCCTGCTGGCGCCGGTGCTCGGTTTGCTTGCGGCGCGGCTGTTCAAGTTGTCCACAGGCGAGGCCCGGGCCGTGACCTTCAGCGCCGCCACGCGCAATTCGCTGGTGGTGCTGCCGCTGGCGTTGGCGCTGCCCGAATCAATCCGCACACTGGCAGCGGCGGCAGTGATCACCCAGACGCTGGTGGAGTTGGTGAGCGAGTTGATCTATGTGCGCGCCGTGCCGGCGCTGGTCCGGCGCTAGGCATGCCCTGGGGCCGCTTCGCGCCCCTTTCGCGACACAAGGCCGCTCCCACAGGTACAGCACGCCCCTCAAGGGCACTGCTGAATCTGTGGGAGCGGCCTTGTGTCGCGAAAGGGCTGCGAAGCGGCCCCGGCAATAGCGGCCAATGCACAGTCGTCAGCCCAGTTGCAGCCGCCATTGGCCGTAATGGCTCAAGCGCACGCGGGCCAGGGGCGGCACGTCGATGCGATGGAACGACTCGATCGGCGCGCCCAGCGCATGCAGCATCGCGGCGCGGATGACGAAGGGGTGGGTGACGGCGATCCAATCACCCTCGCTCAGGGCGCTGTCCATCCAATGGGCGACACGCTGGCACAAGGCGGCAATCGATTCGCCGCCGTGGGGCGTGGCCTGCGGGTCTGTGAGCCACGCATGGAGCTCACGCTCGTCCAGTTGCTTGAGCGGCTGGCCTTTCCAGGAGCCCAGGTCGCAGTCGCGCAGGCCTTGATCGAGGGTCGCATTCAGGCTCTCGGCCGTCTGCCGAGCGCGTAGCTCCGGCGCGGTGAGGCAACGGGTGGTTGTGGACAGTTCGATGAGAGAGGACGGCGGATCGCGCAGTGGATCGTCGTCGAGGGCAAAGCGCCCCACCCGTTGCGCCTCGGTGCGGGCGTGGCAGATCAAGGTGAGGTGAATGGGCTTCATCGAGGGATTTCCGGACAGCAGGTCGGGCCACTCTAAATGAAGTATCGGGTTGGGTGAACCGTTCGCCGGCAAGCCGGCTCCTACAGGTATGGCGCACGCTCGTAGGAGCCGGCTTGCCGGCGAATGGGCCTTCAGGCCGTGGCGCGCAGTTCGCGGGCAGCAGCAACCATGTTCACCAACGCCGCCTCGGTCTCCGGCCAGGCGCGGGTCTTCAAGCCGCAATCCGGGTTGACCCACAACCGCTCCGCCGGAATCCGCTGGGCCGCCTTGCGCAGCAGCTTGACCATCTCCTCCTTGGTCGGCACCCGTGGCGAGTGGATGTCGTACACGCCAGGGCCAATCTCGTTCGGATAGTCGAACCGCTCGAACGCCTCCAGCAACTCCATGTCCGAGCGCGAGGTCTCGATGGTGATGACATCGGCATCCATCGCGGCGATCGACTCGATCACGTCGTTGAACTCGCTGTAGCACATGTGGGTGTGGATCTGGGTTTCATCCCGCACATCCGAGGCACACAGGCGAAACGCCTCGGTGGCCCATTCCAGGTAATGCGGCCAGGCACTGCGGCGCAGCGGCAACCCTTCGCGGAAGGCGGCCTCGTCGATCTGCACGATCTTGATACCCGCCGCTTCCAGGTCCACCACCTCGTCACGGATCGCCAGCGCCAGCTGGCGGGCCTGCACTTCGCGGGTCACGTCTTCGCGGGGGAAGGACCACATCAGCATGGTCACAGGGCCCGTGAGCATGCCCTTCATCGCCTTGCGGGTCAGGCCCTGGGCGTACTTGATCCACTCAACGGTCATGGCCTTCGGGCGGCTCAGGTCACCGAAGATCACCGCCGGTTTCACGCAGCGCGAACCGTAGCTCTGCACCCAGCCGAAGCGGGTGAACACATAGCCGTCCAGTTGCTCGGCGAAGTACTCGACCATGTCGTTGCGCTCGGCCTCACCGTGTACCAGCACATCCAGGCCCAGGTTTTCCTGGATCTCCACCGCGTGGCGGATCTCGCTGTGCATGGCCTCGACGTAGTCCGCTTCGGTCAGCTTGCCCTGCTTGAACGACTGGCGCGCCAGGCGGATCGCCGAGGTTTGCGGGAACGAACCGATGGTGGTGGTCGGAAACGCTGGCAGGTCCAGACCGGCGCGCTGCTTGGCGATACGCTGCTCGAAAGCGGTGGCGCGCTGGCTGTCGGCTGGTTTGATGGCCGCGACACGGGCCTGCACCGCAGGTTTGTGAATGCGTGGCGAGGTGGCGCGGCGGTGTTGCACGGCGCGGCTCTGCGCCAGTACGGTGACCACATCGGCAGCCTCGGGCTGGTTGATCGCTTTGGCCAGCAGCGCCACTTCCTGGCATTTCTGCACGGCGAAGGCCAGCCAGCTCTTCAGTTCGTCATCGAGCTTGTCTTCACGGGCCAGGTCCACCGGGCTGTGCAGCAGCGAGCACGACGGCGCCACCCACAGGCGATCGCCCAAGCGCTCGTGGGCATGGCGCAGCACCTCCAGTGCCTTCTCCAGGTCGCAGCGCCAGACGTTGCGGCCATTGACCACGCCCAGCGACAGCACCTTGTAGGCCGGCAGGCGGTCGAGGATGGTCGGGTACTGGTCCGGGGCGCGCACCAGGTCGATGTGCAGGCCATCGACCGGCAGGTTGGCAGCCAGGCCGAGGTTGTCTTCCAGGCCGCCGAAGTAAGTGGCGATCAGCTTTTTCAAAGGGGCGCGCTGAAGGATGTTGTAGACGCGCTCGTAGGCGTTCTTCCAGTCCTGCGGAAGGTCCAGGGCGAGGATCGGCTCGTCGATCTGCACCCACTCCACCCCTTGCACGGCCAGGCGGTTGAGGATCTGGTCATACAGCGGCAGCAGGCGGTCGAGCAGTTCCAGCTTGTCGAAATCGGCGCCCTTGGTCTTGCCCAGCCACAGGTAGGTCAGCGGGCCGATCACCACCGGCTTGACTGCGTGGCCCAAGGCCTTGGCCTCTTCGACTTCTTCGAACAGCTGCTCCCAGCTCAGGGCGAACTGCTGGTCGGCGGTGAATTCGGGGACCAGGTAGTGGTAGTTGGTGTCGAACCACTTGGTCATTTCCTGGGCATGGGCGCCGCCGCAGCAGCTGTCGCTCACGCCCCGGGCCATGGCGAACAGGGTCTGCAGGGTCGGCTTGGCACCGTCCTTGGCACGAAAGCGCTCGGGGATCACGCCAAAGGTCAGCGAGTGGGTGAGCACCTGGTCGTACCAGGCGAAGTCACCCACCGGCAGCAGCTCGATGCCGGCGGCCTTCTGCGCCTGCCAGTGCGCGGCGCGCAGGCCACGGCCCACGGCACACAGGCCGGCTTCGTCCAGCTCGCCCTTCCAGTACGCCTCCTGGGCTTTCTTCAGCTCACGGTCACGGCCGATGCGCGGAAACCCCAGGTTGTGTGCCAGTGCCATGTTGTCGTCCCTCGAACCTTGAAAGTGAATGAGGGAATTCTGGGCGCGCCGGCAAGGTGAGACAAACTCATAAAATTTGAGATGAACTCAAGATCTGTTCATGATGCATCGTATGGGTTCGCCGGCAAGCCGGCTCCTACCTGGCCCCTGTAGGAGCCGGCTTGCCGGCGAACCAATGGCCCAGGCAAACGAAAATGTCTCAACCAGCACAGTCCCCCGCGCATCCAGACATGCCTCCACCGCCAATATGCGCAAAACTGCCACCCTGCCCCAACCCGGTAGCCCGCCCCCATGAGCCTGCTGAAAACGACCCTGGACGCCAACGCCTTCGCCTGCATCCTGGAGTTCGTCCCCAAGCCCAGCGCCGAGCGTTTCGCCACCCTCGAAACCCTCATGGCCCGCACCCAGCTGTGCGGCTGGCCACTAACCGTGGCCATTGGCGACCGCGTCGGCAGCGCCCTGGACATGTCACCGCTGGAGGCCTTCAGCAGCCTCGCGAACCCCGTCCCCGCCCTGCTGCACTTCTCCGGCAAGGACCGCGAACGCCGCGACCTGCTCGCCCAACTGCAACGCATGGACGCCGCCGGCCTCGACCAACTGCTGCTGCTCACCGGCGACCGCCTGCCCGGTCACAACCCAGGCGAGCGCCCGGTGCGCTACCTGGAGTCCGTCGCCGCCCTGCAGATCGTCCGCCAAGCACGGCCACACTGGCTGCTGGCCGCCGCGCTAAACCCGTTCAAGTACCAGGAGGCCGAAGGCGGCGCGCAGTACTGCAAAGCCGAAAAGAAACTCGCGGCCGGCGCCGACCTGTTCATCCTGCAACTCGGTTTCGACTTCGCGAAACACCAGGAAGCCTTCGACTGGATGCAGCGCCAGCCCCGGCCAAAACCGCTGATGGCCTGCATCATGGCGCTGACCGAAGGCCGTGCCGGGATGCTCGATCACGTTGCCGGGGTGACCGTCACGCCGTCGATGCGGGCGCTGCTGGCCGCTGAAACGGCGGTGTCCAAGGCCTACGCCAAGGAGCGCGCCAACCATCGCCTGGCCTTGCAGGTGATCGGCCTGAAATTGGTGGGCTATGCCGGCGTGCACCTGTCCGGCATCCACGAGGTGGCGCAGTTCGAAGCGCTGGAACAGGCCATCGACACACTGCAACCGCAGTTCACCTCGCTGCAAGACTGGGCCCCGGCCTGGCAAGCGGCCTGGCAGGAACCTGACCTGACGCCGGTCACCTTCCACCCACCCGGGCATGCCTGGCGCCTCGGGCAACGGCAGATCAACGCCTCGAACAAGGAAAAGGCCCGCTACCACCTGCTGTCCGCGATGCACCATCAGCTGTTCAGCCGCACCACAGCCTTGAGCAAGGCCTTCGGCTGGGCCGTGACCCGACCGCTCTGGACCAACCCCACGGCAGCGCACTGGCTGCATCAACTGGAGCGACGCATCAAACGCCCGATGGTGGGCTGCGATACCTGCGGCAGTTGCCGGCTTGAAGACACGCTCTACACCTGCCCCGAGACCTGCCCCAAAGGCCTGGCCAACGGCCCCTGCGGCGGCACGAGCCTGGACCGTTGCGAATTTGGTGACCGGGAATGCGTGCACAGTGCCAAGTATCGGCTGGCGGTGAGTGTGGGGCGGACCGATGTACTGACCGAGCGCCTGATCCCCTGTGTGCAGGTGGAAAGCCGGCATCGCAGTTCGTGGCCCGCATGGTTCGACACGACGCTCGCCCCTGCCCCCCAAGTGAATGCCACGCCTGAACTCACCGAATAAGCGGGCACGCTAGATCTTCAGGGACAGCCACATGGCCGCTTCGAAGACACTCTTGTCGGGGTTCCTGGTGCAGTAGTCCACGGTGAACGCCTTGATCTCGGGAGGTTCCGGCAGGGCTTGCAACGGTATTTTCAAGTCGAGGTTGCGCTGCATGTTGACGCCGCTCAGGAAGCCCTGCAGCCACAGGATCGTGGCCAGGCTGGTGGTCTTGTCCTGGGTCTGCGCGTTCAGGAACCGCTCGCAAGAGATCGCGCCCGCCCCGGCGATGGCGTGTTCTTCAGCCTGAACGGCGCTGGCGGCCAAGGCCATGGACAGGGTGAAGGCCAGGCAGATGTTCCTTTTCATATTCGCTTCCTGTGATGCGCGCCCCCTGGCCTCGGCGCGTGATGCACCAGGCATGGAGGGCATGCGCGGGCCGGCATCATGCCATGCCGAAAAAATAATGTCTTATTGCCATCATGCTTGCCGGACACAGGCCGATACAGCGAGTCTCCACTACTCAAGGAATATTGTCCGATGCGTTACTTGCAGGGATGTGCGGTGCTCTTGTTGTGCCTGATCTTCACCGGCTGCGCCAATGTCCAGCCCCCGGTGGAGCTCGACCAGCAGTTCTGGAACGAAAAGGACCAGGTGATCGGCGTGGCCATGACCCCCGTCACCCCGCCCAAGCTGATGCTGACCGGCAACCAGGGGATCCTGGACCTTGCGATCAACACCGGGGTCAACAGCAAGCTCAGCGAGCATGTGAGCACCTGGGACCTGGCCGACGTCAACACCCTGCCCGACGCCATCATCGCCAAGCTCGAAGCCAAGGGCTACAAGACCAAGCGCATCGAAGAACGCATCGACCTGAGCAAGTACAAGGAAACCAAGTTCAAGGAAGGCTACATGGAGCGTGACATCAGCGCCCTGAAGGCCACCTACGGCATCGACCGCCTGCTGCTGGTGGCCATCGACAGCACCGGCGCCACCCGCAGCTACTACAGCGTGGTGCCCACCAGCGCGCCGATCCCGCTGGTGGCCGGCCGCGGCATCCTGGTGGACGTGCAGGACAGCCGCCTGCTCTGGTTCAAGCCCTTCGTGGTCACCCAGCCGGCCCAGGGCGAGTGGGACCAGCCGACCTATAGCAACCTGTCCAACGCCTTCTACCAGGCGGTCGACAGCAGCCGCCAGGTGATCGTCACGCCGTTCTCGCAATGAAACGCGGGCTGCTGCTGACCCTGCTGCTGGCGGGCTGCGCCCAGCAGGCACCGCGCCCGGCCGACATCCACGACCCGACGGCGCTGCGCTACCTGAACGAGCACGGCGCCCGGTTGGAGATACAGGTGCCGTCGGCGGGCTGGATCGACGCCAGCCTGATGATCGACGCCCAGGCCGCCGCGAAAGCGCGCGAGACCAACCAGTCCCTGGCCCACGGCGCCACCACCGGCGGTGGCGCTATCGGCTTGCTGCTGGCCAGCGCGATCAACACCCAGGTCGGCGAAGCCGCCTTGCAGCGCGAAGCCGAGCGCGATGCCAAGCAGGCGGCGCAGACGATGGCGGTGGTGCTGGCCGAGCATCCCTACAACGGCAAGCTCCAGCAGCGCTACGGCGAGGCGGCCGGCAATGCCGGGCTGCGCCCCTCCACCGGCGGCGTCAGCGCCAGCCTGCGCATTGCCCCGCAAGTGGTGGTAAGCCCTGATCGCGGCAGCTTCGTGCTGGTCAGCCAGGTGGAATTGCAGGACATCGCCGGCAGCCTGCTGTACCGCACGCGCCTCGAGGTGCAGAGCCTGTCGGTGCGCCGCTGCGGCGAGCAATGCATCGACGACGGTGGGATGGATGCACAGAAGGTCGATGCGCTGCTGGGGATCTGCATCGACGAGTCGATGCGGATGCTGGCGCAGGACCTGAACCGGGACCCGTCGGCCCAGCGGGGCAAGGCAGAAACGGTGCGCTACCTGCTCGACGGGCGGCGGATGGTGGAGCGTGGGCAGTTGTTGCCGGCGTCGGGGGAGTACACCCGCTACCGCAACCTGGATGGTGCGCTCAAGGCTGTGCCGTTGGTGTTGGTCAAGGCGGCGCAGTGAGGCCATTGGGCCGCGCAGTGCCTGGCCGAGTGTGGGCGACTGCCTGCCTTCGACGGCACCACGGCCAGCCGCAAACCCGCTTGTTGGAATACCGCTGCACAACGCGTATAACGCATGCCAACCTGGCCACGCGCCGTTTTTGTGAAGATAAGGAAGTCCGATGAAGAAACTGCTCGCCGCTTCGATGCTGATGCTGCTGTCTGCCTGTGTCACCGTGCCTAAAGGTGACCCCATGGTGGATGCTCAGATGAAGCGCTTCGAGACCGTTCCAGGCATGACACGGGTCTACATCTATCGCAATGAAACGATGGGAGCCGCCATGAAGTACGACGTGCTGATCGACGGGCGCATGATCGGCGCAACGGCGGCCCACACCTACCTGGTGGCGGAAGTGCCGCCTGGGCCGCACACCATTGCTTCCGACGCCGGCACCTTGAGGGTGATCAAGGTCGAGGCCCAGCCGGGCAAGAACCTGTTCATCTGGCAGGAGATGAAAATGGGCTTTGGCGCCGCCGATGCCAAGTTGCACGTGGTTTCCGAGGCTGTTGGCCGCAAAGGCGTGCTGGAGACGAAGTTGGTGGGTGGGCTGTGAGCATTTTGCGCGGCAGGAACGGCTAAGGAAGCGGTCCGGCGCGTGCGGGGATCGCCTGGCTTGCGGAGCTAAGCTGCCACATGGATGGTGGTATGCGAGCATGGGTTGACACGCCCGTCGGCAATCGCGTCGGCCCTCTTGCTCAATTGCCAGCCTTGGCCCATTGTACAGACCATTGTCATTACAAAGAGGTTGCAAGCATGGCGTCCATCAATGTGCGTATCGACGACGACCTCAAGGTGCGCGCCTACCGTGAGCTGGAAAAGCTGGGTGTGACCCCTTCCGAACTGATGCGCCAGGCACTGCAATATGTGGCTGAGCGCGGACAGTTGCCATTCAAACCCGTGTTGCTGACCGAAGAGGACGAAGCATTGCTCGCCACGGTACGCGAGCGCTTGGCCGCGCCGCAGAGGGTGAAGGTAACGCTGGATGACCTATAGCCTCGAATTCGATGCACGCGCACTCAAGGAAGGTCTATCAGGCCATCGATCTTGAAGTCGTGGTATTCGTGGTTGCCGTGGATAAACGTGAGCGGGATCAGGTTTACCGTAAGGCGGCCGAACGCCTGAGCGAGTAGCTTCAGGCTGACTCAGCGACACCCAGAGGCACGAACACCTCGTGCCCTCGCCATTCGCCCGCCTGTCCGGAAACAACCAACAGCCGATTCCCGCTCCCTGAGGCAGCCGCTACACACCGCCCCTGCTCGTCCCAGAACGCGCTGCGCCCAGCCGCCGCCCAGCCGCCCGTGGTGCCGCCATGATTGGCCATGAGCACTGCCATCGCATGCCGCTGTGCATGCCCCTGCAGCAACGCGCTGTCCGCCGGATACCCGCCCTCCCCGATCAACACGCCCGTCGCATACACCTGCGCGCCGCGCTGCGCCGCCTGGGCGGCATGCTCGGGATGGCTGAAATCGGCACACACCGACAAGGCCACGGACAGCCCGGCGACGGACAACAACTCGCCGCCGCTCCCGGCACTGAAGAACATGTCCTCGCCGGTATGCAGATGCTGCTTGGTATAGGCGGCAATCGAGCCATCCGGGTGGAGGATGCAAGCCGCAATTCGAGGCTTGTCCTGACCCGGCACCCTGAGCGGCATCCCGACCACCGTGGTCATGCCCGCTGCCTGGGCGAGCTGGCGCAGGGGCGCCAGCAGCGGCGTATCCAGGTCCTGCGCCAGGCCACTGGACACGGCGGGGGCGTAGCCCGTGAGGGACAGTTCGGGGAAGAGCAACAGGTCCACGCCTTGCTCATGGGCTTGGCGCATGAACGCCAGGTGCAAGGCCAGGTTGGCGGGGATATCGCCATCACGAATGGCGCATTGGGCGGCGGCGAAAACGGCTGGTGGCATGGGCGTCTCCTGACAAGGTAGGCAGACTCTGCTTGACCGCTATCCAGAAGACAACATCGACATCAACGATACGAAACCATGGAGAGTTTGCGTGGGAGCGGGCTTGCCCCGCGATTGGGCCACAGGGCGCCCCAGCATCCAGCCGGACGTGAGTCCACTCTTCACATAACGCATACCCAGGCAACGCTATGATGCTCCCCTGCACGCAATGAGCCTGACAGGACAGCCCCATCATGAATCTGAGTGTTCTCTACGCGCTGGTTGCAGCGGCGCTGTTCGGCGCAAGCACACCGCTCGCCAAACTGTTGGGTGTCGATACCCCGCCCATCCTGCTGGCCGGGCTGCTCTACCTGGGCAGTGGCGTCGGCCTGACCCTCGTCCGTCTGGTGCGCGATCGCGGCTGGCAGCGGCCCGGGCTGCCTGCCGGAGAATGGTCCTGGTTGCTGGGTGCGATCTTCTTCGGCGGCGTGCTTGCCCCTGTGGCGCTGATGTTCGGGCTCACTCGCACAGCGGGGGCCACTGCATCGTTGATGCTCAACCTTGAGTCGGTCCTGACGGCAGTGCTGGCATGGGTGGTGTTCAAGGAAAACGCCGACCGCCGGATCGTGATCGGCATGGTTGCCATCGTCCTGGGCGGTATCGTGCTGTCATGGCCACAAGAGACCGCAACCGCCCATGACTGGACCGGGCCGCTGGCGGTGGCATTCGCCTGCCTTTGCTGGGCGATCGACAACAACCTGACCCGCAAGGTCTCCGCCTCGGACGCGCTGTTCATCGCTGGCAGCAAAGGCCTGGCGGCGGGCGTGGTCAATGGCGGCCTGGCCTTGGCCATCGGCTCGCAACTGCCGGCCCTGGGCACGTTGGGGTCGATCCTGCTGGTTGGGTTTCTCGGCTACGGCGTCAGCCTGGTGCTGTTCGTCCTGGCCCTTCGCGGATTGGGGAGTGCGCGAACCGGAGCATACTTTTCCACGGCGCCGTTCCTGGGGGCTGCGGTCGCGATCCTGATGCTGGGTGAGACGGTTTCCGTGATGTTCCTGCTCGCTGCGGCGTTGATGGCCTTGGGTGTGTGGATTCACCTGATGGAGAACCATGTTCACGAGCATCAGCATGAGGCCCTCGATCATAGCCACCGGCATACGCACGATGAGCACCATCAGCATGAGCACGACTTCGAGTGGGACGGTACCGAGCCGCACAGCCACCCGCATGTGCATGCACCGCTTCGACATAGCCATGCGCATTTTCCGGATGTTCATCATCGGCATAGGCACTGAGCCAGTCAGGGTAAGGGGACTGGTTTTTCTCATCCGTCAGCGGTAGAGAAATTCGTCCTCTTTTCCGTTCGACGAATCGCCGCCTGTTAACCATTTTTTTGACTTGTTAACTGCTCAGGTTTACAGCACAAAAAATCACTTAACACCACACATCCTCGACATGGCCAAATCACACAAGGAAACCAAGCGTCACCTTGGGTCAGTCCTTGGTATGTCCACTCAGAGCAGCTGCATCCAGTAACTCCAGTTTGCGCGCCTGGTGGAACTGATAGACCGTCATGCCCAGCAGCTCCGCCGCCTTGGACTCTCCGACAATCCCCTCCCCCAGCGCACGGTAAACCAGTTGCTGGAACAACCGCGTGGTTTCCTGCCGGTATGCAGCCCCTGGCTCCTGCTTACGCCAACCCTGTTTGACGAACACCATGAACAGCCGCTCACGCACGGCGTGCGGGATGATCTCCAGGTCGCCAGCGCGATACAGGCAACCCTGCATGCTGAGGCCAAATTCCGCCTTGAGCA
Source organism: Pseudomonas entomophila L48 (assembly GCF_000026105.1). Lineage (NCBI taxonomy): Bacteria > Pseudomonadati > Pseudomonadota > Gammaproteobacteria > Pseudomonadales > Pseudomonadaceae > Pseudomonas > Pseudomonas entomophila. Next base: position 4,958,040 of record NC_008027.1, read on the forward strand.
GATACAACTCGCGCACCTCCAGCATGTGGCGTTTGACGCCCAGATGCTGCCGCATGGCGCTGGCAGGCACCAGCAATGCCGAGGCAAAACGGTTACAGGCCTTTTCCTCGTCCAGCCCTTCGGCCAACCGACCGTGCATCAGCAAGTGACCTAGTTCGTGGGCCAAGGTGAACCGCTGCCGGTCACCCGGCCAGTCCGCCGACACCACGATGACCGGCTGCCCCGCCACGCTGGCCTGCAAGCCATCGAACTTCGCCTGTGCATCGACCTGGGTGATGATCACCAGAATCCCGTGCGTCTCCAGCACGTCGATCAAATCGGGAATCGGGCTCGCTCCCAGGCCCCACAGCTGCCGCACCTGGTCCGCCAGGTTGTCGACCGCCTGCAGCGAATCCAACTGCGCGGGCATCCCTGCCGGCGCGCTGAACGCCTGCACGGGATAATCCGGCCATAGATTGGTCAGTTCCTGCCAGCGCTCCGCCTGATCCAGCACATCGGCCTCGATGCGCTTGAGGATCGCCTTGGGTGTGCTGCAACGCTTGCGATATTCGACACCCGCCAGCTCGACCTTGGCAGGGCGGAAGAAATACTCGGCGCGCACCGACAGCGCCTTGCACAGACGCACGAGCACGCCGGAACTGGGCATGCTCTGGTCATGTTCATACTTCTTGATCATGTTGGCGCTCACGCCCACCTGATCACCTAGCGCCTGCATCGACAGGCCAGCAGCAGCGCGGGCACGTTTGAGCCGCTCGCCGATCATCGGCTGTCTCCCTCGGTTTACGATTCCATAAAATTTCAAAGAAATATAAACCCGATACACTTACCCGTCGAGCCATGGGCGACGACCGTCCCACCGCGTCCAGCTCGGCATCGCGCAACAGTCCCCTGATTCATATGCCTCCCCAAAGCCTGTATAAAGCGCCAACCACCTGCGCCCCCGACGTCTGCCAAAGGAAACCCCTTCATGCTTCGGCTCTTGATGCCAGCCCTGCTCCTGCTGCTTGCCGGCTGCGCCACCAAGCCCCCGGCCAACCCCGACAACCTCTGCGAGATCTTCCGCGAGAAGCCGAAATGGCACGAGGCGGCGCTGAAGATGCAGGCGCGCTGGGGTGCGCCGGTGCAGGTGCCGATGGCGATGATGTACCAGGAGTCCTCGTTCAAGCACGACGCCCTGCCGCCGCGCTACTACTTCCTCGGCTTCATCCCCTGGGGCCGGGTCAGCACCGCCTACGGCTACGCCCAGGCCAAGGACGAGACCTGGGCCGACTACAAGCGCGATGCCGGCGGTTGGGGCGCCGCCCGCGACGACTTCGCCGACGCTATCGACTTCATGGGCTGGTACATGCAGAAGAGCCAGCAGGTCAACGGCGTGTCCAAGTGGGACGCCTATGGCCAGTACCTGAATTACCACGAAGGCTGGGGCGGCTACCGCAACCGCAGCTACGACGCCAAGCCGTGGCTGAAGAACGTTTCGCAGAAGGTCCAGGCCCGGGCTTCGGTGTTCGGGGCGCAGTATCGGAGCTGCGAGCAGGAGCTCGCGCGGGGTGGGTGGTTCTGGTAGGGCCTGACGCAGGTGTGCTTTGAGAATTTTGGCCTGCTCAGTTAGCGCGTCATCGCCACTAACGAGGCTGCAGTGCAGAGCGCACCGCCGCTCAAACAGGACTGCGCAAAATCTAAAGCTAACGCCGTACCTGTAGGAGCGGCCTTGTGTCGCGAAAGGGCCGCAAAGCGGCCCCAATATCCCGCAGCATCAATCCCCAGAAACACTCTCCTCCTTCATCGCCTCCAGCTTGCCAAACTGCTCACTGGCCAACCGGCTGATGATCCGGATCGCCTGGTGAATCCCCGCCGTATTGCGAAAGCTCAGCTGCGGGTTGTGCTCGCACTCCAGCACCTCGTCATGCTGCACCAGCGCCTCACCGAGCAGTTCGAGGGTCCAGACGTAGCTCTGGAGGGTAGACAGGCGTTCATGGTCAGGCATGGGGCACCTCCCGGTTGGTGCGGGTGGCGAGGGAGTGGCTGTCGATCGGGTAGAAGGTTGGGGATGGGGTGGCCGCGGGGGTTGGGCGGCGGAGAGCGGATGCGAGGATCCTGTACAGACGTGTGATGGTCATGCATGAGACTCCAAGTTAGGTTGGAACCACCACGCACTGTCGCCAAACAATGGGTGGCAGCTGTACGCAGGTTGGCGAACCGGGAACTTGGAACCCGGCAGACCCGAAGGTCTCCCGCGCACAGCCGCCATGGCACGAGGCTGCGGACGCAAAAAAAGCGCCTGCAATCGTGTGGGGCGCTGCTGCGCCAAGTTTATCCGGGTCGCCAAACCCGGTCGCGGAATTTGCCGCGACTGGTAGGGAATTTATTCCTTGGGGGCTTCTGGTGCAAGGTTCTTGGGGTTAGGAAATGGCGATGGAAAGCGTAGGAAATGGCTTGCAGGAAGGAGTTAAGTGGCAACAGTGCGTTGGCCGAGCGGGACGAATGAGACCGGTACACCGGAGGTGTCCAACGTACTTCCTCCATGGTGAAAACCCGTGCGACATAGATAGCGTTCTGCGTGGTGAAGGTGACCGCTGTCATGGGACAGGCCCAAGATTAGCCGGCAGACTTGAAAAAATGGGGATTAATTTATTGTTCAGCAGAGGCTTCAAAAACAAATCCGTCCCCTTCTTGCGCTATTTGCGCTGTCCCTTTTTCGCGCTTGGCTTCCTCAGTAGGCTGGTTGGGCTCGGCTTCGTGGTACTGCTGCATGACATCGACGCCCTGCTGAATCAGCGGCTCACCAGGCTGTACCATTCCTACAAAGCTGCGCTTGTTGTCCACGTCCCTGCTCCGTCTTGACGGGAGATCAATATAGGCTTCCCTGCGGAACCCTACCGCCTCGTATGCCAAGCCCGCTATTCGGCTTCGATCAAACGCTGCCGCGAAGTCGGGAGTTTCGTAAAGTAATTACTTATACAGATTTCTGCGATCAGCAACTGCCCCACCCTCCCCAGTGTGAAGGATTGACAGTTTTAGTGGTGATGCTCTCCTTGACAGTTCCTTTTACGCAAGATTCAAGAGAGCTCTTGAATGTTGCAGCCGCGGCGGAAAGACCAGCTGCCCCCCCCGTTGCATAGCCCGTAATGAGTCCGGCAGCTGCACCAGATACAGCGGCTTCAGAAAAACACCTATTCACTTCATTCTTTGCTTCTTCTCCGTCAGGCCCCTCAACTACAACCGCAAGCTCTGAGTACATATAATTACATTGACTTGTCGGAGCCACGCATATTTTCGCACCCGGCCACGGATAAGCCCAATTAGAGCACCCTCCCTCTTTAACCTGCGGCAATGTAAAAGGGTCTCTACCATTATGAATTACCGAACGAAAAAGCTCTGCCGAAACGGCTAATTGTGAAACAGAGACAATAAGAGACAGCAAAGCAATCTTGGCGAGCTCAAGTCTATGCATTTTAGCGCCCTCAAACCGGTCTATGTTAGCCAGTTCGGCGAGCAATCAACAACCACCCAAACCAGCAACTTAAATATCGAATACGGTGACAATATTATCAAGCAAGCCTAATACTTTATCGGAATAAAACATAATTCTTTTTGCTTTAACTCAACTCTCTTAAACAGGTCCAACAAAGCCCGAGGCAAATTTGGATTACACTGAATTTAAAAATTTGTAGCCAATGGGGACCAGCCCAGATGTTATTTCTCGGTGACGGTTCATCTGGAGCCCGATCAGGACGGGCCACACAATAGGGCCGCAAAGCGGCCCCGATGATGCGCGGTATCAGTCTCTAGATACACATTCTTCTGTCATCGCCTCCAGCTTGCCGAACTGCTCACTGGCCAACCGGCTGATGATCCGAATCGCCTGGTGAATCCCCGCCGTGTTGCGAAAGCTCAGCTGCGGGTTGTGCTCGCACTCCAGCACCTCGTCATGCTGCACCAGCGCCTCGCCGAGCAGTTCGAGGGTCCAGAGGTAGCTCTGGAGGGTGGACAGGCGTTCATGGTCAGGCATGGGGCACCTCCCGGTTGGCGCGGGTGGCGAGGGAGTGGCTGTCGATTGGATAGAAGGTTGGGGATGGGGTGGCCGCGGGGGTTGGGCGGCGGAGAGCGGATGCGAGGATCCTCAGGATCTTGGTGGTCATGCATGAGTTCCTTTCGTTGTGGAACTGCCACCGCTCGCGGCCAAGCAAGTTTAGGTGGCAGCAGTACGCGGGTTGGCCGACCGGGACGAAAGGGGCCCGGCACACCCGAAGGTGTCCCGCGCACCACCGCCATGACGCGACATCGCGGGCACAAAAAAAGCGCCTGCGATGAAGACTGGGCGCTGCTGCGCCTTTCGATTCCGACCGGCCAAGGTCGCGTCGCCGATGCTTCGGCGACGGAGGGAATACCAACACGAAAGGGTCTGAATTCAATGGGTATTATTCTTAAGGATACAACTCTTTATCTCTAAAATTATCCCCAGCCTATTTTTAGGATCCCGACCACTGCGAGAAAGGCATGACAGGATGATGGAAAACGGCTACCCATTCGCCAAATCCAGGCTCAAGCTCATCAGGGGAAAGGCAGCTATCGACCCATTGTGGACGTTCATTTTCGCGACCAATCGCCGGCAAGCGCGGCTCCTACATGTATGGCGCGGACCTGGAGGCTCCATCTAATCTTACGGAACGGTGCCCGAGCAGGCTGGTCTCGTGCTGTGAAGACGGGCCCGATTGATGTATCCTTTAGAACCTTGCGCCATCTCAGGAAGGACCCTTTGAACCATTCATTTTCCGGTATTTTGGTTCGCTATCTCCTTAAAAAAAAGGACAGCACGGCAGTGGTAGCTGAGGCCCAGAGCGCAACTGGGACAGCGGTTACTACCGAAGTTGAGACTGCGGAATCAAAAGACGCGGGCCTTGGGCCACGACCGCTTCATTTACACGCAGCCCGAAAAGACGAGTTGCATGTCAACCTTTGGGAGACTGGTCAAGGGCACTTTTCGCCTTTTCTCGATATCGGCGTTATGGTCGGGATGCGTGCGGACGTTGAGGCCGTTGTAGTCGATCTTCCATGGTTGCTTGATGAAAAGCATGTCAGTGACCTTGGGTCGCGGCTGAATGGCGAGAAAAGCGTCGCGGCCATCTTCAACGAGGTTGTTCATTACGATGGTTTTGCGGAAGGAAATTTCGCAAATATTAGCTTTAGGAAAGATGGTCTCGATCACAAGCCATTTTCGCTTTTGAGGCTAAATTCGAACTCATTTAAAATTGAGCGAACCTACTGGAGTGAGGGTGGAAGCTGCAGTCGGCTGGTGGTCAAGCTTCCCGAGATGAATCAAGATACGGTGAAGGAAGAAGATAGGCGAAAATCTGCATATATTCGCTTTCGCATAAGAAATATTCCTCCATCAGTTTATTCGGTTAAGTTTAATCAAAAAGATCGGGCGCTTATTAGTTCGACGAATGAGACAAGAATCATTGATTTTCGTATTAATGTTTTGCGTGGTGTGCCTGAAGAGCTAATAAGCACAAATGTGCCGCTGTCGTTCCCGAAATTTGAAAGGATTCATTGCTTTCTTACCACGTTGAGAGATGAAGAATGCGCGTCGGTAACCAATCATTATAAGGGATATCGGTCTCTGATGGATGAAGACGTCTGGAACGAATACATTCGCCTGGATAGCTCCGTCGCTATATCCGACTCGAACAGTGTAAGGAATTATTTGGGGTATCAGTGGACCGCTTCGGCTGGGAAGGAGGCCGGTTCTTACGCAAAAGATCTGGTGGTTTTAGGACGATTTACGAAGCTGCGTTCAAATTATTGGTCGATCACCAGATTTATTTTCTTGGTAATTCTCTTCGGGGCGGCCGGAAGTGGCATATGGGACATTGGTACAGTTTGTGCGTTTGTCGATCCTCCGCCTAAGGATGTCGACTGTTCGCGCAAATACAGTCTCCTAACAACATACATTATCTGTGGTATTGTAATTATCGGCGCCATGCCATTTTTACGTTATCTTTGGAATTCTGTTCGGCCTAAGCTTGCCGCTTCGCTGGAAGAATTAACCCGCTAGGGGAAATTCTGGAGCTGATAGGCACCGGGATAAATTTAGGCTCAATCAGGCCATTGAAGCTAAGTTCGTCTTTCAATGGCCTGTAGTAGCTTTTGTATTCCTTCGCCAATTCAAAGCCATAGTGAGAAAAAAGCTTTTTGAAAGTGTCTCTTTGCTCTTCTGCTATGGAGAGAAGTGGCATATCGTTTTCTAGGTGTTCAAATGCTCGCTCAAATAGTCGAAGCCCGGTGCCAGAGCCTTGGAACTCGGGCATGACTCGCAAGCAACAAAGCTTCTGCTCTATCCCATCGTCCTTTATTATCGCCAGGCCCGAAAAGCGGCGCCGATAATATTCCACTAAGATGCTTCTTTCGCCGGACAGTATTCCCGGCAATACTTTGGACTCCAGCCACTGATCGAAAAGCGGATAGTATCCGGACAGTCCGAATAGAGAAGTTCTTATAAAACCCCCTATTTGAGGAAAAGAATCCGGATTCGCAATTATGAAATCTCGATCAATAATCTTGGTCGAATTCAAAAGCAGGCGCAACTCCGAGTTAGCATTAAGTAATGACTGATTGGCCATGCTACACCTCTAGCTCTCGCTGCTTATACCTGGCGAATTCATCACTCTTAATATATCTGAAAGACTGAGGGGGAGTAGTGCCAACCCCCAGCTCGGAAAGGCATTTGGGCTCTGCGTATTGTTTAACCTCTCCAACGGCAATCGCCACAGCTTGTTCTTTGCCGTGGTAATACGAGTCGAAGAAATGCCTATCGATACCTGCGTGCCTCTTAGTGCGCTCCCATATTTTAGAGGGCGAGTCAATGAGGATTCGAAGAATTTCGAACTCGCCAACAAGTTTCCCAATAGGCTTGGTGGCGTAGATAATAACTGTGCTAACGCTACTATCGTTAAATCCGACTTTTCTGAATTCGAATTTCTTCTCGCCGCTTAAAATCTTTCGAGCATATTCAGGTTTAATCGATAATAATACTTTCATTAATTTCGCCCTTCTCCGCGATCCACCTAATTTGAGTTTCGTTGAGAGCAATAAAATCCCATCTAGTCCGGGTGCTAATATTGCATTCCTCAATGAGGCGGCCGCGAATGATTCTTTTTTTCAGGGCGGCACTATATGTAAAGCGTATTATATACGATCTTTGCTTGTTAGTAAAATATTCTTTTAATTGCTCAGTGGTGAATATGCTGTAAGGCTTGGTGTATTTAATGAATTGCGACTCAGTGGCGAAGGATTTTATCTGTCGAACTTCCTCTACTACTCCAATTGAAGAAACCACAGATCGATAAAACGCCTTTCCCTTTCCGTCGGATGTTCGATAAATGGCGACCGTATCGCCTGGTTTCATTACCTTGGTCCGTGAGATTCCTGAGATGTAAACCTTGTGAATGCTGTTGGTGTGTGACACATCCTGAACAATGTCGTGGTTTTCGTTGTTTAAGATGGAGTCTGGGAGGAAAGAGGAGTGGTACTCCGGGTAGATGGCTAGCAAATAGTGTTTGCGGCCAGCAATACTGAAGTGGGGGAAGTCCTTGGTCACATCACTCGTTAGTGTTTTGAGCTCTCGGACATAAACGTTTTCAATGCCGTTTTTCCCAATTTTTCTTCCGTGTAAAACAAAGCCATAGCGCTCAATCAATGAAATTAAGCCGCTATGTTTTTCAAAAATGGTAACGTACATATAGTCGGCACGTTCAATCATAGCATGGTCGAAGGCTTTTTTTAAAAAACGCTCTCCAAGCTTGGTGCCATGTGCGTTTATTTTTAACGTCCCGACTTTTACGCTAAGTCCGCCTGGCAGTGGCGGCGAAATCTTGTCGTCGGGCTGATCCTCTCTTTTGAGATAGAGGAAACCATCAAGACGCTTGCGAGAGTTGAAGAAAACGTAGGCTTCGGCGCCGTCTTGGGCCTTTCTTTTGAACCACTCTTCAAATTCGGCGTAATCTGATTTCAACGAAGAGAAGAAGTCGTCAGAAATATCAATATTACTAAATTTTTCATATTTAAGGCTTTTCAATCCCTAGCTCCTTGGACTGACGTTTTTTGGCCATGCTGATACTTCGTACAGAAAACCATCATCCATGTCAAGTGGCGTATCGCCATTACGAATTACGTAAGGGATTTCTCTGGATAGACAGTATTTGATTGCCTGCTCCCTCTCTGCGTTCATTAGCTCAACTATTAGAGGGATTTTCCAGGTTGCCCTGTCTCGCAAGGTCAGTCGTTCGGCCACAATCTCAGGTGCCGACTGAACTAGGATGGTGCCGGTGATTTGCAGTTCGTCAAAAACCTTTGAGTCTATGCTTGTGGCTGATCCATCACTGCTGAGTAGTACGAAATGACCGTCCAGTATGAAAAATGGGGTGTGGCGTTTTACTGCGTTCACAGCCGAAATCAGAGCGTGTTGGTTTTCTCTAATTTGGCGTGCTCTCTTGTCCTCGCTCCATGACTGATCCTTACTCCATGCCTTTATGAGGGTGCTCGCGGAGTAGGTAGGTACCCCTAAAGCCTTTGATAGGCCAGAGCAGAAAGTCGTTTTGCCCGATCCATGAATTCCCGCAACGAATATCACATCCGCTTCCTTAGTCTGGAAAACCATAATATATAGCCTTTGGTTCTAGCTATTTAGAAAATTAGGAATAACGGTGACTATTCATCTAATCGTATATTAATCGCTCAGCTTTTTGGATAGTTCACGATGTTGCTTGGGGTGAGCGCGCGCCTGCGACGCTTTGGGTCTAGGAGCACGAGGGGCGTGGCAGCAGATACGCCTTTTTGGACTTCGAGAGCTGATGGGAGGCTTAGGAGCCGAATTCGATGCGCGTCCACTCTAGCTAAAGGAGAGCGCTGATTGAACCCTATGCGCAGACCAGCAAGAAATCCGAGGCAGGTATCGCGGCACTCGCGGCTCAATTCATTGATTTGGCGATCACAGAAATCCGCAATACGGATGGATGAGCCTGATCGAAGCCGCGAGCGCGGCAGATGAAAAATTCCCAGGCCGAAGCGAAGGTGGCAGTTGATGCGCTTGATGGGCTGCTCCAGGCGGAGCTTAGTTGCTGGGCAGCGTTCCGATTAGATGGAGCTTCCAGGTCCGCGCCATACCTGTAGGAGCCGCGCTTGCCGGGCGATTGGCCGCGAAGTAGGTAAACGAGACAGAGGCGGTCGAGCAAGTGGCCACGGGCTCCTGCACATCTAGCATGGAAAGAAAGCGTTTCTACGCAAAAGGGGGATCAAAAACCCGGATCAGCTGGCGGCTTTCATCGCCTCACTCATGGCAAAGGGCACCGAGATCTACCACGACGCCAATCATCCTCTAGCGTCTAAAAAGCGCATCACACTGCTGCAAACGCTAGACGGGACGCTAACGCTAGAACCACGCGAGGGAGATCGCGTACTCGGATTCCATGACTCGGTAGTGACCTGGACGCCCCAGCCCACCCCATGAGGAACCAAAGTCAGTGAAATCATGATCGATTGGGCAAAAGAAAAGGCGACCCTTGTGGGGTCGCCTTCGGATGTGAATGAGGCTGTAGTCGCAGCGATTCTTTAGTTTCCAGATCTACGACCCTTAAGGTCAGAACCCAGTCAAATCAACGGCCATATGGTGGGGCCTATCGACTGTCCCTACGTCAGTGAGTGCCAGCTTCACTGCTGCCGGATTCGGGGGGCCAATTACTGGCAAGCCATGCCCAAACATGCACGGTTGCAGTCCTCGGTGCTCATCCTCGAAGATTTGCATGGATAGGTCAAACCACCAGTACTCGGTAATTTGTTTCAGCGGGCGACTCGCCTTGCCCTGGGCCTATCGACTTTTTCGAAGCACAAAAAAGGCCTGCATCGCTGCAAGCCTTCTTGATTTCTGGTGCCGGAGACAGGAATCGAACCTGCGACCTTCGCGTTACGAGTGCGCTGCTCTACCGACTGAGCTACACCGGCGTGTTGCGCAACGTACCATTGCCGTGTCCGTTACGCAAACCCCTGTTTCACCTCACTTTCACGGCGCCTTGCAGCCATTCGGCGCGAGGTCTTCCTCCACCGTGGTCACACAACTCCACCCGGCCTGGGTGCGAGCCAGGGTCACGGTCTTGCCCAACACATTGGCCGGTGCGTCGGCCAGGGTGCAGGCGATGCTGGCGGTGCCGTCGGCCGCCGTGCCGCTGGCGGTGATCGCGCAATGGGTGGTGGCGGGCTGGCCGCCGAGGCTGGCGACGTCGGGCACATCCTTGCCTTCGTTCAGGCGGATGTCCATCGGTGTTTTCAGCGCGGAGATTTCCAGCAGCGCCGCCGCAGCTTTGGCCCGGGCCTGGTGGTTGGTGTACATGGGGATGGCGATGGTCGCCAGGATGCCGATGATCGCGACGACGATCATCAGTTCGATCAGGGTGATACCTCGTTGCCCTTTCATGAACGGTCTTCCTTCGTAATACATGGAGGCGCGGTCGGCGCATGTTCAACTTTTCGGCGCCCCGGCCGGCAGGCGCGCAGTAGGCCTGAACCGACACCTTTTGTCACCCCTGCACGGCAGGGCGTCATCTTCGCTGAACTACTCTAGTGAGCGTCATGGAAACGCGCTCGCCCTCGGGCCCGGCAAGCTGTTACGGGGCTTGTCGCCGCACTGCAAAGGACCTTCGCATGCCACCGTCTACCCGCCTCTACGCCTGGGAGGGCATCGATGCCTCCGGCGCTCGTCAGCACGGCCAGCAACCGGGGCGCAGCCCTGCATTCGTGCAGGCCTGGCTGCAGCGCCAGGGCATTCGGGCCACGCGGGTGAAGTTGGCGGGTGGGTTCCAGTGGCGCTGGCCGCAGCGGGCGGGCAAGCCGGATGCGCCGGGGTTCAGCCGGCAACTGGCGACCTTGCTGACGGCGGGAGTGCCGTTGTTGCAGGCGTTCGAGGTGATGGCGCGCAGCACGGTGGACAGCGGCATGGCGGTGTTGCTGGCGCGGTTGAAACAGGATGTGGCGGCGGGGCTTGGGCTGGCGGAGGCGTTGCAGCGGCATCCGGCGTGGTTCGATGCGCTGTATTGCAACCTGGTGCGGGTGGGCGAGCAGTCGGGCACGCTGGACCGGCAGCTGGAGCAGATGGCGGGGATGCTGGAGAAGCGCCAGGCGCTGCGGCAGAAGGTGCGCAAGGCGATGCTGTATCCGGCGGTGTTGCTGCTGACCGGGCTCGGGGTGGCGGCGTTGTTGCTGTTGGAGGTGGTGCCGCGCTTTCAGGGGCTGTTCGCCAGTTTCGACAAGGCGCTGCCGGCGTTCACCCAGTGGGTGATCGATTTATCCACAGGGCTGGGCAATCACCTGGGGTGGCTGGTGCTGTTGATAACTGTGTTGGGGATTGGTGGGCGGGAGGTTTATCGGCGGCATCTGCCGGCGCGGCTGTGGATGGTGCGCTGGGGGCTGCGGGTGCCGGTGGTCGGCACCTTGCTCGGGCAGGCGGCGTTGGCGCGGTTTGCGCGCAGCCTGGCGACATCTTATGCAGCGGGCGTGGCGTTGCTGGATGCGCTGGCAACGGTGGCGCCGGTCAGTGGCAACTGCCTGCATGAGCGGGCGATCCTGGCGTTGCGCCAGCACGTGGCCAATGGGGCCAGCCTGCAACAGGCGATGGAGGCGGACGGGCTGTTCCCGCCGCTGCTGCGCCAGCTGGTGGCGGTCGGCGAGGCCAGTGGCACCCTCGACACCATGCTGGACAAGGCCGCGCTACATTACGAAGAGCAGGTGAGCCAGGCGCTGGAGCAGTTGACCACGCTGCTGGAGCCGGCCATCGTGCTGATCCTCGGGCTGCTGGTGGGGGGCCTTGTCGTGGCGATGTACTTGCCGATCTTCCAGTTGGGTAGCCTGATCTGAACATGAATGCCTGGGCCGTCGTCGTCGATCATCCGCCGTTCTTTTACACCCTGGCCGCGGTGCTGGGGTTGCTGGTGGGCAGTTTTCTCAATGTGCTGGCGTATCGGCTGCCGGTGATGCTCGAGCGCCAGTGGCAGCGGGAGGCGCAGGAGGTGCTGGGGCTGCCGCAGGCCGAGTACGAGCGCTTCGACCTGTGCTTGCCCGCGTCGCGTTGCCCCCACTGCCAGCGCCCGATCCGGGCGTGGGAAAACATTCCGGTGTTGAGTTACCTGGCCTTGCGCGGGCGTTGCTCGGGGTGCAAGGCGCGGATCAGTGCGCGTTATCCACTGGTGGAGCTGGCCACCGCCCTGCTGTCGTTGCTGGTGGCCTGGCATTTCGGGCCCGGTGTGGAAGCGCTGGCGGTGATGCTGCTGACCTGGGGCCTGATCGGCTTGAGCCTGATCGATGCCGAGCACCAGTTGCTGCCGGATGTGCTGGTGCTGCCGCTGTTGTGGCTGGGGCTGGTGGTCAATGCCTTCGGGCTGCTGGTGCCGCTGGCCGACGCGGTGTGGGGCGCGGTGGCGGGTTACCTGAGCCTGTGGGCGGTGTACTGGGTGTTCAAGCTGGTGACCGGCAAGGAGGGCATGGGCTTTGGCGACTTCAAGCTACTGGCCATGCTCGGGGCCTGGGGTGGTTGGCAGATCTTGCCGCTGACCTTGATGCTGGCCTCGCTGGTGGGGGCGCTGATCGGGCTGGCGCTGGTACGTTTGAAGCGCACGCAAATGGGCGCTGCGCTACCTTTCGGGCCTTATCTGGCGATTGCGGGGTGGATCGCCGTGCTCTGGGGTGATGAAATAGTCGCTTCTTACCTGCAACTGCTTGGAACCTGATGAGCACAGCGCCTTTCACCCCCTGGATTCTCGGCCTGACCGGCGGCATCGGCAGCGGCAAGAGCGCCGCCGCCGAGCGTTTCGTCGAGCTGGGCGTGCACCTGGTCGACGCCGACCAGGCCGCGCGCTGGGTTGTCGAGCCGGGGCGCCCTGCCCTGGCCCGTATCGTCGAGCGCTTCGGCCCCGGCGTGCTGCTGGAGGATGGCCAGCTCGACCGTGGCGCCCTGCGCCAGCAGATCTTCGCTGACCCTGCGCAACGGCAATGGCTGGAGCAGCTGCTGCACCCGCTGATCGGCCAGGAGATTTTCAGCTACCTGGCCAAGGCCGAGACGCCCTATGCGGTGTATGTGTCGCCGCTGCTGATCGAGTCGGGGCAGTTCAGCAAGACCCAGCGCATCCTGGTGATCGATGCGCCGACCGAGTTGCAGGTGCAGCGCACTCTGCAACGGGACAACACCAGCCCCGAGCAGGTGCAGGCGATTCTCAAGGCCCAGCTGGCCCGGGAAGAGCGCCTGCGCCATGCCGATGATGTGGTGGTCAATGATCGTGACCTGCAATCGCTGCACGACGAGATCGACCGCCTGCACCACTTTTACCTGACTTTGCGAGGAGGCCAGCCATGAGCCAGCCGATGACCGTTGATTGCCCGACCTGTGGGGCGCCTGTGGAATGGGGGGAGAAGAGCCCGTTCCGGCCGTTTTGCTCGGACCGCTGCAAGTTGATCGACCTGGGGGCCTGGGCGGCCGAGGAGCATAAGATCGCGGGGGCCGAAGAGTCCGAGGATGAGTTGTATTCGGGGGATCTGGAGCCGCGGCATTGACCTGGTTTTTGGGTTGGCTGTGATGGCCTCTTCGCCGGCAAGCCGGCTCCTACAGGGCTTGCGGCCTGCCCCGGCCCCGTAGGAGCCAGCCTTGCTGGCGAACCAGGCGACGCGGTGAATGGCTCGACGATTGAGCCCCGCGATGCACGTTCAGCGTTCTTCGTCCTTCCAGGGCGCCTGCAGATAACGGGAGCGGTTGAAGGTTTCCAGCCACTCCGGGCAAAACACCACCAAAGCACTGATCACAGTGCCGTTGATAAACGCCTCGGGGAACATCATCAACCACAGGTAACCGACAAAGTCGCTGAGCCACTCGGGCATGGCGAAACGCTCGTCCATCCACAGCAACCCCAACCCGGCCGCCAGGCACACCAGCACGGTCAGCGCAGCGGGAAAGAACCCAGAACAGAAGATATACACGAACAGGTTACGCGGCTGGGCGCGCTCGACCAGGATCGCGCACACCTCGGTGACCAGCACCGGTAAGCCGACGATCAGCAGGCCGTTCACACCGATGGCGGCAAGGTCCTGACGACCGAGCAGCAACAGGCCGAGCTGAGCCAGGAAGCCACCGAGCACCGCCAGCGGCCAGTCTAGCAATAGGGTCACGGCGGTCATGCCGATGAAGTGATACGACACGCCAGTGTCGAAGTCGCGCCGTACCAGCCATAGCACGAACAAGCAGAACACCGTGCCGAACAGCAGGTGCTGGCGGCGGGTGTCGGTGAACAGCTCCACCCAGCGCGTGCGGCTGGCAGCCCAGACCAGCAGGGGCACGTAACCGAGCCAGCCAAGGGTGAGGCTGGTGCTGGACAAGACCTGTGCGCTGATCACCTGAACACTATCCCTGTCGGCCATGTGGACATGCCTGAGTCTACACCCATTCTCCCTTTCGTCCGGTTGCTATAGGCTGGCACCTCCTTTCAGTGCAGGACGCATTACCGATGACCGAAGGAATCAACCTGCCCTTGCTGCTGGGCGCGCTGTTCAGCGCCATCGCGGGGGTGCTGCATCTGATGGTCATCGCCGTGGGTCCGCGCTGGTACCGTTTGTTCGGCGCCGGTGAACGCATGGCCCGGGCCGCCGAACAAGGGCGCGCCTACCCTGCCCTGGTCACTGCGGCGATCGCGTCGGTACTGCTGGTCTGGGCCGCCTACGCGCTGTCGGCGGCCGGTGTGATCGCGCCCTTGCCGTTGCTGATGCCGATCATCTGCCTGATCACCCTGGTGTACCTGGCCCGTGGCCTGCTGGGGCCGCTGTTGCTGGCCGGCACCGGGCGCAGCCGGCGCTTCATCGCGGTCAGTTCGGCCATTTGTGTGGGTGGCGGGCTGCTGCACCTGTTCGGGGTTGTCCAGCAATGGCTGGTGCTGGGCTGATTCCCACGCACAAACAGCATCTTACCGTCATCAATTAGCGACTAAGCTTGTCCCCATGGATGACTCAGACTACCTGCGCCTGCTTACCATCCAGGCCGAACAAGCCAATGCGTTCCTGTCCAATGCCCGCAAATGGGAACGCGAGCGTTGGGTCTGCCAGCGCCTGCTGCAGGGGCTGAACATTCCCTACCGCAGCGAGGACTTCACCCCGGCCGGGCAGGAGCCGCCAGACGTGCTGTTCCGCGACGCGGCGTTCGAGGTGTTCTTCGTGCTCGACGAAGGCCGGCGGCTCAATGATGAATGGCGCGAAGAGCTGCAACGTCGGCGCAGCGCGTTCTCCCTCAGCCAACTGGTGCGCCGCGAACAGCGCCCCCGGCGTATCAGCGCCCAGGAACTGCTGGCACGTCTGGCGCCCACGCTACGCAAGAAATCGCACAACTACCGCGAACGCGGGCTGGACCTGGGCGAGCTGGACATCATCGCTTTCGCCAGCCTCAAGCGCGAAGTGCTCGACCTCAACAGCCATTTCCCGCCGCCCACCGAATACTTGCGCCAGGGCTGGCGTTCACTGTCACTGGTGGGGCCGACCTTCGCCCGGGTGCTGTTCGCCCACCCGGACGCGCCGGATTTCCTGCGCGGCAACCTGGGGCGCAGCATCGTGTTCGACGTCGGGATCAGTCTTTGATCCAGTGCCGGGTGTCTTTGCGATCACGTACACTCGGCGCCAGGGATAGAAAGCATTATCATTCGACCTATGCGTTTGCGTGAGCGCTGTAGCGTTTGCGCATCCACCAACGTCTATCTGACGAGGCCCACCATGACCAGCCGCCTGAATCCTGAAGATCAGCGTCGCGTCGATGAGTACTTGCGTGCCCCCCAGCATCGTGTCGAGCGCAGGCCTTTCCGGCCGTTGCTGCTCCTGTTGCTGGTGGTGGCCGTGACCATCGGTCTGGGCCTGTTGAGCCGCCTGCTGAGTGGACTGGTGCTATGAGCTGCCTTGCGCTCGCCCTCCCCTCGTGCCGGACGCGGCCGGGCCTTGTGCCCACGAATTCCGTAAAACTTGTGAGATATCCCCATGACTCATCGCATCGTGATTGTCGGCGGCGGCGCCGGCGGCCTGGAACTGGCGACCCGCCTGGGTAAAACCCTGGGCAAGCGCAAACAGGCCGAGATCACCCTGGTTGATGCCAACCTGACGCACATCTGGAAGCCACTGCTGCACGAAGTGGCGGCCGGCTCGCTGAACTCCTCGGAAGACGAACTGAACTACGTGGCCCAGGCCAAGTGGAACCACTTCAACTTCCAGATGGGGCGCATGAGCGGCCTGGACCGTGAAAACAAACTGATCCAGCTGGCCGCGACCCTCGATGACGAGGGCCGTGAGCTGTTGCCTGCGCGCACCATCGGCTACGACAGCCTGGTGATTGCCGTGGGCAGCAACACCAACGACTTCGGCACCCTGGGCGCGGCGCAGCACTGCCTGTTCCTCGACAGCCGCAAGCAGGCCGAGCGCTTCCACCAGCAACTGCTCAACCACTACCTGCGCGCCCACGCGGGCGATGTAGCCAGCGAGAAGATCAGCGTGGCCATCGTCGGTGCCGGCGCCACGGGTGTTGAGCTGGCGGCCGAGCTGCACAACGCCGCCCATGAGCTGGCGGCCTATGGTTTGGACAAGATCCAGCCGAAGGACATGCACATCACCCTCATCGAGGCCGGTCCACGGGTGTTGCCAGCACTGCCGGAGCGCATCAGCGTGCCCGTGCACAAGACCCTGGAAAAACTCGGCGTGACGGTGATGACCAACGCCGCGGTCAGCGAAGTGACCGAGGATGGCCTGAAGACGGCGGCCGGCGAAGTGATCCAGGCCAGCCTGAAGGTGTGGGCGGCGGGTATTCGCGCGCCGGGCTTCCTCAAGGATATCGACGGCCTGGAGACCAACCGCATCAACCAGCTGGTGGTGCGCCCGACCCTGCAGACCACCCGCGACGACAACATCTTCGCCTTCGGCGACTGCGCCGCCTGCCCGCAGCCGGGCAGCGACCGCAACGTGCCGCCACGGGCGCAGGCTGCGCACCAGCAGGCGTCGTTGCTGGCCAAGAGCCTGAAGGCGCGCCTGGAGAACAAGGCGCTGCCGACCTACGAGTACAAGGACTACGGCTCGCTGGTGTCGCTGTCGCGGTTCTCGGCGGTGGGCAACCTGATGGGTAACCTGATGGGCAGCGTGAAGCTGGAGGGCTGGCTGGCGCGGATGTTCTATGTGTCGCTGTACCGGATGCACCAGATGGCGTTGTATGGGTTCTTCCGCACGGCGATGATGATGCTGGGCAGCAAGATTGGCCGGGGCACCGAGCCGCGTCTGAAGCTGCACTGATAGCCTGACGCGGTTCGCCGGCAAGCCGGCTCCTACAGAAGCGCTGTCCGTAGGAGCCGGCTTGCCGGCGAACACCGGCGTAGCCGGTGCCATGCACCGCGGCGCCTGGTTCGCCAGCAAGGCTGGCTCCTACAGTTTCTATTTCAACGCACGATGCGATACGTGCTCTGCACGAACCCACTCTCGTAGCTGGTCGTCTTCATGTGCTGCAACAGCACATCCTTCGCCAACCCGCCGAACAACGGAATCCCCTGCCCCAGCAACACGGGAATGCGGGTGATGGTCAGTTCATCCACCAACCCCTCACGCAAGAACCCCTGGATCAGCTTGCCGCCGTCCAGGTACAGGCTCTTCGCGCCCGTGGTTTCCAGGTGCTCGAGCAAAGCCGGGATCGGCCCAGGATGCAGCTCGACCCGCTCGGGCGAATGTTGAGGCAACGCAGGCAGGGTACTGCTGACCACCACGACGCGTACATCAGGATAAGGCCACTGGCCGAAGGTCATGACCTTGTCGAACGTCCCCCGCCCCATCACCAGCGTATCGACGCCCGCCATGAACCCGGCGTAGCCGTGGTCGTCGGTGGATTGAGTGGCGCCCATCAGCCAATCGAGGCCGCCGTCTTCACGGGCGATATAGCCATCCAGGCTGGTGGCGATGAAAACACGGGCTTTGAGGGACATGTGCGGCGCTCCTGCGGGCAGAAGCCACAGGGTAGCAAGGGTAGGGAGATAAATCGCGGGCAAAAGAAAAAGGGCATCTCAGTCGAGATGCCCTTTTTACATGGTGGGTCGTGTAGGATTCGAACCTACGACCAATTGGTTAAAAGCCAACTGCTCTACCAACTGAGCTAACGACCCGGAAAATGGTCGGGGTGAGGGGATTCGAACTCCTGACATCCTGCTCCCAAAGCAGGCGCGCTACCGGACTGCGCTACACCCCGAGATTGGCTCCGCGACCTGGACTCGAACCAGGGACCCAATGATTAACAGTCATTTGCTCTACCGACTGAGCTATCGCGGAACTGAACTTCGGTACATCTTTACTGCTTCGAAGCCTGTGTTAGCTTCGAACTCTTTAGCTGCTTCGCTTTCGCGTTGTCGCTGCTGAGGCCGGCTATTCTACATTCTTCGTTTTGCTTGTCAACCACTTTTTTTCATTCAACTTACTGATTTGTAAGTTGTTTTGCGATCTCCGATGTTGCTGGTGATTCGCTCAGTGCCTGACAGCGGGGCGAATATTAGGGGCACTCTGATTTTTGTGCAAGCATTTTTTTCAAAAATTTCAGCAAGTTATCTGGAAAGCCCGAAAAGCCCGGGTTTTCTGGGCCTGTGCGGGCCTCATCGCGGGTAAACCCGCTCCTACAGGTTTCAAGGCCTGTGCTGATCCTGTAGGAGCGGGTTTACCCGCGATGAGGCCAGTACAGGCAAATATGCAAAAAAAGCCCCGCACATGCGGGGCTCTTCATTGATTGCCGTAATCAGGCAAAGACGATCTCATCGCCCTCCACCTTCGCGGTGATTGCCGCGCCAGGCAGGAACTCGCCTCCCAAGATCAACTGCGCCAGCGGGTTCTCGATCCAGCGCTGGATCGCACGCTTGAGCGGCCGTGCGCCATACACCGGGTCGTAACCGACGGCGATCAGCTTGTCCAACGCCTCCGGGCTCAGGCTCAGCGACAGCTCGCGCTCGGCCAGGCGGCCGCGCAGGCGGCCAAGCTGGATCTCGGTGATGCCGGCGATCTGCTCGCGGCCCAGCGGTTCGAACACCACCACTTCGTCGATGCGGTTGATGAACTCCGGACGGAAGTGCGAACCCACCGCGTCCATCACCGCCGCGCGCTGTGCCTCGCGATCACCGGCCAGTTCCTGGATCTGCGCCGAGCCCAGGTTGGAGGTCATCACGATCACCGTGTTGCGGAAGTCCACGGTACGGCCGTGGCTGTCGGTCAGGCGGCCGTCTTCCAGCACCTGCAGCAACACGTTGAACACATCCGGGTGGGCCTTCTCCACCTCGTCGAGCAGCACCACCGAGTACGGCTTGCGACGCACGGCCTCGGTCAGGTAGCCGCCCTCTTCATAACCCACGTAGCCTGGCGGGGCGCCGATCAGGCGAGCCACGGAGTGTTTCTCCATGAACTCGGACATGTCGATGCGCACCATGGCCTCTTCGGTGTCGAACAGGAACTCGGCCAGCGCCTTGCACAGTTCGGTCTTGCCCACGCCGGTCGGGCCGAGGAACAGGAACGAGCCGCTGGGGCGGTTCGGGTCGGACAGCCCGGCACGGGAACGGCGCACGGCGTTGGCCACGGCGGTCACCGCCTCGTCCTGGCCGATCACCCGCTCATGCAGCAGGCTTTCCATCTTCAGCAGCTTCTCGCGCTCGCCTTCGAGCATCTTGGCCACCGGGATGCCGGTCCACTTGGAGACCACTTCGGCGATTTCTTCCTCGGTGACCTTGTTGCGCAGCAGCTGGTTGTCGGTCTTGCCGTGCTGGTCGACCATCTGCAGGCTGCGCTCCAGGTCCGGGATCACCCCGTACTGCAGCTCGGCCATGCGGCTGAGGTCGCCCTTGCGGCGGGCGGCTTCCAGCTCCTGGCGGGCCTGCTCGATCTTCTGCTGGATCTGCGCCGAACCCTGCACCTCGGCTTTTTCCGAGGCCCAGATCTCTTCGAGGTCGGCGTACTCGCGCTCCAGGCGGTCGATTTCCTCGGTCAGCTTCTCCAGGCGTTTCTTCGCCGCTTCGTCTTCTTCTTTCTTCAGTGCCTGGGACTCCACCTTCAGCTGGATCAGGCGACGGTCGAGGCGGTCGAGCACTTCCGGCTTGGAGTCGATCTCCATGCGGATGCGGCTGGCGGCTTCGTCGATCAGGTCGATGGCCTTGTCCGGCAGCTGGCGGTCGGTAATGTAGCGGTGGCTGAGCTTGGCCGCGGCAATGATGGCGCCGTCGGTGATGGCCACCTTGTGGTGCACTTCATAGCGTTCTTTCAGGCCGCGCAGGATGGCGATGGTGTCTTCCTCGCTCGGTTCCTCCACCAGCACCTTCTGGAAGCGGCGCTCGAGGGCGGCGTCCTTCTCGATGAACTGGCGGTATTCGTTGAGCGTGGTGGCGCCAACGCAGTGCAGCTCGCCACGGGCCAGGGCCGGCTTGAGCATGTTGCCGGCGTCCATGGCGCCCTCGCCCTTGCCGGCACCGACCATGGTGTGCAGTTCGTCGATGAACAGGATGATCTGGCCTTCCTGCTTGCTCAGTTCATTGAGCAGCGCTTTGAGGCGTTCTTCGAACTCACCACGGTACTTGGCGCCGGCAATCAGCGCGCCCATGTCCAGGGCCAGCAGACGCTTGCCTTTCAGGCCGTCGGGCACCTCGCCGTTGATGATGCGCTGGGCCAGGCCCTCGGCGATGGCAGTCTTGCCCACGCCGGGTTCGCCGATCAGCACTGGGTTGTTCTTGGTCCGGCGTTGCAGCACCTGGATGGTGCGGCGAATCTCGTCGTCACGGCCGATCACCGGGTCCAGCTTGCCCTCTTCAGCGCGCTTGGTGAGGTCGACGGTGTACTTGTCCAGGGCCTGGCGCGATTCCTCGGCGTTGGCGTCGTTCACCGCCGCGCCGCCGCGCAGGTTGTTGATGGCGTTCTCCAGGGCCTTCTTGCTCACGCCCTGGCCGAGCAGCAGCTTGCCGACCTTGCTGTTCTCGTCCATGGCGGCGAGCAGCACCAGTTCGCTGGAGATGAACTGGTCGCCCTTCTGCTGTGCCAGGCGGTCGGCCTGGTTGAGCAGGCGCGCCAGGTCCTGGGACATGTTCACGTCACCGGTCGGGTTCTGGATTTTCGGCAGCTGGTCGAGCTCTTTGGTCAACGCCTTGCGCAGGCTGTTGATGTCGAAGCCCACCTGCATCAGCAGCGGCTTGATGGAGCCGCCCTGCTGGTCGATCAGCGCCTGCAGCAGGTGCAGGGGCTCGATGGCCGGGTGGTCCATGCCCACGGCCAGGGATTGGGAATCGGATAATGCCAGTTGCAGCTTGCTGGTCAGTCGGTCTATTCGCATGGGGGATACCTTCCTTTAAAGGGCAGGCGGAGCGATGGACAGCACCTTTTATGAAGAACCTGCCTGAGATGACCAATAGATAAGGCTGATTCTGGAAGATTCAAGCTTAGCGGGGTTGACAGAGGTCAGCAGGCGGGGGAATGGCTGGGGGCGCTTTGCGCCCCTTTCGCGGCTAAAGCCGCTCCTACAGAGGATTGCGCTCCCCTGTAGGAGCGGCTTTAGCCGCGAAAGGGCTGCAAAGCAGCCCCGGCGTCCTTACGACTGCAACCAGACCAGCGAAGCGAAACGCCCACCCTGCGGGGTACGGCGATAAGAGAAGAAGCGCGGGTCGCTGACCGTGCAGAAGCCACCGCCATAAACAGCCGTGACACCACGCGCCGCCAGGCGAATCCGCGCCAGCTTGTAGATATCGGCCATCAGCTTGCCCGGACGCTCGCCCGCCACAAAGGCATCAGCCGCTTCAGGATGCACGGCCGTGAAGGCATCGCGCACCTCTAGACCGACTTCGAACGCCTGCGGCCCGATCGCTGGCCCCAACCACACCAGTACCTCTTCAGGCGGCGTAGCCAGGCGGTCGAGGGTGGCCTCCAGCACACCACCCGCCAACCCGCGCCAGCCGGCATGGGCAGCCGCCACACGGGTGCCGGCGCGGTCGCAGAACAACGCGGGCAGGCAGTCGGCGGTCATCACGGTGCAGGCAATACCGGGCTGGTTGGTCCAGCTGGCGTCGGCTTCGGCGACCACGGCGGGGTCGGCATCCGCCACCACCAGGCCATGCACCTGCTTGAGCCAGGCGGGCTGGATGGCGAACTCGTCGCTGAGGCGACGACGGTTCTCGGCCACCGCCAGCGGGTCATCGCCCACATGGTCGCCAAGATTGAAGGATTCGTAGGGCGGCAAACTGACGCCGCCCTCACGGGTGGTGACGCAGGCGCGAACCGAGGCCGGGGCCGGCCAGTCGGGGATGATCAGCGACTGCGTCAGGCCGCTCATCCGATAAAGCTCTCGCGGTCGTCGTTGAGCAGCGACAACAGCCAGAGGAAATCGTCCGGCAGCGGCGAGGCCCATTCCATGCGTTCACCGGTGGTCGGGTGGTCCAGCGCCAGGAAGCGCGCATGCAGGGCCTGGCGCGGGAAGTTCTTCACCGCCTCGACCATGGCCACGCTGGCGGCCGGCGGAATGCGGAAGCGCACGCCATAGGTCTGGTCGCCGACCAACGGATAACCGACATGCGCCATGTGCACGCGGATCTGGTGGGTACGGCCGGTTTCCAGCTTGACCCGCACATGGGTGTGCGAGCGGAAGCGCTTGAGCACGCGGTAGTGGCTGACGGCCGGCTTGCCGCCGTCAGTGACCGCCATGCGCTGGCGCTCGCCACCGTGGCGGCCGATCGGGGCGTCGATCTTGCCACCGGCGATCACCACGCCGACCACGATGCACTCGTAGATGCGGCTGACCGAGCGCTTCTGCAGCTGGTCGACCAGATTGGTTTGCGCCTGCAGGGTCTTGGCCACCACCATCAGGCCGGTGGTGTCCTTGTCCAGACGGTGCACGATACCGGCGCGCGGTACGTTGATGATGTCCGGCACATGGTGCAGCAGGGCATTGAGCAGGGTGCCGTCCGGGTGGCCGGCCGCCGGGTGCACCACCAGCCCGGCGGGCTTGTTGATCACCAGGATCTGGTCGTCTTCATAGACGATGTCCAGCTCGATGTCCTGGGCCACCCATTCGCCCTGGGCTTCCTGCTCGGCCTCGAGGGCCAGGATGGAGCCACTGTGGACGGTGTCGCGCGGCCGCAGCACCGCGCCATCGACGGTCAAACGGCCATCTTTGATCCACGAGGACAGGCGCGAGCGCGAGTACTCGGAGAACAATTGGGCGGCGACCTGGTCGAGGCGTTGGCCGCCCAGTTCGGACGGGACCTCTGCGCTAAGTTGAATGATCTCGGACATGCTCGAATCGACGGGCGTTCAGCCTTTGGTTTCGGCTGCGCGCTTGTGGTTAAATACGGCTTCTTTTGCCCCGGGGTTTGGCCGGGGGCGCTCATCATAACAGGACGGCACCGCCCAAGACAGCGGCCGTCAAAGGGACGCAAGCCGCCATGCAAGTGAAACACCTGCTGCTGATCGCCATCCTCGGGCTCACCGCTGCCTGTTCCTCGAACAAGGAAGTCATTGACGAGAACCTCAGCGAGGCCGAGCTGTACCAGCAGGCGCAGGCCGACCTGGACAACTCCAGCTACACCAGCGCCGTGAACAAGCTCAAGGCCCTGGAGTCGCGCTACCCGTTCGGCCGCTACGCCGACCAGGCCCAGCTCGAGCTGATCTACGCCAACTATAAAAACTCCGAGCCCGAGGCCGCCAAGTCCGCCGCCGAGCGCTTCATCCGCCTGCACCCGCAGCACCCGAACGTCGACTACGCCTACTATCTGAAAGGCCTGACCTCGTTCGACCAGGACCGCGGCCTGCTGGCGCGCTTCCTGCCGCTGGACATGACCAAGCGTGACCCGGGTGCCGCGCGCGACTCGTACAACGAGTTCGCCCAGCTGACCAGCCGCTTCCCCAACAGCCGTTACTCGCCGGACGCCAAGCAGCGCATGATCTACCTGCGCAACCTGCTGGCCTCCTACGAAATCCACGTGGCCAACTACTACCTCAGCCGCGAGGCTTATGTGGCCGCCGCCAACCGTGGCCGCTACGTGGTCGAGAACTTCCAGGAAACCCCGTCGGTGGGCGATGGCCTGGCGGTGATGGTCGAGTCGTACCAGCACATGCACCTGGACGAGCTGGCCGCCACCAGCCTCGAGACCCTCAAGCTCAACTACCCGGACCACCCGAGCCTGGTCGATGGCCAGTTCGTGGTCAAACAGGACGAGAATGGCAACCGCTCCTGGCTGTCGAAGGCGACTTTGGGCCTGATCGATACCAAGACTCCGCTGCCGCCAGGTGAGACCCGCGCCAACCAGGACGTGGTCAAGCAGTTCCAGGACGCTCGCTCCGAGATGCCGGAAGAGCTGCTGCCCAAGGACGAGAACGGCGACCCGATTCTGCCGGCAGGTCCCAAGGAAGCCGAGCAGGACCGTTCGTGGTTCAGCTACATGACCTTCGGTCTGTTCGACTGATCACACACGCTAAAAGAAAGGGAGGCCTGAGGCCTCCCTTTTTTATTGCCTGCGTCCTAGACTGTCGGCTTCTTTTCTCGACAAGCTGGACACCATGGTTCGCCTACTATTCTGGATCGCCCTGATCGCCGCCGCGTTCTGGCTGTGGCGCAAGTTCAAGACCAGCCAGCAGTCCCCCGCCGAGCCGCGGCTGGATGACCCGCTGAAGATGGTGCGCTGCGCCCATTGCGGCGTACACCTGCCCAACGACCGGGCGTTGCAGCAGGGCAAGGAGTGGTATTGCAGCCAGCAGCATCTGCAGCAAGGGCCGGGCCAGCAGCGCTGACCCGTGAAGCCCGCCCAGGCATCCCCCTGTAGGAGCGGGTTTACCCGCGATCACCAGCAAAGCTGGTGCCAGGCACCGCGGTGCCTGCTTCGCGGCTGAAGCCGCTCCTACACGGCGGCCTCAGCCCAGGCGGCCTTCAGGCGCATACGGCGCCGGGTCGATGATCGGCTCACGCCCCAGCAACAGGTCACTGAACAACTGGCACGACGCCGGCGCCAGCACCAGGCCATTGCGGTAATGGCCGCAGTTCAACCACAGCCCTTCATGCCCTGGCACCGCGCCGATATACGGAATGCCTTCTGGCGACCCCGGACGCAAACCCGCCCAGTGCCCAACGACTTCGGCATCGGCCAATGCCGGCAACAGCTCGATGGCCGACGCCTTCAGGCTCTCCAGTGCATCCTCGGTCGGGGTCTTGTCGTAGCCGGCATACTCCAGGGTGCTGCCCACCAGGATATGCCCATCGCGGCGCGGGATCGCGTAACGCCCCTTGGCCAGGACCATGCTGGGCAGGAAATCCTCGGCGCACTTGAACAGGATCATCTGACCCTTCACCGGCTCCACCGGCAGTTCCAGCCCCAAAGTCTTCAGCAGGTCGCCGCTCCAGGCACCAGCACTGAGCACCACCTCATCGGCAGCCAGCACGCCATCACCCGTGCGCACGCCCGTGACACGCCCGCCATCCTGCTCGAAGCCGGTGATCTGGCAGTGCTCGCGCAGGGTGACGTTGGGTAGCGCCAGCAGCGCGGCCTTGAGCGACTTGACCAGGCGCGGGTTGCGCACATTGGCCACCCCCGCCATGTAGATCGCGTGCTTGTAGCCCGCCCCAAGCACCGGCACCGCATCGTAGGCTGCCGAAATGTCCACTGCACTCAACGGCCGCTGCTCCCGCACAGCCCAGACCAATGCCTCCGCCTCGTCGTCCAGGTCCAGCCAATAGAGCCCGGTGGTGTGTACTTCGGGGTCGACTCCGGTGCTGGCGAACAGGCGCTCGCCCAGCTGTGGATAAAAGTCCTGCGACCAGTGCGCCAGCGCGGTCACCGCCGGGCTGTAGCGCCAAGGATACAGGGGCGAGACGATGCCGCCCCCTGCCCAGGACGACTCTCGGCCCACTTCACCTTGATCACACACCACCACCCGGTCGACCTCAGCGGCCAGGTTGAACGCCGTCAGCAGGCCAATGACGCCGCCGCCAACAATCACTACTTGCTTGCTCATCGTTCGATCCAACACCTGAAGTAATTCCACGGTGCGCAGGCACCTTCTGACCTTCAGCTTCCCCAGCAGGCCACAGCCGCTTCGCTGCCGCCCGGATTGCTGCGCACGCCCGTGTGCTCAAGCTGGAAATCGCCGCAGCGGTCGTGCGCCATCAGGGCATTCGGCAGGCGAATGGCGAGTAACGCGAACGTCTCGCTGTCGCGCCGGGCCTGCAGCCGGTAATAGCGATTACCGGCCGGCAGGGGCGTGGTCAACTGATCGTTGTCCACATACTCACCGGCGCGCGCACGATGCTGTTCCAGGCGCAACGCTGCGTCCTGCAGCAGGCCGACCACCTCGATGCGCGCGGCGCGCCGGAGCTGGTCGCTATAACTGGGGTAGGCAATGGCTGCCAGCATGCCGGTCAGCGCCACGACAATCAATAATTCGATCAGACCAAGACCGCGTTGCATCTCAATGCTCCACCAGGCGCTGGCGCCAGCTGACCCGTCCCGGGAACCGCGAGCCGTCCAAGGCATACACGGCTTCCAGGAACTGCCGTCCCTGTGATTGCCGGCTGATGGCCGTCACCCGAACCAGGGCGGCGCGCTCATCCACCGGCCGTCCGGCTGCGCGCGTACTCTGCCCCAGGTTCTGCAACAGCACGAAACCGCGCTCTGTGCGCAGCCATGGCAGGCCGGGCTCGCCATCAGGCAGGGCCGGTGGCAGACAGACCTGGCACAGGGGAGGAGGCGCTTCGAGCAGCAGTAACAGCCCCTCGGCCAAGCTCGCCTGCGCCTGCTCGAAGGCCAACACCAAGCTCCGCTGCTCACCTGCCAGGCGCTTCTGTATCAGTGCCTCCTGCAACGCCATGGTGCTGAGCAGGCCGAGCAGCAGGCTCAGGGTCAGCGCCGTCAGCAGGACCACACCTTGCTGCGCGCTCATGCATCGCTCCACGGATTGCGCACGGCCACACTCATTTCATGGCGCTGTTCGAGGCGATGCTGCCGGTCATGCAGGATCAACCGGATATCAACCCGCTGGCCTTCCCCGGTTTCGACCTGACTCACTTCAAATGCCCGCACGTTGTCGATAAGGCCGACATGCTGGGCATTGCTGGTGAACATCAGGCGACCATTACGCAGCCGATAACTCAGGCGACGAACAGGCAGTGCCAGGACCTGTGCCCCACCAGCGTGCGGCCCTGCCTCGACCCTGGCCCAGGTGCGGCAATCAGTCAGCACGGTCCAGTCCGCCGCCCCGAGCAAACCGGGCAATTCAGCCCCCACCAGTGTCAGGCCGTCACCGGTGATCTCGATTGGCCTGGCAAAGGCCTGGGCGGCCAGCGGGTCGGCGAAGTCCTCGGGATCCAGGCGCAGGCAACCGAACATGCCGGCCATGCGGATATCCTCCACCAACCGTTGCAGGACTAGCCGGGCATCGTCTTGCAGGCGCGCCTTGACACCTTGCAGGCGCCAGGCCTGGTGGGCCGCCCCGAACAGCTGGCCTGCCGCCGCCAGCAACAGCAGGCCCAAGGCAAGGGCGAGCAAGACTTCAATCAGGCCGAGCCCCTCCTGCCCCCCCCTCACGGCAACACCCTGCCCTGCAGGTTCAGCGAAGGGCGATGCGCCTCACCTGGTGCCGACCAATTTAACTCCAGCGACAGCCCGCCTGCTGCCCGACTCACCCGCCCTTCGGCCGACGAACCCAGCACCTCCACCACTTGGCGCCGCCAGGCAGCTTCATCACTCGCCGTCAGCGTACCGGCAGCCCTCGCCGTCTCAAGCAAGCGTTGGGCAAGCTGCACGGCCTGGGCATCGAGATGCGCGCTGTCGCTCACCTGCAAGCTACGCAGTTGCAAAGCGGCTGAGGCAAATACCCCCAGCGCCAGCACCGTCATTGCCAGCAACACCTCCAACAGCGTCATGCCCGCTTCACTGACCCGCATCCCCTGCCCTCCCCGGAGCTTTCCTCGCCATTTGCCCGAACCGGCCGACTGGCACCCTTGGCCATGCCGCCGGAAGCTTCAGCGAAGCAGCTCTTGGGAGGAATGCACGGTGAGGCAACAGGGCGTAACACTGATACAAATGATGTGTGCACTGGCGGTGGCAGGACTTCTCACGCACCTGGGCACGTCGGCCTACAGCGCCTTCAGTGAAGTGCTTCACCTGTCCGCCACGGCCCGGGAGCTGGCACAAACGCTTCGCGCCACACGCAACGAGGCCATGCTGCGGCATCAGGCAGTACGGATACGCCCATTGGAGGGCAATTGGGGCATGGGCTGGGGGGTGTCGCTGGAGCACGACAATCAGCTGCTGCGGGAGCACCGGCTGGCACGGCCACTGAGAATCACCGCGAGTTCAGCCAGGGAAGTGAGGTTCAGCCGGCGCGGCGCACCGCTGGGGGAAGGGTTTGGTGGGATCACGCTGGACATCTGCCAGCGTACCACCCTGCTCAGCCGCCACCAGGTGGTATTGAGCCCCAGTGGCCGGGTAAGCCTGCGCAGCGACGAGGGCCGCCGCTGCGCAGGCCCCTGAGTCAGATCAGCGAGCGCACCCGCAACTCCTTGGGCATGGAGAAGGTGATGTTCTCCTCGCGCCCGTCGAGCTCTTCGGCGCCGGTGGCACCCCAGGCCTTGAGCTGGTCGATCACGCCACGCACCAGCACCTCGGGGGCGGAAGCCCCGGCGGTGATGCCGATGCGCTGGGCGCCATCGAACCAGCTGCGTTGCAGGTCCTCGGCACCATCGATCAGGTAGGCCGGGGTGCTCATGCGCTCGGCCAGCTCGCGCAGGCGGTTGGAGTTGGAACTGTTGGGGCTACCCACCACCAGCACCACGTCGCACTCGTCGGCCAGCTGCTTGACCGCGTCCTGGCGGTTTTGCGTGGCGTAGCAGATGTCGTCCTTGCGCGGGCCGCCGATGTTCGGGAAGCGCTCGCGCAGGGCATCGATCACCCGGCTGGTGTCGTCCATCGACAGGGTGGTCTGGGTGACGAAGGCCAGGTGGTCCGGGTTGCGCACCTGCAGGGCGGCGACGTCCTTCTCGTCCTCGACGAGGTAGATGCTGCCGCCGTTGCTGGCGTCGTACTGGCCCATGGTGCCTTCGACCTCCGGGTGCCCGGCGTGGCCGATGAGAATGCACTCACGGCCGTCGCGGCTGTACTTGGCAACCTCGATATGCACCTTGGTCACCAGCGGGCAGGTGGCGTCGAACACCTTCAGGCCACGGCCAGCGGCTTCCTGGCGCACGGCTTGCGAAACGCCATGGGCGCTGAAGATGACGATGACGTCGTCCGGCACCTGGTCCAGCTCTTCGACGAACACCGCGCCACGGTTGCGCAGGTCTTCGACGACGAACTTGTTGTGCACCACTTCGTGGCGTACGTAGATTGGCGGGCCGAAGACCTCCAGGGCGCGGTTGACGATCTCGATCGCCCGGTCGACCCCCGCGCAGAAGCCGCGCGGGTTGGCGAGTTTGATTTGCATGCTCGGCTCCCGGCTCACAAGGCCTTCACGTCGAGGATCTGCACCTCGAAGTTCAGGGTCTTGCCGGCCAGTGGATGGTTGAAGTCGATAGTCACCTGGTTGTCGTCGAACACCTTCACCACGCCTGGCAGCTCAGTGTTGGCGGCGTCGTTGAAAATCACCAGCAGCCCTTCGGACAGCTCCATGCCTTCGAACTGCGAACGCGGCATCACCTGCACGTTCTGCGGGTTGTGCTGGCCGAAAGCGTTCTCCGGGGCGATGGTCAGCTTGCGCTGGTCACCGGCCTTGAAGCCGAACAGGGCACTCTCGAAACCCGGCAGCAGGTTGCCGTCGCCGACCTTGAACGTGGCCGGGGCCTTGTCGAAGGTGCTGTCGACGGTGTCGCCGTTTTCCAGGTGCAGCGCGAAGTGCAAGGTGACTTCGGTGTTCTGGCCGATGCGGGTCTCAGTCATGGACAGTTTCCTCGGACTTCTTGCTCTTGAACATGTCCAGCGCCAGCATCACCGCACCCACGGTAATGGCGCTGTCGGCCAGGTTGAAGGCCGGGAAATAGTGACGGTTCTGCCAGTGCACCAGGATGAAGTCGACCACATGGCCCAGCACGACGCGGTCGTACAGGTTGCCCAGCGCGCCGCCCAGCACCAGCGCCAGCGCCACGGCCAGCCAGGTTTCGTCGCGCCCCAGGCGCTTGAGCCAGACCACCAGCACGGCGCTGACCACGACGGCGATCACCGCGAACAGCCAGCGCTGCCAGCCGGAGCTGTCGGCCAGGAAGCTGAACGCCGCGCCGGTGTTGTAGGCCAGGGTCCAGCTGAAGTAGTCAGGGATGACCACGATCTGCTGGTACAGGCTCAGCGCGCCTTCGAAGTAGACCTTGGTGGCCTGGTCGAGGACCAGGACCACCAGGCTCAGCCAGAGCCAGGCAAGGCGCCCGAAGCGCCCCGCGGAAGCATTAGGCATAGTGGCGCACCTCACCAGAGCCGTTCAGGTTGTCGACGCAACGGCCGCAGATTTCCGGATGCTCCGGGTGGCTACCGACGTCGGCGCGGAAGTGCCAGCAGCGGCCGCACTTGGCGTGGCCGGACTTGACGACCTTCAGCTTGAGGCCTTCGACTTCGGTTGTCACGGCGTCGGCCGGGGCCTGGACGAACGGCACCACGCTGGCGGCCGAGGTGATCAGCACGAAGCGCAGCTCGTCGCCCAGCTTGTTCAGGTCGGCGGTCAAGCCTTCCTCGGCGAACAGGGTGACTTCGGCCTGCAGGTTGCCGCCGATGACCTTGGCGGTACGCTGGTTCTCCAGCTCCTTGTTGACCGCCGCCTTGACCGCCATAACACGGTCCCAGTAGGCGCGGTCCAGTTCAGCGTCGGCCGGCAGTTCGCTCAGGCCTTCGTACCAGGTGTTGAGCATCACCGATTCGTTGCGCTCGCCCGGCAGGTACTGCCAGATCTCGTCGGCGGTGAACGCCAGGATCGGCGCGATCCAGCGCACCAGCGCCTCGCTGATGTGATACAGCGCGGTCTGGCAGGAACGGCGGGCGACACTGTTGGCGCCGGTGGTGTACTGGCGGTCCTTGATGATGTCGAGGTAGAAGCCGCCCAGCTCCTGCACGCAGAAGTTGTGCACCTTGGAGTAGACGTTCCAGAAACGGTACTCGCTGTAGTGCTCTTCCAGCTCGCGCTGCAGCAGCAATGTGCGGTCGACCGCCCAGCGGTCCAGGGCCAGCATGTCTTCGGCCGGCAGCAGGTCGCGGGCCGGGTCGAAGCCGGACAGGTTGGAGAGCAGGAAGCGCGCGGTGTTGCGGATGCGGCGGTAGGCGTCGGCGCTGCGCTGCAGGATCTGCTCGGAAACGGCCATCTCGCCGGAGTAGTCGGTGGCCGAGACCCACAGGCGCAGGATGTCGGCACCCAGGGTGTCGTTGACCTTCTGCGGCTCGATGGTGTTGCCCAGCGACTTGGACATCTTGCGGCCGTTCTCGTCCACGGTGAAGCCGTGGGTCAACAGCTCGCGGTACGGCGCGTGGCCGTCGATGGCGCAACCGGTCAGCAGGGAGGAGTGGAACCAGCCGCGGTGCTGGTCGGAGCCTTCCAGGTACAGGTCGGCGCGTGGGCCGGTGGCATGGCCGATGTCGTGGGAGCCGCGCAGTACGTGCCAGTGGGTGGTGCCGGAGTCGAACCACACGTCGAGGGTGTCGGTGATCTTGTCGTACTGGCCAGCTTCGTCACCCAGCAGTTCCTGGGCGTCCAGCTTGAACCAGGCCTCAATGCCTTCCTGCTCGACGCGCTTGGCCACTTCTTCCATCAGTTCGACGGTGCGCGGGTGCAGCTCGCCGGTCTGCTTGTCGAGGAAGAACGGGATCGGCACGCCCCAGTTGCGCTGACGCGAGATGCACCAGTCCGGGCGGTTGGCGATCATCGAGTGCAGGCGCGCCTGGCCCCAGGCCGGGACGAACTTGGTCTCTTCGATGGCCTTGAGCGCGCGCTCGCGCAGTGGCTCGCCGGTGCTCGGCTGCTTGTCCATGCCCACGAACCACTGCGCGGTGGCGCGGTAGATCAGCGGGGTCTTGTGGCGCCAGCAGTGCATGTAGCTGTGGCTGATGGTTTCGGTGTGCATCAGCGCGCCGACTTCGCTGAGCTTGTCGACGATGGCCGGGTTGGCCTTCCAGATGAACTGGCCGCCGAAGAACGGCAGCGACTCGACGTACACGCCGTTGCTCTGCACCGGGGTGAGGATGTCCTCGTTGACCATGCCGTAGCGCTTGCAGGTGACGAAGTCGTCTTCACCGTAGGCCGGCGAGGAGTGAACCACGCCGGTACCGGCGCCCAGCTCGACGTATTCAGCCAGGTAGATCGGCGACAGGCGGTCGTAGAACGGGTGGCGGAAGTTGATCAGTTCCAGCGCCGAACCTTGGGCGGTGGCGATGACCGAGCCTTCCAGGTTGTAGCGCTTGAGGCACGACTCGACCAGCTCTTCAGCCAGCACCAGCAGGCGCTCGCCGGTGTCGACCAGGGCGTACTTGAAGTCCGGGTGGATGTTCAGCGCCTGGTTGGCCGGGATGGTCCACGGGGTGGTGGTCCAGATCACGATGGCGGCGGGCTTGGCCAGCGCGCTCAGGCCGAAGGCGGCAGCCAGCTTGTCGGCATCGGCGACCGGGAAGGCGACGTCGATGGTCTGGGATTTCTTGTCGGCGTATTCGACCTCGGCTTCAGCCAGCGCCGAGCCACAATCGAAGCACCAGTTCACAGGCTTCAGGCCCTTGAACACGAAGCCTTGCTTGACCATTTCAGCCAGGGCGCGGATTTCGCCGGCCTCGTTGGCGAAGTTCATGGTCTTGTACGGGTTGTCCCAATCACCCAGCACGCCCAGGCGGATGAACTCGGTCTTCTGCCCTTCGATCTGCTCGGCGGCGTACTCGCGGCACAGCTCGCGGGTGCGGTCGGCGGTGAGATGCTTGCCGTGGGTAACTTCGACCTTGTGCTCGATCGGCAGGCCGTGGCAGTCCCAGCCCGGCACGTAGGGGGCGTCGAAGCCGGACAGGGTCTTGGAGCGGACGATCATGTCCTTGAGAATCTTGTTCAGCGCATGACCGATGTGGATCTTGCCGTTGGCATAGGGCGGGCCGTCGTGCAGGACGAACTTCGGACGGTCCTTGCCAATCTCGCGCAACTTACCGTACAGGCCAATACTGTCCCAGCGCTGCAGGATCTGCGGTTCGCGCTGAGGCAGGCCGGCCTTCATGGGGAAGGCGGTGTCCGGAAGGTTAAGCGTGGCTTTGTAGTCGGTCATTTCAGGCTCTTCGTTAGCGGTTGAGCGTGCCAGTGGGCACGTGCGGCGGCGATGTCCGCGTCGATCGCCGACTTCAGCGCCTCCAGGGAGGCGAAACGCTGCTCTTCACGCAGCTTGTGGTGGAACTCCACCGTCAGGCGCCGGCCGTACAGGTCGCCGGCGAAGTCCAGAAGATGAATCTCCAGGTGGGGGCGCCCGTCACCGCTGACGGTGGGGCGCACGCCGATGTTGCCGACACCCGGCCAGGCCTTGCCATCGATCTCGATGCTGGCCAGGTAGACCCCGGACAGCGGCACGCGACGGCGCTTGAGCTGGATGTTGGCAGTGGGTGTTCCGAGCTGGCGGGCCAGCTTCTGGCCGTGCAGTACCCGGCCGGTGATGCGATAAGGGCGACCCAGCAGGTGCGCGGCCAGTTCGAAGTCGCCATCGGCCAGGGCCTTGCGCACTTCGGTGCTGCTGACCCGCAGGCCGTCCTGGATCACGGTGTTGGCGGCTTCGACGGTGAAACCGTGCTGCTTGCCGGACTCGATCAGGAAGCCGAAGTCGCCGGCGCGATCGCAACCGAAGCGGAAGTCGTCCCCCACCTCGAGGTGGCGCACGCCCAGGCCATCGACCAGGATCTGCTCGACGAACTCACAGGCGCTGAGCTTGCTCAGGCGCTGGTTGAAGGCCAGGCACAGCACCCGGTCGATACCTTCGCCAGCCAGCAGCTCGACCTTGTCGCGCAGGCGCGCAAGGCGGGCCGGCGCGGTGTCGGGGGCGAAATATTCGCGCGGCTGGGGTTCGAAGATCACCACGCAGGTGGGCAGGCCCAGCGCCTGGCCGCGTTCGCGCAGGCGCGCGAGGATCGCCTGGTGACCCCGGTGGACCCCGTCGAAGTTGCCAATGGTGGCGACACAGCCCCGGTGCTCGGGGCGCAGGTTGTGAAGACCTCGAACCAGCTGCATAACGCGCTTCTTGCTCATAAAGTGGCCGATTATAACCACACCCGGGCGCTGACGACAGGCGGCAGCGCCCCCTTGGGGCATGGAATGCGAAAAACCGACGCCTGACCCTTTTTACCGCCTCAGTGCAACGCCTTGCGGGCGAAATGCCGTGGGCGGAAACCACACAGGAACAAGCAGCCGAAGTAGGTCACTACGCCGGCCGCGATCAGGCCGCCCAGGCGCAGGAAGCGCGCCAGCATGTCGCCCTGCGCCCAGGCCGGCAGGTAGTGCATGCCCAGCAGCAGCACGGCCGACATCAAGGTGACCGCCAGTACCAGCTTGAGCAGGAACACTGTCCAGCCCGGCTGCGGCTGGTACAACCGCTGGCTGCGCAGTTTCCAGAACAGCAAGCCGGCGTTGAGGCAGGCCCCCAGGCTGATCGCCAGGGCCAGGCCGGCGTGAGCCAGCGGGCCGACCAGGGCCAGGTTGAACAGCTGGGTGCAGACCAGGGTGAAGATCGCGATCCTCACCGGCGTGCGGATATTCTGCTGCGCATAGAAGCCAGGTGCCAGTACCTTGACCAGGATGATTGCCAGCAGGCCTACCGAATAGGCGATCAGCGCGCGCTGGGTCATGGCAGCGTCAAAGGCCGTGAACTTGCCGTACTGGAATAGCGCCACGGTCAACGGCTCGGCGAGGATCGCCAGGGCCAGGGTGCAGGGCAACACCAGCAGGAAGCACAGGCGCAGGCCCCAGTCGAGGATCCGCGAATACTCTTCACGGTCCTTGTTGGCGTAGGTCTTGGCCAAGGTGGGCAGCAGGATGGTGCCCAACGCCACGCCCAGCACGCCGGAGGGCAGCTCCATCAGGCGGTCGGCGTAGTACATCCACGACACCGACCCCGCCACCAGGAAGGAGGCGAAGATGGTGTTGATGATCAGCGAGATCTGGCTCACCGACACGCCAAGGATAGCCGGCAGCATCTGCTTGAGCACCCGCCATACGCCGGCATCTCGCAGGTTCAGGCGTGGCAGCACAAGCATGCCGATCTTCTTCAGTGCTGGCAGCTGGTACAGCAACTGCGCCAGGCCGCCGGCCAGCACGCCCCAGCCCAGGGCCATGATGGGTGGGTCGAAGTAGGGCGTGAGGAACACGGCGAAGGCGATCATCGCCACGTTGAGCAGGGTCGGCGTGAAGGCCGGCACGCTGAAGCGGTTCCAGGTGTTGAGGATGGCCCCGGCCAGCGACGACAGCGAGATCAGCAATATATAAGGAAAGGTCACCCGCAGCAGCGAGGTGGTCAGCTCGTACTTTTCGGTGCTGTCGACAAAACCGGGCGCCGTGGCCCAGACCACCCAGGGGGCGGCGAGGACGCCGATCACGGTGACCAGGGCCAGGGCCAGGGTCAGCAAGCCGCTCACATAGGCGATGAAGGTGCGGGTGGCCTCCTCGCCCTGCTGGGTCTTGTACTCGGCCAGGATGGGCACGAAGGCCTGGGAGAATGCCCCCTCGGCGAAGATTCGCCGCAGCAGGTTGGGCAGCTTGAAGGCGATGAAGAAGGCGTCGGTGGCGACGCCGGCACCGAAAACCCGTGCCAGGATGGTGTCGCGCACGAAGCCGAGCACCCGGGAAATCATGGTAATCGAGCTGACTGCGGCCAGGGATTTGAGCAGGTTCATCGAAAAGTTTCACGCCAAGGGCAGAGGGCGCTGCCAGACAGCGTCCGAATGTGCGATACTCCCGCGCCTTCGCAGGGGAG
Organism: Pseudomonas entomophila L48; assembly: GCF_000026105.1. Classification (NCBI taxonomy): domain Bacteria; kingdom Pseudomonadati; phylum Pseudomonadota; class Gammaproteobacteria; order Pseudomonadales; family Pseudomonadaceae; genus Pseudomonas; species Pseudomonas entomophila. The sequence continues at coordinate 4,994,017 of NC_008027.1, forward strand.
CCAAAAATTCCCGAGTTTACAGGTCGCGCCGCAGAAAGGAATCTTTCCGCTCATCGACCCACCACTCGGCGGAACCTTGCAGGTGGCCTTGACATCCGTTCGACTCGTCGGCATGATTCGCGGCCTATTTTGTTTGCTATTTACCTAAAGTCTTTCGAGGAGCTCGACGGTGGCCAACACACCTTCCGCCAAGAAACGTGCAAAACAGGCTGAGAAGCGTCGCAGCCACAACGCCAGCCTGCGTTCCATGGTCCGCACCTACATCAAGAATGTAGTCAAGGCCATCGACGCAAAAGACGCCGAAAAAGCGCAAGCCGCTTACGTTCTGGCTGTGCCTGTAATCGACCGTATGGCCGACAAGGGCATCATCCACAAGAACAAAGCTGCTCGCCACAAAGGCCGTCTGAATGGCCACATCAAGGCGCTGAAAGAAGCTGCAGCTGCCTAAGCGACGTTCTTGTCGAAAAAACCGACCCTAGGGTCGGTTTTTTTATGCCTGTGATTTGCCGCTGCCGTGCTCCGCACCCCGTAGGAGCCAGCCTTGCTGGCGAAAGGGCAAGCACAGACGACACATGTGTATCGCCCATATCGATGCATTCGCCGGCAAGCCGGCTCCTACAGGCCGATGGAGCCGCTTGGCGACCCCACTTTCAATCACTTGCCGATCTGAATCTTCGGCGCCCACTCCAGCCACGCATCCTCGGGCTTGTCGAACAAGGCAAAGGTCTGCTGCGGCCGCGCCGGGTTACCCATCTGCTCACCATCCGGAGTGGCGAAGGCGATGCCGCCTGCAATCAGCGTTTCCACGGACTCAGTACGCACCGTGGCGCCCTTGAACAGCCCCCAGTCGAAGCCAAACCCACTGCTGTTCCAGAACCGGCTGCCACCGCGCACCAGGCCTGCGTAGCGTGGCTCGATAAGGATGTGGATAAGTACCCGGTCGGCAGTCTGCCCCAGCTCGAATCCAACGACCTTGCCCACGGTGACCTCACGATAGGTCACCGGCACGCCCGGCTTGATCGAGCCGCGCCGCGGTGCACTCAGGGTCAGCGGCAGGCCGACCTCCTCACCTTTCACTTCAGGCGCATCGGCAAGTGCAATGAAATCGCGCTGCGGCCCCTTGTCCTTGAGCGCCGGCAACACTTCCAGGTACTGGCCACCCACCAGCGTGTCGAGGTTCTCGGTACGTACCAGGCCCAATGCTGGCTTGACCACCCAGAACTGCGTCCCGGCACGGGCGATACGCTCCGCCGACTGGGTGATGCGCGCCCTGAGCAGCACAGCCTGCAAGTCGCTCGTCAGGTCGACGCTTTCGACGCTGCCCACATCGAGCCCGCGGAAGCGGATTGGCGTGCCGGGCTTGAGGCCATCGGCACGCTCGACACGGATGGTGACCAAGGTACCGGCACGGTTGGCCGCATCCTGGCTTTCATGCAAGCGGAAGCGCGGGATGCGACGCTTGAGCGGCACGTCGGGCTTTGGGGTGTCGAAGGCGATACCGCCCGCCATGAGGGTCTGCAACGACTCACTCTTGACCTGAATACCCGACAGCCCACCGGTCAGGGTGATACCGCTGGCATTCCAGAAACGCGTGGAGCCGTTGACCAGGTTGGCGTACTCCTTTTCGATGTGCACGCCGATCAGGATCCGCTTGCTGTTACGCGCGAACTGGTAGCTCTGCACGCTACCCACGCGCACCTGGCGATACATGACCGGGCTGCCCACCTCCAGCGAACCCAGGGTGTCGGCGAACAGCACCATGTGCAGGCCAGGGGCCTTCAAGTCCAGCGGCGGCGCTTTGGCGCGCGCCTCGAACTCGCGCAGGGGCTTGGCACCCGGCTCACCCGGGCGAACGGCGATGTAGTTGCCCTTCACCAAGGCCTCAAGGCCGGTGATACCAGCAAGCGAGATGGACGGCTTGACCACCCAGAACTGCGTCCCCTCGACCAGATAGTCTTCGGCCAATGGGTCCAAGGTCAGCTCGGCCGTGGCGTTGGAGAGGTCACCTTCAATCTTCAGGTCCTTTAGCGTGCCGACCTGGATGCCTTTATAGAGAACCGGTGTACGACCTTTCTGCAGGCCCTCGAAGTCACTGAGTTTGACCTTCACGCGGATGCCGGCCTGGGCAGCATCGAAATCCTCGTACAAGCGGAACGGCAGGCTTGGGTCGGTGGGCGGGCTGTCCTTGCGATTCTCGGGCGTGGCGAAGGCAATACCGCCGGCGACGATGCTCGACAGCGACTCGGTACGCACTTTCACGCCGGAAAGGTCGGCGTCGATACTGACCCCGCTGGCATTCCAGAAACGCGTGTGCTTGCGCACCAGGCTCGCATAGGCAGGCACAATGAAGACCTTGATCTCCACCGTGTTCTGGTCCTCGGAAAGCCGGTAGCTCTTCACTCGACCCACCTGGATCTGCTTATAGAAGACTGGGCTGTCACGATTGAGCGAGCCAAGGCGTTCGGCCTTCAGGGTCAGGTGCAGGCCAGGCTCCTCGTCAGACAGAGGGGGCGCCTCCTTGAGCGCGGTATAACGCTTGGTCAACTCGCCCTCCCCCGGATCCACGGCAATGTAGTTGCCGGAAACCAGCGTCTCCAGGCCCGAGATACCGGCCAGACTGACACTCGGCTTCACCAGCCAGAACCGCGTCCCAGTGGTCAGGTGCGGCCCCGCTTCCTTTCTCATCTCGATGGTGGCGACGACGCCTCGGTTATCGCCCTTGTTGTCCAGCACCAGGGCGGTGACCTTGCCCACCGACATCCCCTTGTAGATGACCTCGGTCTTGTTGGCGACGATGCCTTCACCGGTCTCGAAGCGCACCTGGATTTCGATGCCGGCGTCGCGATAGGCCTGCCAGGCCAGCCAGCCGCCGATGGCCAGGGCAATCAGCGGCAGGATCCAGATGGCCGACCAGTTTGAAGCGGGGCGGGTTTTAGCCGTAGGCAAGTCACTCATGGTCGTCATCCGACTCCGTGTTGTCCCAGATCAGTCGGGGATCGAAAGTTAAGGCGGCGAGCATCGTCAGGATCACCACGGTGGCGAAGGCGACGGCGCCCAGGTTGGCTTCGACACTGGCAATGCGACCGAAATTCACCACCGCCACGAGGATGGCGATGACGAAGATGTCGAGCATGGACCAGCGGCCGATGAATTCGATGAAGCGGTACATGAGGATGCGCTGGCGCGCCGACAGCGGCTGGTGGCGTTGCACCGAGTACAGCAGCAGGGCGATGCCGACCAGCTTGAAGGTCGGCACCAGGATGCTGGCGATGAACACTACCGCGGCGATAGGGAGCATGCCGTGCTTGAGCAGGGTGATGACCCCGGACATGATCGTGTCGGGGCTGCCCTGGCCCAAGGCGCTGACGGTCATGATCGGCAGCACGTTGGCCGGGATGTAGAGCACCATCGCCGTGATCAGCAGCGCCCAGGTGCGCGCGATGCTGTTGGGCCTGCGCGCATGGACCACGGCGCCACAACGGGTGCAGGCCTGCGAAGTGCTATCAGGCTCGTGCCGGTTGAGCTCATGGCACTCGTTGCAGATCAGGATACCGGCATCAATCGCCCGCATGGGCATCCTCCCCGGACAACGCCACCCAGATCTGGTGGGGTGACATCACCACCTCCAGCCATACCTGGACCAGCAATAGGCTGATGAAGCAGAACAGGCCAAGGCCGATGCTCAGCTCGGCCAGGTCGACCAGCTTGACGATGGCCACCAGCACGCCCATGAAATAGACCTCGAGCATCCCCCACTCACGCAGGTGGTGGTAGATACGATAGATCAGCAGGCCGTAACTACGGCCGATGTTCAGGCGGATGCTCAGCAGCACAAGCAGCTGGCACAGCAGCTTGAGCAATGGGATAGCCATGCTGCAGAGGAACACGACAACGGCAATGCCACGCATCTGTGAGTTGTACAGGCCGAGCACGCCACTCCAGACCGTGTCGTCGGAGGTCTGGCCCAGCAGGTGCAGCTGCATGATCGGCAGGAAGTTGGCCGGCACGTAGAGCAACAAGGCTGTCAGTACCAGGGCGAGGCTGCGATTGACGACATTGTGGCGGTGAGCGTAGAGCTCATAGCCACACCGCGGGCAATGGGCCTTCTCGTCATTCTGTAGCGTCGTCTTGCGCATCAGCAGGTCGCACTCGTGGCAGGCCACGAGATCATCCAGCGGCAATTGCGCGAGCGCTTCGGGATCGGAAGGGTTGGGCATAGGGAAGTTCTGAATGGATGCGTCGGCTCTATTCTAGTGTTCTGACTCGAATTATGGGAGACGACCCTTGTGAGGAACTGTGCCCATGTTCGGGTCACACCTCTATATTCGTAGGAGCCGGCTTGCCGGCGAAGGGCGCGACGCGGTGGCTGGCACCGGCATAGCCGGTGTTCGCCGGCAAGGCCGGCTCCTACAGAGGGCGCGTGTTTCTTGGGCGCAAAGACAAAACCCCTACCTGCATGCGCAGATAGGGGTTTTGCGAAATGAATCTTGACGATGACCTACTCTCACATGGGGAAACCCCACACTACCATCGGCGATGCATCGTTTCACTGCTGAGTTCGGGATGGGATCAGGTGGTTCCAATGCTCTATGGTCGTCAAGAAATTCTGTTGCCAGAAGATCCAGATGGATACTCCAGCGAATTCGGATATGTGATCTTTGTGAAGCTGCGAACTTTCGGTTCTTTCGTCTTCACCACCACAATCTGCGTTCATGTGCAGATTGCTTGGGTGTTATATGGTCAAGCCTCACGGGCAATTAGTATTGGTTAGCTCAACGCCTCACAGCGCTTACACACCCAACCTATCAACGTCGTAGTCTTCGACGGCCCTTCAGGGAGCTCAAGGCTCCAGTGAGATCTCATCTTGAGGCAAGTTTCCCGCTTAGATGCTTTCAGCGGTTATCTCTTCCGAACATAGCTACCCGGCAATGCCACTGGCGTGACAACCGGAACACCAGAGGTTCGTCCACTCCGGTCCTCTCGTACTAGGAGCAGCCCCTCTCAAATCTCAAACGTCCACGGCAGATAGGGACCGAACTGTCTCACGACGTTCTAAACCCAGCTCGCGTACCACTTTAAATGGCGAACAGCCATACCCTTGGGACCGGCTTCAGCCCCAGGATGTGATGAGCCGACATCGAGGTGCCAAACACCGCCGTCGATATGAACTCTTGGGCGGTATCAGCCTGTTATCCCCGGAGTACCTTTTATCCGTTGAGCGATGGCCCTTCCATACAGAACCACCGGATCACTAAGACCTACTTTCGTACCTGCTCGACGTGTTTGTCTCGCAGTCAAGCGCGCTTTTGCCTTTATACTCTACGACCGATTTCCGACCGGTCTGAGCGCACCTTCGTACTCCTCCGTTACTCTTTGGGAGGAGACCGCCCCAGTCAAACTACCCACCATACACTGTCCTCGATCCGGATAACGGACCTGAGTTAGAACCTCAAGGTTGCCAGGGTGGTATTTCAAGGATGGCTCCATGAGAACTGGCGTCCCCACTTCAAAGCCTCCCACCTATCCTACACAAGCAAGCTCAAAGTCCAGTGCAAAGCTATAGTAAAGGTTCACGGGGTCTTTCCGTCTAGCCGCGGATACACTGCATCTTCACAGCGATTTCAATTTCACTGAGTCTCGGGTGGAGACAGCGCCGCCATCGTTACGCCATTCGTGCAGGTCGGAACTTACCCGACAAGGAATTTCGCTACCTTAGGACCGTTATAGTTACGGCCGCCGTTTACCGGGGCTTCGATCAAGAGCTTCGCTTGCGCTAACCCCATCAATTAACCTTCCGGCACCGGGCAGGCGTCACACCCTATACGTCCACTTTCGTGTTTGCAGAGTGCTGTGTTTTTAATAAACAGTCGCAGCGGCCTGGTATCTTCGACCGGCGTGGGCTTACGCAGCAAGTGCTTCACCCTCACCGGCGCACCTTCTCCCGAAGTTACGGTGCCATTTTGCCTAGTTCCTTCACCCGAGTTCTCTCAAGCGCCTTGGTATTCTCTACCTAACCACCTGTGTCGGTTTGGGGTACGGTTCCCAGTTATCTGAAGCTTAGGAGCTTTTCTTGGAAGCATGGCATCAACCACTTCGCGCTCTAATGAGCACTCGTCATCAGCTCTCGGCCTTGAGATCCCGGATTTGCCTAAGATCTCAGCCTACCACCTTAAACTTGGACAACCAACGCCAAGCTGGCCTAGCCTTCTCCGTCCCTCCATCGCAATAACTGGAAGTACAGGAATATTAACCTGTTTTCCATCGACTACGCTTTTCAGCCTCGCCTTAGGGACCGACTAACCCTGCGTCGATTAACGTTGCGCAGGAAACCTTGGTCTTTCGGCGTGCGAGTTTTTCACTCGCATTGTCGTTACTCATGTCAGCATTCGCACTTCTGATACCTCCAGCAAGCTTCTCAACTCACCTTCACAGGCTTACAGAACGCTCCTCTACCGCATCACCAAAGGTGATACCCGTAGCTTCGGTGCATGGTTTGAGCCCCGTTACATCTTCCGCGCAGGCCGACTCGACTAGTGAGCTATTACGCTTTCTTTAAAGGGTGGCTGCTTCTAAGCCAACCTCCTAGCTGTCTAAGCCTTCCCACATCGTTTCCCACTTAACCATGACTTTGGGACCTTAGCTGACGGTCTGGGTTGTTTCCCTTTTCACGACGGACGTTAGCACCCGCCGTGTGTCTCCCATGCTCGGCACTTGTAGGTATTCGGAGTTTGCATCGGTTTGGTAAGTCGGGATGACCCCCTAGCCGAAACAGTGCTCTACCCCCTACAGTGATACATGAGGCGCTACCTAAATAGCTTTCGAGGAGAACCAGCTATCTCCGAGCTTGATTAGCCTTTCACTCCGATCCACAGGTCATCCGCTAACTTTTCAACGGTAGTCGGTTCGGTCCTCCAGTCAGTGTTACCTAACCTTCAACCTGCCCATGGATAGATCGCCCGGTTTCGGGTCTATACCCAGCGACTAAAGCGCCCTATTAAGACTCGCTTTCGCTACGCCTCCCCTATTCGGTTAAGCTCGCCACTGAATATAAGTCGCTGACCCATTATACAAAAGGTACGCAGTCACCTAACAAAGTAGGCTCCCACTGCTTGTACGCATACGGTTTCAGGTTCTATTTCACTCCCCTCTCCGGGGTTCTTTTCGCCTTTCCCTCACGGTACTGGTTCACTATCGGTCAGTCAGTAGTATTTAGCCTTGGAGGATGGTCCCCCCATGTTCAGACAAAGTTTCTCGTGCTCCGTCCTACTCGATTTCACTGGCAAGAGATTTTCGTGTACGGGGCTATCACCCACTATGGCCGCACTTTCCAGAGCGTTCCACTAATCTCAAACCAGCTTAAGGGCTGGTCCCCGTTCGCTCGCCACTACTAAGGGAATCTCGGTTGATTTCTTTTCCTCAGGGTACTTAGATGTTTCAGTTCCCCTGGTTCGCCTCTTGCACCTATGTATTCAGTACAAGATACTCAGCTTGTGCTGAGTGGGTTCCCCCATTCAGAGATCTCTGGATCACAGTCTGTTTGCCGACTCCCCAAAGCTTATCGCAGGCTACCACGTCTTTCATCGCCTCTGACTGCCAAGGCATCCACCGTATGCGCTTCTTCACTTGACCATATAACCCCAAGCAATCTGGTTATACTGTGAAGACGACATTCGCCGAAAATTCGCACGTCGCTCTTTCGAGCAGAACTCACAAATTTTACCTTAGCCTGATCCACCAGCAGTGAAACTGGTGTTCAGTCTATTTCTATCACATATCCGAATTTTTAAAGAACGATCTGACAAAAGTCAGAAATCAACATTCATCACCGAATGCTCATTTCTAAGTTCTGAGCAGTGCTGCGAAACCTGAAAGAGTGGTGGAGCCAAGCGGGATCGAACCGCTGACCTCCTGCGTGCAAGGCAGGCGCTCTCCCAGCTGAGCTATGGCCCCGTATTCTAGGCCGCACCAAGTAATTGGTAGGTCTGGGCAGATTTGAACTGCCGACCTCACCCTTATCAGGGGTGCGCTCTAACCAACTGAGCTACAGACCTATAACAGGGTCGCGTTACAGCATCGTCTTTACACAATGAATCAAGCAATTCGTGTGGGAGCTCATCAGTAGGCTGATGTCGTCGATTAAGGAGGTGATCCAGCCGCAGGTTCCCCTACGGCTACCTTGTTACGACTTCACCCCAGTCATGAATCACACCGTGGTAACCGTCCCCCCGAAGGTTAGACTAGCTACTTCTGGTGCAACCCACTCCCATGGTGTGACGGGCGGTGTGTACAAGGCCCGGGAACGTATTCACCGCAACATTCTGATTTGCGATTACTAGCGATTCCGACTTCACGCAGTCGAGTTGCAGACTGCGATCCGGACTACGATCGGTTTTGTGAGATTAGCTCCACCTCGCGGCTTGGCAACCCTCTGTACCGACCATTGTAGCACGTGTGTAGCCCAGGCCGTAAGGGCCATGATGACTTGACGTCATCCCCACCTTCCTCCGGTTTGTCACCGGCAGTCTCCTTAGAGTGCCCACCATAACGTGCTGGTAACTAAGGACAAGGGTTGCGCTCGTTACGGGACTTAACCCAACATCTCACGACACGAGCTGACGACAGCCATGCAGCACCTGTGTCAGAGTTCCCGAAGGCACCAATCCATCTCTGGAAAGTTCTCTGCATGTCAAGGCCTGGTAAGGTTCTTCGCGTTGCTTCGAATTAAACCACATGCTCCACCGCTTGTGCGGGCCCCCGTCAATTCATTTGAGTTTTAACCTTGCGGCCGTACTCCCCAGGCGGTCAACTTAATGCGTTAGCTGCGCCACTAAAATCTCAAGGATTCCAACGGCTAGTTGACATCGTTTACGGCGTGGACTACCAGGGTATCTAATCCTGTTTGCTCCCCACGCTTTCGCACCTCAGTGTCAGTATCAGTCCAGGTGGTCGCCTTCGCCACTGGTGTTCCTTCCTATATCTACGCATTTCACCGCTACACAGGAAATTCCACCACCCTCTACCATACTCTAGCTCGCCAGTTTTGGATGCAGTTCCCAGGTTGAGCCCGGGGCTTTCACATCCAACTTAACGAACCACCTACGCGCGCTTTACGCCCAGTAATTCCGATTAACGCTTGCACCCTCTGTATTACCGCGGCTGCTGGCACAGAGTTAGCCGGTGCTTATTCTGTCGGTAACGTCAAAACAGCAAGGTATTAACTTACTGCCCTTCCTCCCAACTTAAAGTGCTTTACAATCCGAAGACCTTCTTCACACACGCGGCATGGCTGGATCAGGCTTTCGCCCATTGTCCAATATTCCCCACTGCTGCCTCCCGTAGGAGTCTGGACCGTGTCTCAGTTCCAGTGTGACTGATCATCCTCTCAGACCAGTTACGGATCGTCGCCTTGGTGAGCCATTACCCCACCAACTAGCTAATCCGACCTAGGCTCATCTGATAGCGCAAGGCCCGAAGGTCCCCTGCTTTCTCCCGTAGGACGTATGCGGTATTAGCGTTCCTTTCGAAACGTTGTCCCCCACTACCAGGCAGATTCCTAGGCATTACTCACCCGTCCGCCGCTGAATCAAGGAGCAAGCTCCCGTCATCCGCTCGACTTGCATGTGTTAGGCCTGCCGCCAGCGTTCAATCTGAGCCATGATCAAACTCTTCAGTTCAATACTGCTTGGGTTTTTAAGAAACCCTAAACTTGGCTCAGCAATCTCAAATGACTATGTGATTTCTCGCATGGCCACTTGTGATGCTGATAATCTTGGTGACTATCAGCCCGTACTCACAAGCACCCACACGAATTGCTTGATTCAATTTGTTAAAGAGCGATTGGTTAAGAGCGTTTCGTCTCAACCGAGGCGCGCATTCTACGCTAACCTCATTTCGTGTCAAGCGTTATTTTCGAAGTTTTTCGTTCAACTTCAACCGCTTAACTCGCTGCGATCTCTCGTAGCGGGAGGCGAATCATACAGCGTTACAACCTGCTGTCAACCACCTTTTTCACCGCTTTCGATGTGAAACCGAAGCCCTTCCAGCACCTTCGAACTCGCTTAACTCGTTGATTCTCAAGGAGTTTCGCGTTCCGTTGTCGCTGGAAGTGGGGCGCATTATAAGGGGATCTGAAACCCCGTCAACCTTTAATTTCAATAATTTCAAATAATTAGCGAAATGACCGCATCACGGCCACCAGGCGTGTGCTCAGCACCTGCACCGCCCTTGGGATCGAGCGCCGCCTTGCGGCGCATCGCGGATGAATCCGCTCCTACAGGTTTGGCACGATACGGTATGGCGGCGGGCGAGAAGGCGGGCAACCATGGCCTCACAGGTGCGGCACGTTGCAATAGAGGTAGGAGCGGATTCATCCGCGATGCGCCGCGCGGGCGGCGCTCGATCTACAGGGCGCCGGAGAAACCAAGACAGACACCCTGCAAACCCAACCTACTTTACGCCGCCCTCCCCCGCCCACCCATCAACCGCGGCACCCGCCGCCACACCGGCGGAATCCTCATCACCAGCAGCACCCCACCAATCCCCGCATAGATCGCCCACTCCTTCAGATCCGAACGCACGATCCACAAGAAATGCAGCAACCCCAACCCGAGAATCACATAAACCAGCCGATGCAGCTTCTTCCAGCGCGCCCCCAGCCGCCGCTGGCTATACCGATTGGACGTGACCGCCAACGCCAACAACCCAAGGAAACCCAGCGCACCCACAATAATGTAGGGCCGCTTGCGCAGCTCCACCCCGAACTGCCCCCAGTCCAGACCGAGGATGAACACCAGATAGGAAACCAGGTGCAGCACTATATAAGCAAAGCACCACAACCCCAGCTGGCGACGCACCACGATCCACCCCGACCAACCAGTCAGCCGCTGCAGCGGCGTCATGCTCAGGGTGATCAGGAGAAATACCAATGCCCCCAACCCAAGCCGGTCCATCATGATCTTCCCCGGGTCCGGCCCAAGCAGCCCCATGGCGGCTTCATAGAACCACCACAACGGAAACAGGCAACCCAACACGAAGATCGCCAGGCGAAACCAGGGATAGCGCATCAGTAGTTCTTCCGCAGATCGAGCCCGGTATACAGCGACGCCACTTCATCGGCGTAGCCATTGAACATCAGTGTGTCACGCACATTGGGACTGAACAGCCCGCTGGGCAGCCGCCGCTCCCGGGCTTGGGTCCAGCGCGGGTGGTCGACCGTCGGGTTGACGTTGGCATAGAAGCCATACTCGTCCGGCGCCAGCCCCTGCCAAGTGGTGCGCGGCTGCTCCGCCACTAGGCTGATGCGCACGATCGACTTGATGCTCTTGAAGCCATACTTCCACGGCACCACCAGACGCAGCGGCGCACCGTTCTGGTTGGCCAGCTCGCGGCCATACATGCCCACCGCCAGGATCGCCAACGGATTCATTGCCTCGTCCAAGCGCAAACCTTCCACATAGGGCCAGTCGATCAGGGCGAAGCCCGAGCGCTGCCCAGGCATGCTCTTGGGATCCTGCAGGGTTTCGAATCGGATATAACGCGCCTTCGAAGTGGGCTCGACCTGCTTGAGCACCTCGGACAAGGGAAAGCCCAGCCACGGGATGACCATCGACCAGGCCTCGACACAGCGCAACCGATAGATGCGCTCCTCGAGCTGGTAGGGTTTGACGAAGTCTTCCAACGCATAACGGCCAGGCTTGGTCACCTCGCCATCGACCACCAGGCTCCATGGTTCGGTCTTGAGGCTGCCGGCATTGGCCGCCGGGTCGCCCTTGTCAGGCCCGAACTCGTAGAAGTTGTTGTAGTGGGTGGCATCCTTGAACGGCGTAATCGCCTCGCCGCTTACGGTCACTGCCTGCCAGCGAGTCGCCGCCAGCTTGTCGGCGAACCAGGCAGGTGCATTGCCGGCGGCGGCATCGGCATAACGCGAGGGCTCGGCTGCCTTACTCAGGCGCGGAAGTGCGCCCAGGGCCAAGCCGGCCGCAGCACCACCCAGCAGGGTACGACGTGAAAGGTAGATGTCTTCGGGGGTGACGTCCGACGGCTTGCAGTCGGAAGCACGGGATAGCTTGATGAGCATGGCGGCTCCACAGTATGGGCAACTGATGTACCCATAAGACTATGGAGCCGGCAGGTTATTCCGCGATTAAATCATTCAGACTTTGCGACGACGGCCACGCAGCAGGTACTGCACCGGGCCGGAAATCGCGTAACCGAGGAAGATCAGCAGCAGGATGCGGGGTGGGTCGCTGAACACCACGGCGAACACCAGCACCACGGCCAGGATCGCAACGAACGGTACACGGCCCTTGAGGTCCAGCTCCTTGAAGCTGTTGTACTTGATGTTGCTGACCATCAGCATGCCCGCAGCGGCCACCAGCAAGGCCACCAGGAACGACAGCTTGGAGCCCTGGATACCATAGTCGCTGAACGCCCACACGGTACCGGCCACCACGCCGGCCGCGGCCGGGCTGGCCAAGCCGATGAAGTAGCGCTTGTCGGCGGTACCGACCTGGGTGTTGAAGCGCGCCAGGCGCAGTGCCGCGCCCGCCACATAGATGAAGGCGACCATCCAGCCGACCTTGCCCATGTCGCCCAATGCCCAGCCAAAGGCCAGCAGCGCCGGCGCCACACCAAAGGCAACCATGTCCGACAGCGAGTCGTACTCGGCACCGAAGGCGCTCTGGGTGTTGGTCATGCGTGCCACGCGGCCATCAAGGCTGTCGAGCACCATGGCAACGAAGATCGCAATCGCGGCGAAGGCGAAATACTTGCTAGCCTCGCGCGGGTCGCCCGCGCTCTGCGCGCTCATCGAACTGATGATGGAATAGAAGCCGGCGAACAGGTTCGCGGTGGTGAACAGGTTGGGCAGCAGGTAGATACCGCGGTGGCGGACCTTGCGCCCTTCGGCATCGTGGCCTTCCTCGACATGCTCATCGACAGGTAGCAGGCTTTCGGCGTCGGAGGGCTTGTTCGGCTCTTCGGGACGTTCGCTCATGAAAAGTACCTTGCAACAGGGTGGAATATGTTCGACATGGGCTCGCGAAACGGGTGCTGACGGCGAGCCACTGGTCGCTTTATACCAGAAGCTGGCCGCGCAAACGAAAAAACGCGGCCGAAGCCGCGTTTTTCATTTATCGAAGCAGGACCTTAGTTCTTGGTCTTGTCGACGATCTTGTTGGCCGAGATCCACGGCATCATCGAGCGCAGCTGCTCGCCGATGATTTCGATGCCGTGGGCGGCGTTGTTGCGGCGCTTGGCGGTCATCGATGGGTAGTTGGTGGCGCCTTCGGAGATGAACATCTTCGCGTACTCGCCGTCCTGGATGCGCTTAAGAGCATTGCGCATGGCCTTGCGGGATTCTTCGTTGATGACTTCTGGGCCGGTGACGTACTCACCGTACTCGGCGTTGTTGGAGATCGAGTAGTTCATGTTGGCGATGCCGCCTTCGTACATGAGGTCGACGATCAGCTTCAGCTCGTGCAAGCACTCGAAGTAGGCCATTTCCGGCGCGTAACCGGCTTCGACCAGGGTTTCGAAACCAGCCTTGACCAGCTCGACAGTACCGCCGCAGAGAACGGCCTGCTCACCGAACAGGTCGGTTTCGGTCTCGTCCTTGAAGGTGGTTTCGATGATGCCGGTACGGCCACCGCCCACGCCCGAAGCGTAGGACAGGGCGACGTTCTTGGCGTTGCCCGAGGCGTCCTGGTAGATGGCGATCAGGTCAGGGATGCCGCCGCCTTTGACGAACTCGGAGCGCACGGTGTGGCCCGGGGCCTTCGGCGCGATCATGATCACGTCGAGGTCGGCACGCGGAACGACCTGGTTGTAGTGGATCGCGAAGCCGTGGGAGAAGGCCAGGGTGGCGCCTTTCTTGATGTTCGGCTCGATCTCTTGCTTGTACAGCTGGCCCTGGAATTCGTCCGGGGTGAGGATCATGACCAGGTCGGCGGCAGCGACGGCAGTGGCAACGTCGGTCACTTTCAGGCCGTGGGCTTCGGCCTTGGCCACGGTGGCCGAACCTTTACGCAGACCGATGGTGACATCCACACCGGAGTCCTTCAGGTTGCACGCCTGGGCGTGGCCTTGCGAACCGTAACCGATGATGGCGACTTTCTTGCCCTGGATGATGGAGAGGTCGCAGTCTTTGTCGTAGAAAACTTTCATGAAAATACCCCTGGTTATATCTCGGCCCCTGCGGAGCCATCGCTAATTTTTGAAGTTAGATGCTGAGCACTTTGTCGCCACGGGCAATGCCGGTGACGCCACTGCGCACGGTTTCGAGAATCGATGCGGTGCCGATGGCCTGGATGAAGCTGTCCAGTTTGTCGCTGGTACCGCTCAGCTGCACGGTGTACACGCTGGCGGTCACGTCGACGATCTGGCCACGGAAGATGTCCGTGGTGCGCTTGATTTCAGCACGCTGGGCACCGGTGGCCTTGACCTTGACCAGCATCAGTTCGCGCTCGATGTGGGCGCTTTCCGACAGGTCGACAAGCTTGACCACTTCGACCAGCTTGTTCAGGTTCTTGGTGATCTGTTCGATCACTTCGTCATGGCCAACGGTGGTCAGCGTCAGACGCGACAGGGTCGGGTCTTCGGTCGGTGCCACGGTCAGGCTTTCAATGTTGTAGTTGCGCTGGGAGAACAGGCCGACCACGCGAGACAAGGCACCGGGTTCGTTTTCCAGCAGCAAGGAGATGATGTGCCGCATATCAGGTACGCTCCGTCTTGCTCAGCCACATGTCACGCATCGAGCCGTCCTTGATCTGCATCGGATAGACGTGCTCGGTCCGGTCGACCGCGATGTCGATGAACACCAGGCGGTCCTTCATCGCGAAAGCCTCTTCGAGTTTCGGTTTGAGGTCTTTCAGGCTGGTGATGCGGATACCCACATGGCCATAGGCCTCGGCCAGCTTGACGAAGTCCGGCAGCGACTCGACGTAGGAGTGCGAGTGACGACCGTTGTAGGACATGTCCTGCCATTGGCGGACCATGCCCAACACACCGTTGTTCAGGTTGACGATCTTCACCGGCAAACCGTACTGCATGCAGGTGGACAGCTCCTGGATGTTCATCTGGATGCTGCCTTCACCGGTAACGCAGGCCACGTCCTGGTCGGGGAAGTTGAGCTTGACGCCCATGGCCGCGGGGAAGCCGAAGCCCATGGTGCCCAGGCCACCGGAGTTGATCCAGCGGTTGGGTTTGTTGAAGCGGTAGTACTGCGCCGCGAACATCTGGTGCTGGCCCACGTCGGAGGTGACGAAGGCGTCGCCTTTCGTGACTTCGCACAGGGTCTCGATCACCTGCTGCGGCTTGATGATGTTGCCGTCGCCCTTGTCGTAGGGGAACAGCTCACCGTCGCCGCGCCATTCGTCGATCTGCTTCCACCAGGCGTCGATCGCGGCCTTGTCGGGCTGCTCACCGATCTCTTTCAAGATGGTGAGCATTTCGCTGAGCACGCTTTCGACCGGGCCGACGATCGGTACGTCAGCCTTGATCATCTTGGAGATCGACGCCGGGTCGATGTCGATGTGGATGATCTTGGCGTTCGGGCAGAACTTGGCCGGGCCGTTGACCACGCGGTCGTCGAAACGCGCACCGACGGCGAAGATCACGTCGGCGTGGTGCATGGCCATGTTGGCGGTGTAGCTGCCGTGCATGCCGAGCATGCCGAGGAACTGGCGGTCGGTGCCGGGGAAGCCACCGAGGCCCATCAAGGTGTTGGTGACCGGCAGGTTCAGCGACCTGGCGATTTCGGTGAGGGCTTCGGAGCCGCCACCCAGGATTACGCCGCCGCCGGAGTAGACGATCGGGCGCTTGGCCGCGAGGAGCATTTCGGCCGCCTTGCGGATCTGGCCGGAGTGGCCGCGCACGGCTGGGCTGTACGAACGCAACTTGACCTTTTTCGGGTAGATGTACTCGAACTTCTCGGCCGGGTTGGTCATATCTTTTGGAATGTCGACCACTACCGGGCCGGGACGGCCGGATTGCGCAAGATAGAACGCTTTTTTCAGGACTTCAGGGATTTCCGAAGCGTGCTTGATCATGAAGCTGTGCTTCACGATCGGCCGGGAAATACCGATCATGTCGGTTTCCTGGAACGCGTCGGTACCGACCATGGTGCTGGGCACCTGGCCAGACAGGATGACCATCGGTATGGAATCCATGTAGGCGGTGGCAATGCCGGTGATGGCATTGGTCGCGCCAGGGCCGGAAGTCACCAGCACCACGCCGGCCTTGCCGGTGGCGCGGGCGTAACCGTCCGCCATATGGGTGGCAGCCTGCTCGTGACGAACCAGGATGTGCTGGACTTCCGGTTCCTTGAACAGGGCATCGTAAACATGAAGGAGAGCACCACCAGGGTACCCGTAGATGTGCTTAACGCCTTCGTCACGCAAGAAGCGGACGACCATCTCAGCGCCAGATAAAAGCTCCACGTTGTTCACCTCTAAAACGCCAGAATACCGCCCTCACTGAGCGGGTCTTAATAGGTTTACTGCCAAGCAGAGCATGAGCGAACGTCAGCACTGACTGAGCAAGTATTGGGACTGCCCTGGTGTGTTGCGGGCCTTCCCACCCAGCGCGAGGTAACGCGTTGCGGGGTGTTACAAGTCGGCGCGGGTGTGCGCCTCATGATCTGCTTAGCGGGTCTGCTTCTGGCAGTCCCTCTACAGCGGAATCTGGATTCTTGTGATTCGGCGCGCACAAGTCAAGAGAAATTATTGCCAATTTTTCGGCAAGATGAATTTCCAGCACCACTAAAAAGGCGCACAGCAGCAGGAATATTAAGATTTCCATAAAAAAGGGCCACAATCTGCGGCCCTAACAGGAAAAAGAGAAGAAATCAGGCGGAAGGACTGATCAATTGGTCGAATTCTGCCAGCAGCCGCCGTAGTTCGCGGCTTTGTTCCGGACGGTCGACGAACACCGTTTCAGCCATCACCAGGATGCCGGAAGCATTGGGCAGCGGGTGGCCGTGCTCGAGAATCAGCTTCATGCGTGGCAGGAAGATCCATTGCAGCCACTGCTCGAAGGCCATGCTGTCGACCGCGAACGGCACCACGCTGGCCAGTGCTTCTGGGCTGGGCGCGGCGTCGCTCCACCAGCCCTGGACCTTGAGCTCGCGCTCGATCAGCAGCAGGTGGTCGGCGATGTCGAGGATGCGCTGTTCCATCACAGGTTGACCCGCGCCTTCTGCCGCGCCAGAGCCGCGCCAGCGCTGTCACCCTGCTTCTCGCGGGACTGAGCGATGGTATTCCAAAGCTGCGCCTGCAGGTCGGGGCGACCGTTGGCGTAGGTCAGGGCACGGCGGGCCAGTTGCTCCGACTGCGCCGCGTCACCTTGCGACAGGCGCACCTGGGCCAGGCGGAACAGCACTTGCGGCTCACGCGGGGCGATGCGCTGGGCACGCTCCAGGCTCGAGGCGGCGCCATTGAAGTCGCCACTGCCCTGCTGCTGCTGGGCGGTGGTCAGCAATGCCAGTACCGGGCCGTCGAGCTGTTCGTCGGCGGACAGGCCACCGCCGGAGACATTACCGCGCGGAATGCCGGTTGGCGCGCTGGTGACCGGTGCCGGGTTGCTCATCGAGGCGATGTCGAAGGGCTCGTCGGCGACCGGGTTGGGGTTGGTCGCGATCGGGGCGCTGCTGACCGGGCCTGGTGTGATCGGGCCGGTGCTGATCGGTGCCGCGCCGCTGCCGGCCGGGAACGACTGGATCGGCGCGCCGCCGGTGCCCTGCGGGATCATCACGGTCACGCCGGAGTCCTCGGGCAACGCCTGCGCCTGGCTGCTGCCGCCGCTGGTCGGGTAGGCCGAGGTGCGGTTGGCCGCAATGCGCTCGCTGTTCGAAACCCGGGTGCTCGAATCGACCACCGGAATGTTGCCACGCGGGACGCTGGTACAGCCGTGCAGCACGCTGACTGCCGCCAGGGCAGGTATCCACCACTTGTTCACTTCACACCCTCTTCAGAAGCTCGTGCTCAATTCATCCAGCCCTTGACCCAGTCCATCACCGACTCGGCCGGGTTCTGCTCGCCACCACAGGTGGCGCCAGCGGCCGGTTCACTGCCGCGAATATACGGCATCTGCACCGCTCCCGGACAGCTACCGTCGGAACCCTGGCCACTGTAGGGGTCGATCCACGACTTCACGACATTGTCCGGCTGCGGCATGTCCAGCGGCAGCGGGTCGGCTTTCTTCATGAAACTGGTCCACACCTGCAACGCACCGGTGGCACCGGTGAACGGCGTCTTGCCGTTGTCGTCGCGGCCGAGCCAGACCACTGCCAGCAGGTCCTGGCTGAAGCCGGAGAACCAGCTGTCGCGGGAGTCGTTACTGGTGCCGGTCTTGCCCGCCAGGGTCAGCGAGCTGGGCAGCACGCTGTACACCGAGCGCCCGGTACCTTCGCGCATAACCCGCTGCATGGCGTTCTGCACCAGGTAGATGGCGCCCGGGTCGAAGGTCTGCTGGATCTGGAACGGGTAGCGCTTGAGCGGCTCGCCTTCGGCGGTGAGCACGCTGCGGATACCGCGCATCGGGGTGTTGAAGCCGCCGTTGGCGATGGTCTGGTACATGGTCGCGACCTGCATCGGCGACATGCCGCCGGCGCCCAGCAGCATCGACGGGAATGCCGGCCAGTCGACCTGCACGCCCAGCCGGCCGATGGTCTTGATCACATTGGGCACGCCCACTTCCAGGCCGAGCTTGGCGGTCGACAGGTTGTAGGAATTGGCCAGGCCTTGGTACAGGTAGATGGTGCCGTGCGGGCGGCGGTCGTAGTTCTGCGGACGCCACACCTGGCCGTCGGCGCCCTTGACCGAGAACGGTTCGTCCTGCACCCAGGTGGTCAGGGTGTACTTGCTCGGTTGCTCCAGGGCGGTGAGATAGACCGCCGGCTTGACCAGCGAACCGATCGGCCGCACTGCGTCGATGGCGCGATTGAAGCCGGCGAAGCCCGACTGGCGGCTGCCGATCAACGCCTGGACTTCACCGGTTTCGGGGTTGGTGACGACCATCGCCGACTCCACCTCGTCGGCGCCCTTGCGTCCGGCCAGGCGCTTGAACGTCTCGCTCATGGCGGTCTCGGCCTTCATCTGCAGGATCGGGTCGAAACTGGTGAAAATGCGCAGGCCTTCTTCGGTCAAGTCTTCGTCGCGGTAGTCCTGGCGCAGTTGGCGCTTGACCAGGTCGAGGAACGCCGGGAACGAGCTGTCGGCCAGGCTGCCGCGCTTGGTCACGCCCAACGGCATCTTTTTCGCCGCGTCGACCACGTCCTGGCCAACCACGCCCTGCTCGGCGAGCAGGTCGAGCACCAGGTTGCGGCGTTGCAGGGCGCGCTCGGGGTAGCGGCGCGGGTTGTAGTAGGACGGGCCCTTGACCATGCCCACCAGCAAGGCGATCTGGTGCAGCTTGAGCTCCTGCAGCGGCTGGCTGAAGAAGAACTGGCTGGCCAGGCCGAAGCCGTGCACCGCGCGCTGGCCGTCCTGGCCGACGAACACTTCGTTCAGGTACGCCTCGAGGATCTCGCGCTTGTCGTAGTGCATTTCCAGCAGCACGGCCATCATGGCTTCGGTCAGCTTGCGGCTGAGGCTGCGTTCGTTGGTGAGAAAGAAGTTCTTCACCAACTGTTGCGTGAGGGTACTGCCGCCCTGGCGCATGGCGCCCGAGGAGGTGTTGACCCACACTGCCCGGGCGATGGACTTGGGCGAAACGCCGAAGTGGCTGTAGAAATCGCGGTCTTCAGTCGCGATCAGGGTTTCCAGCAGGTACGGCGGCACCTGGTCGATCTTGATCAGGATGCGGTCTTCGAGGTTCTTCGGGTAGATACCGCCAATCATCAGCGGCTCAAGCCGTACCACATCAAGCTTGACGCCGTTGGCGCCGCTCAGGCCCGCGACGTAGTCGCCGGAGAAGCGCACGCGCACGTATTGCGCCGGTTCCATGCCCTCGTAGAACTGGAAGCCACGGGTATTGAGCTCGACATCGTTACCGTTGACCGACGCCGCGCCCGGGCCGTTGGCCGCGCTTTCGCGACGGTAGCCCAGGGCATCGAGCTCGGTGAGGAAGTCGTTGCGGCTGAGCTTCTGGCCGACGAACAGCTCCAGCGGCCGCGCATACACCTTGGCCGGGATGGTCCAGCGCTTGCCGGAGAACTTCTCCTGCACGGTGGCGTCGAGGTAGACCGCGAAGCCGGCGATCACCACCAGGCCGACCAGGCTGAGCTTGAGCGCCCAGCCCAGCCAGGCGCGGGTGCGGCCGGTCGGGCGTTGTTTGTTGGTGCGAGGATTTCGGGTACGTGTCATGGCGGCGGATTATACGCACTTTGGAAAAGGGAGGCAGACGCCCCGCGGCGGTTTGCAGGGACGGCACCATTGACCATAATGGCGGTTTCGAATTCCCTGCCCCCCAGAAAAGGAACCTCCGTGAGCCAAGCCCTGATCAGCGCGCTGCAGAACCCCGCCCTCTATCCGCACCCCGTCGAGGGCTTCCAGCTCATCGAGACGCACATTTCCTGGGTCCTGCTCACGGGCGAGTTCGCCTACAAGATCAAGAAACCGATGAACTTCGGCTTCCTCGACTTCACCGGCCTGGACCAGCGCGGGCATTTCTGCAACGAAGAGTTGCGCCTGAACCAGCGCCTGACCGACGGCCTGTACCTGGAAGTCCTGCCGATCACCGGCAGCGCCGAGGCGCCGCAGCTGGGCGGCGAAGGCGCGCCGATCGAATATGCGCTGAAAATGCGCCAGTTCCCTCAAGGGCAAATGCTCAGCACCCTGCAGGCCAATGGTGAACTGAACGCCGGCCACATCGACCAGATGGCTGCGCAGATCGCCGCCTTCCACCTGCAGGCGCCGAAGGTGCCGGTCGAGCACGCGCTGGGCACCCCGGACGCGGTCATGGCGCCGGTGGAGCAGAACTTCGAGCAGATCCGCCCGTTCCTCAGCGACAAGGCCGACCTGCAACAGCTCGACAACCTGCAAGCCTGGGCCCAGGACAGCTTCAAGCGCCTGCATGGCCTGCTCGAGGCGCGCAAGGCCAACGGCTTCATCCGTGAATGCCACGGCGACATTCACCTGGGCAATGCCACCCTGATCGACGGCAAGGTGGTGATCTTCGACTGCATCGAGTTCAACGAGCCCTTCCGCCTGACCGACGTCTATGCCGATGTCGGCTTCCTCGCCATGGACTTGGAAGACCGTGGCCTGAAGTGCCTGTCGCGCCGTTTCATCAGCCAGTACCTGGAACTGACCGGTGACTACGAAGGCCTGGAGCTGCTCAACTTCTACAAGGCCTACCGCGCCCTGGTGCGGGCCAAGGTCGCCCTGTTCAGCATGCCGGCCGACGCCGACGGTGTGCAGCGCGCAACCACCCTGCGCACTTACCGCAACTACGCCAACCTGGCTGAAAGCTACAGCGCCATTCCATCGCGCCTGCTGGCTATCACCCATGGTGTCTCGGCCGTGGGCAAAAGCCATGTAGCCATGCGCCTGGTCGAGGCGCTGGGTGCTGTGCGCGTGCGTTCCGATGTCGAGCGCAAGCGCCTGTTCGGCGAGCAACAGCAAGCCGACGCCGGCCAGTTGCAGGCGGGTATCTATGACAAAGACGCCAGCGTGGCCACCTACCAGCGCCTGCATACGCTGGCGGCGACCATCCTGCGCGCCGGCTTCCCGGTGGTGCTCGATGCCACCTACCTCAAGCACGACCAGCGCAAGGCCGCGGCCGAGGTGGCCAGCGAGACCGGCGTACCGTTCCTGATCCTCGATTGCCAGGCGCCCGAAGCCGTCATCGCCAGTTGGCTGGCGCAGCGCCAGGCGGAAAACGTCGACCCCTCGGATGCCACCCTGGAAGTGGTCCAGGCGCAACAGGCCAGCCGCGAACCACTGGATGCCGAAGAGCTCAAGCACAGCAAGCGTGTCGACACCCAGGAAAGCGCCAGCATGGACCAGTTGATCGAGCAGATTCGGCAATACCTGCCTGGCATCTGATGCCTGCGGCGTGAAGCAGTCGACAGTTCACGCCTGAAGTTCGGCGCCTCCTCAGTGATGTCATTACAATATCATCACACCCACGAGGAGGCGCCGCCATGAACCAACCCCGCCAGCTGGACAACGTCCTGTACACCATGGTGCGCGACGAGAAGATCGCGGCCTTCAACCGCGAGAAGCCTGTGGACACGCCCATCGATTTTCGTGGTGGCGATTTCCGGGGCCTCGACCTGCGCGATCTGGATGTGCGCGGCATCGACTTCACCGACGCCTACTTCCGCGCCGCCGACCTGCGTGGGCTCGACCTGCGGGAGAACGGGATGGAAGGGGCGAGCCTTGCCCATGCGCAGATCTCCGGGACGTATTTCCCCAGCGAGCTGAGTGCCGACGAGATCCTGATGTCGGTGAAGTTCGGTACGCGCATGCGCTACCGCACCACCCGCTGACCCCGACTCCACCTGTAGGAGCCAGCTTGCTGGCGAACCACTTCCCAGCCGACCCCAGGACGGGCAACGGTTCGCCAGCAAGCTGGCTCCTACAGCGCATGCGCGTCGCTGGCAGCCTGTCGGCGGCAGATGGCAAAAGGCCGCGCAATTTCCAACCCCCGCTACACTCCACGTTGACCTGCTCGCGATTTATCCCCACGACCCGTTCAGCCATCGCAAGGAGGCTCGATGAACGATGAATTGCAGCATCTGAAAAACCTTGGCAAGACCTCCGCGCAATGGCTGCACGCCGTCGGTATCCACAGTGCATCGGACCTTCGCCGCCTGGGCGCGGTGGGGGCCTATCACGCCGTGAGAACGCGAGGATTCCGGGCTTCGAAGGTGTTGTTGTACGCCATCGAGGGTGCCCTGCTGGACATGCACTGGAACGACCTGCCCGCCGAACGCAAGCAGGCGCTCAACCAACAACTGGATGCGAAAAGCCATCCGCAGAAAATCGAAAAATAATCTGGCGAAGGCATTGACTACGTAATGAGAATCGTTATGATTATCACAGCTGGTCGCGAGACTGGTTGGGTAACCTGAAAGCTCCCTGGTTCGGACTCTCAGATTATCTCCTCATCAGGCTAATCACGGTTATTGACCCGGCAACTTGCCGGGTCTTTTTTTGCCTGCGATTCAGTGGCTCTTGCGCAGCTGCGCGCAGTAATCCAGCTCGGGAAGCGCCGCCGTGTACCAGACGAAGTCGGCCATGTCTGGCTCGACCGTCTCGCCGACTTCCGTCAGCAGCAGCACGGTGCTCTGCCCTTTCGCGCCCAGGTCGGCGAGGTGCAACGGCACGCCCAGGTCCTTGCGCGCGTGAAAGCTGCCGGTGACCAGCAGAGCGGGTTGCGGCGCGGCCAAAAGGCGTTCGGCGATACGCCGGTCACGCTGCTGCTGCACGCTGAGCATGGCCGGTAGCTGGCTTTCAGGCAGTAGATCGCAGTGGCCGGCGCGCACTTGCTCGCGCAGTGCCTGCACTACTGCCGGGGCGTTCGAGCGCGCTCCCGCAGGTGCTACCGGCTGGCGATAGGCTTGGCGGATCTCTTCCGGCGACAGGTTGGCGGACAGCAATGGATAGGGCCGGGCCAGCGCCTCGCGGACAATCGGTCCATACAACGCCCAGTCCCAGCCTTCCTGCCAACCGAGCGCCTTGGGCAAGTCCGGCGCTGGTTGTGCCTTGCCTTTTTGCGCATCGACCAGCGGCTGCTGCCCGGGCTCCAGCATCTCGAGCAGCAGGCTGCCCTGCGGTCGACGGCTTTCCAAGGCACGCAGCAACCAGAGCTGCAAGGCATGGTGATCGGGGTTGTCGTGCTTTTCGCCAACCAGCACCCGGGGTGCGCTTTGCAACCGTTGCACCAATTGCTCTGGCGTCAGCGTCTGCCCGCTGGCCAGGTCGACAATCTGCCCAAGCTGCGCGTTGTCGCGCCCCTCACTGCTTTGCCAGGCCGGCAGCGGCGTCAATTGCGCCTGGCAACCGCCCAACGCCAGCACCAGGCAGATCGACAGGCCGGACAGCAGAGGATGGCGCATGGGGTCAGGCTCCTAGCGAGTGATGATCAACGGGTGCCCGCGCTCCGGGTGCGGCTGCACCAGCACATCGATACCGAACACGGCGTTGAGTGCCGCCGGGGTCAGCACCCGTTGCGGTGTATCCAGGGCGTGGCTGCGGCCGTGCTCCAGCAGCAGGATATGGTCACAGTAGCGCGCCGCCAGGTTGAGGTCATGCAGGATCACCAGTACCGCCGCGCCGCGGTCGGCGAAACTGCGCACCGCTTGCAGCGTGGTGTGCTGGTGCAAGGGGTCGAGGGCGGAGGTCGGCTCGTCCAGCAACAGTGTGGTGCCCGCCTCGCCCGGCCACAGCTGGGCAAGTACGCGGGCCAGGTGCACGCGCTGGCGTTCGCCGCCGGACAAGGCCAGGTAGCTGCGGCTGGCCAGATGGCCGGCGTCTGCCGCCGCCAGCGCGGCCTCGACGATCTCGCGGTCGCGTTGGCGACCACTGGCATGGGGCAGTCGACCCAGGCCGACCACTTCCTCGACACTGAAGGCGAACCCCAGGCTGGACGCCTGTGGCAGCACGGCCAGGCGCCGGGCGCGTTCCTGCCCGGGCCAGGCGTGCAGATCGCGTCCGTCCAGGCGCACTTGCCCGGCACTCGGGGAAAGCTCGCCGCACAGCGCGCCCAGCAGGCTGCTCTTGCCGGCACCATTGGGGCCGAGCACACCCAGTATCTGGCCAGGGCGCAGTTGCAGGCGGATATCGCTCAGCACTTCACTGCTACCGCGCTTGAGGTGGAGCCCTTCGACATCGAGCATCAGTTACGCACCTTCACCAGCAGGAACAGAAAGAACGGCGCGCCAATGAACGCGGTGACGATACCAATCGGCAGCTCCGCAGGCGCCAAGGCCAGGCGCGCGATCAGATCAGCGAATAGCAACAATGTGCCGCCTGCCAGCAGCGAAGCGGGCAGCAGCACCCGGTGATCGGGTCCCGCCACCAGACGCACCAGATGCGGCACCACCAGGCCGATGAAGCCGATTAGCCCGGCGGCGGCCACCGCCGCACCGACGCCCAGCGCGGTGCAGAACACCAGTTCGCGCTTCAGGCGCTCGACCTCGACGCCCAAGTGGCGTGCCTCGGACTCGCCCAGCAGCAACGCATTGAGCGCCTGAGCCCGACGAGGCAACCACAGCGCCACCAACGCGGCCACCAGCAGCAGCGGCCACAGTCGCTCATAGCTGGCGCCGTTGAGGCTGCCAAGGTTCCAGAAGGTCAAGGTACGCAGGGTGGCGTCATCGGCCAGGTAGGTGAACAGCCCAACGGCCGAGCCACCCAGGGCGGTCATCGCGATACCGGCCAGGAGCATGGTGGCCACGTTGGTCTGCCCGTCGCGCCGGCCCAGGCGGTAGACCATGGCCGTCACCCCCAGGCCACCGATGAAGGCACACAGCGACAACAGGTAGGGGGCGAACCACTCGGGCATGCCCCCCAGCCAACTGCCGCCGACGATCGCCACTGCCGCGCCCAGGGCAGCCCCACTGGCCACGCCCACCAACCCAGGATCTGCCAGCGGGTTGCGGAACAAGCCCTGCATGGCCACGCCGGACAGTGCCAGCACCGCGCCGACAGCCAGGCCCAACAAGGTGCGTGGCAGGCGGATCTGGCCGAGGATCATTTCTGCCTGCTCAAGCCCATCACCGGCAAGCGGCAGGCCCATCAAACGCAAGCCACCGCGCAGGGTATCAAGCAACGGCAGGCTGACCGGGCCCAAGGCCAGCGACAGCCATACCGCCAGCAGGCACAGCAAGGTCAGGCAGATGAACAGTGTACGAGGCGCGACCCGCTGCTTCATTGTCCGAGGCTGACCTTGGCCGCAGGGTAGAAGCTTGCCGCCAACTCGTGCAGCGTCGCCGGCAGGCGCGGCCCCAGACCACCGACCAGGAGGGTCGGGTCGAGTGACACAAGGCGTTTGTCACGCACCGCCCGCGAGGCGGCCAGCGCCGGATTTTCCTTCAGCAGCGCCTGCAAGGCCTGCTCGCCGCTCAGGGTGCGGTCGGAGAACACCACCACGTCCGGGTCGAGGGCGGCCAGGGCTTCCACCGAGAAGTTCTTGTAGCCCTGGTGATCAGCCAGGTTGCGCGCGCCAGCCTGGCGCAGCACCCAATCACCGGAGGTGCCCTGGCCCGCGATCAGCGGTTTGGCGCCAGCATGCCCGACCAGCAGCAACACCCCCGGCGCCTTCTGGCTGGCCTGGGCCTGTTTGATCTGGCCTTGCAGGGTATCCAACTGACGGTGGTAGTCAGCGGCCAGCTCGGCAGCTTTCTGCTCGCTCCCCAGCAGCACACCCAGTTGCTTGAGGTTCTCGTCCACCGCGCCCAGTTCAGCCTTGCTGGAGAACAGTTCGACGCGCACGCCCGCCTTGCGGATCTGCGCCAGCACCGGTGGCGGCCCCATCTCCTCGGTACCGACCAGCACATCCGGGCGCAGGCTGAGAATGCCTTCGGCCGACAACTGGCGCTGGTAACCGATACTGGGCAGCGCCTTGAGCGACTCGGGGTGCTGGCTGGTGGTGTCGACGCCGACCAGGCGCTGTTCGCCGCCCAGGGCGCTGATCCACTCGCTCAGGGCACCTCCGGCACTGACCAGGCGTTGCGGCAGTTCGGCGGCCAGCGCTTGAGTGGTAAGGGCAAGACCGGCGCACAGGGCGATCAGGGCAACGGGACGGCGCATCTTCGGGTTCCTTTGCAGGTGGCGAGTCGCGCGCCTTGTGGCGGGCGACGCAAGTGCGCACCATAGGCAGCCTGGCGCGGTGAATGCGGGCAATTTGATAATTATTCGCATTGAAGCGTCAAGCCATCCCTTTGTCACACGGCTTAACCGGAAGAAATTACCTTCGATGCATTTTGTATGTGCCTCCACCGCCCTCACCGAAGGCCACAGCCACGCCTTCAGCGTAGCTGGCGTGTCACTGTTCGGGGTGCGCCGCCAGGGCAAGGTCCACCTCTACCGCAACCGCTGCCCGCACCGCGGCATCCCGCTGAACTGGGAAGCGGACCGGTTTCTCGATGACAGCGCCAGCCTGATCCATTGCGCTCACCATGGCGCGCTGTTCGTGATCGACAGCGGCGAGTGCGTGGCCGGCCCCTGCGAAGGCGAGTGGCTGGAGGCCCTGGGCTGCCTGGAAGACAGCCAGGGCATCTGGCTCACGGATTGAGCAGCACCGGCAATGGCCGGTCGATGACGATCCCACGGGCATCCAGGCGCGTGCCGTAGGCCAGCACCTCGACACCTTCTGCCACCGCGGCGCGCAGGGCCTGGGCGTAGGCAGCGTCGATTTCCTCGGCCGGGCGCACCGCTTCGATGCCGGTCAGGTTCACGCAGTACAGTTGCACCGCACGAATCCCTTGCCGAGCCAGCGCCGCCAGCTCGCGCAGGTGCTTGGCCCCGCGTTGGGTGACGGCATCCGGGAAAGCCGCCACGGGCGTATCCGGGAAACCTAACGTGACACTCTTGACCTCGACGTAGGCCGGGCGGCCATCGGCGAACTCCAGATAGAAGTCGATGCGGCTGCGCTCCTCGCCATACGCCACTTCACGCTTGAGCAGTTCGAAGCCGGCCAGTTCGAGGATGGTGCCCGCGCGCAGCGCTTCCTCGACCAGGGCATTGGCCCGCCCGGTGTTGACACAGGCCAGCCGGCCCTGGGGCGTTTCGCTGATCTCCCAGGTGCCGGGCAGTTTGCGCTTGGGGTCGTTGGAGCGGCTGAACCAGACCTGCCCACCTTCGCGCATGCAGTTGAGCATGGAGCCGGTGTTCGGGCAGTGGATGGTCAGTTGCTCACCATTGGCCAGCTCGATGTCGGCCAGGAAACGCTTGTAGCGGCGCAGCAGGCGCGCCTGTTCGAGTTCCGGGAAAAACACCATCAGCCCTGCCAGCTCCGCAGGCCCCGGGCAATGCGCTGCACCGCCTCTTCCAGGCGCGGCAGGCTCTGGGTGTAGGCGAAACGCACATGATGGCCGGCCTGGTGGCGGCCGAAATCCAGGCCCGGCGTGAAGGCCAGGTGCTCGGTTTCCAGGAAGTGCCGGCAGAAGGCGAAGGCATCACCGCCAAAGGCGCTGATATCGGCATACAGATAGAAAGCGCCCTGTGGCTCGACGGCGATGCCGAAGCCCAATTCGCGTAGCGCCGGGAGCAGGTAGTCGCGGCGGCGGGCGAACTCGGCGCGGCGCTCTTCGAGAATCGCCAGGGTGTCCGGCTGGAAGCACGCCAGCGCGGCATGCTGGGCCATGCTGGGGGCGCTGATATAGAGGTTCTGTGCCAGCTTCTCGAGGTCACCCACCGCCGAAGGTGGGGCAACCAGCCAGCCAAGGCGCCAGCCGGTCATGCCGAAGTATTTCGAGAAACTGTTCAGGACGAAGGCCTGGTCGTCCACTTCCAGCACGCTGGGTGCATCCATGCCGTAGGTCAGCCCGTGGTAGATCTCATCCACCACCAGATGGCCATGGCGCTCGCGGGTAGCCTTGGACAGGCTGGCCAGCTCGTCGCGGTCGAGCACCGTGCCGGTCGGGTTGGCCGGCGAGGCCACCAGGGCACCTACGGTGTCCTGGTCCCAGTAACGCTCGACCAGATCGGCGGTGAGTTGATAATTCACCTCCGGCCCCACTGGCACCAGCTGCGCGCCGCCTTCGACCAGGCGCAGGAAGTGGCGGTTGCACGGGTAGCCCGGGTCGGCCAGCAGCCAGTGCTTGCCCGGATCGACCAGCAGGCTGCTGGCCAGTAACAGTGCGCCGGAACCGCCCGGTGTGATGAGCACTCGCTCCGGGTCGAGGTCCACACCATAGCGCTGGCCATAGAACCCGGCGATCGCCTCGCGCAGCTGCGGCAGGCCGCGGGCCGCGGTGTAGCGGGTGTGCCCCGCGGCCAGGGCGGCCTGGCCGGCGGCGACGATCGGCGCGGCGGTGGTGAAGTCCGGCTCGCCGATCTCGAGGTGGATCACGTCGTGGCCTGCGGCCTGCAGCTCGTTGGCGCGGGCCAGCAGGGCCATGACGTGGAAGGGTTCGATGGCGCGACTGCGCGCACTGTGTGGCTGAGCCATGGGCCTTCTCTCAATTGGGTCTAAACTGGTGATTCTACCTGTGTACACCACCGAACGCGCCGGCCAGGCCGCTGTCAAAAGCAGGCATAGAGCGGGGTAGCGCACCCCGGATCTATCTGGTAAGTTCGGCGGCTCGCAGTCGCAGGGCCGGCGGGCGCCGGAGATGGAAGCAAGCCTGCGCATTGGATCAGATGAGTGAGAGGCGGTCTATTCATGTCCACCGTAGAAAAGCAAAAAGTCCAGACCATGTACGGTGTCGAGCCCTACGTCGAAAAGCAAGGTGAGGAGTACATGGGCGAGCCCATGAAGAAGCACTTCACCAAGCTCCTCGGTGCCTGGAAACAGGAACTGATGAACAGCGTGGACCGTACCGTGGATCACATGAAGGACGAAGCGGCCAACTTCCCCGACCCGGCCGACCGTGCCAGCCAGGAAGAAGAGTTCGCCCTGGAGCTGCGCAACCGTGATCGCGAGCGCAAGTTGATCAAGAAGATCGACAAGACCCTCGACAAGATCAAGGACGACGAGTACGGCTGGTGCGACTCCTGTGGCATCGAGATCGGCCTGCGTCGCCTGGAAGCCCGTCCGACCGCGGACCTGTGCTTCGACTGTAAGGAAATTGCGGAGAAAAAGGAAAAGACGGTCGGCAAAGGCTGATCCCTCTCCCTTTCAGACGGGGCGCATCATGCGCCCCGTTTTCATTTATATAGCTTGCCCAGCCCATGAACGACTCCCGCTACATCGGCCGCTTCGCCCCCACCCCCAGCGGCTTCCTGCACTTCGGCTCGCTGGTGGCCGCCCTCGCCTCCTGGCTCGACGCCCGCGCCGTGAACGGCCGCTGGCTGCTGCGCATGGAAGACACCGACCCACCCCGGGAAATGCCTGGCGCCCGTGACGCCATCTTGCAGACGCTGGAGCGCTACGGCCTGGAATGGGACGGCGAGGTGGTGTTCCAGAGCCAGCGCCACGAAGCCTATGCCGCCGTCGTCGACCGCCTGTTCAACATGGGCCTGGCCTACGCCTGCACCTGTTCGCGCAAGCAACTGGAAGGTTATGACGGCATCTACCCAGGATTTTGCCGCAATGCCGGGCATGCACGCGAAGGTGCGGCGATCCGCCTGCGGGTGCCGGAGCTGATCTACCGGTTCAGCGACCGGGTCCAGGGAGCATTCGAGCAACACCTGGGACGTGAGGTGGGCGATTTCGTCATCCAGCGCCGCGACGGGCTGTATGCCTACCAGCTGGCGGTGGTACTGGACGATGCCTGGCAGGGCGTCACCGACATCGTGCGTGGCGCCGATTTGCTGGACAACACGCCGCGCCAGCTGTACCTGCAGGAGTTGCTGGGCTTCTCGCAACCGCGGTACCTGCATATTCCGCTGATCGTCCAGCCCGACGGGCACAAGCTGGGCAAGTCTTACCGTTCGCCACCGCTGGAGGCGGACCAGGCAACGCCGTTGCTGTTGCGGGCCCTGCGCGCGCTTGGGCAGCAGGCGGATCCGGCACTGATAGGCGCCAGCCCGGCCGAAGTGTTGGCCGTGGCGCGCCAGCAGTGGCAGCCGGACAACATTGCGCGGCAAATGACGGTGCCCGAGGCCGATCTTCGTTGAGTGTCTTGCCGGCCCTTTCGCCGGCAAGCCGGCTCCTACAGGAATTCGCGCCACCGGTAGGAGCCAGCTTGCTGGCGAAAGGGCCCGACCGTGCAACACCGGAATCCATTTGAAAACCCCAATCAATTCAACCTCTTGGCTAACCACATGGAATCCGGCTAGCATCGCCCCAGCCATTTGCGCCAATAATAAGTCCAAGCCCGCAGCGCCCAACCCATCGAGGCCAGCATGTACATCTATCGTTTGGTCCTGCTTCTGGTCGTGGGGATCTACCTGTTCTCCCCGGCCATCATGGACTGGTGGATCGAACCGACCGGTGCCTGGTACCGCCCCTACCTGCTCTGGCTGATCCTGATCGTCGTCACCTTCATCCTGCAGAGCCAACGAGATGCCGATGAGCTTTAGCCTGACCCAGATGATCCTGATCAGCGCCGCCTACCTGCTGGTGCTGTTCGGCGTGGCCTGGATCAGCGAACGTGGGCTGATCCCACGGGCGGTCATCCGCCACCCCCTGACCTACACTTTGTCGCTGGGCGTCTACGCCAGTGCCTGGGCCTTCTATGGCTCGGTCGGCCTGGCCTACCAGTACGGCTACGGGTTCCTCGCCTGCTATCTCGGGGTGTCCGGGGCCTTCCTGCTGGCACCGGTGCTGCTCTACCCCATCCTCAAGATCACCCGCACCTACCAGCTGTCTTCGCTGGCCGACCTGCTGGCGTTTCGCTTTCGCAGCACCTGGGCCGGCGCGCTGACCACGGTGATCATGCTGATCGGCGTGCTGCCGTTGCTGGCCTTGCAGATCCAGGCGGTGGCCGACTCGATCAGCATCCTCACCGGCGAGCCGGTCAAGGCGCGGGTAGCGTTTGCCTTCTGCGTGCTGATCATCCTGTTCACCATCTTCTTCGGTTCACGGCATATCGCCACCCGCGAGAAACACGAGGGCCTGGTGTTCGCCATCGCCTTCGAGTCGGTGATCAAGCTGGTGGCGCTGGGTGGTATCGGCCTGTACGCGCTGTATGGCGTGTTCGGCGGCCCCCACGGGCTGGAGGTCTGGCTGCTGCAGAACCAGACCGCCCTCGCCGCCCTGCACACCCCGCTGCAGGAGGGCCCGTGGCGCACCCTGCTGCTGGTGTTCTTCGCCTCGGCGATCGTCATGCCGCACATGTACCACATGGCCTTCACCGAGAACCTGAGCCCGCGCTCGCTGGTCAGCGCCAGCTGGGGCCTGCCGCTGTTCCTGCTGCTGATGAGCCTGGCCGTGCCGCTGGTGCTGTGGGCCGGCCTGCGCCTGGGCGCCAGCACCAACCCCGAGTACTTCACCCTGGGCCTGGGGATCGCCGCCAACAACGAGGCGCTGGCCCTGCTGGCCTACGTCGGCGGGCTGTCGGCGGCCAGCGGGCTGATCATCGTCACCACCCTGGCGCTGTCGGGCATGGCGCTGAACCACCTGGTGCTGCCGCTGTACCAGCCGCCGGCCGAAGGCAACATCTACCGCTGGCTTAAATGGACCCGCCGGGCGCTGATCGTCGCCATCATCACCGCCGGCTTCGTCTTCTACCTCACCCAGAACAACCACCAGAGCCTGGCCAACCTGGGCATCGTCGCCTTCGTCGCCACCCTGCAGTTCCTGCCCGGGGTGCTCTCGGTGCTGTACTGGCCGACCGCCAACCGCCGCGGTTTCATCGCCGGCCTGGTGGCGGGCACGCTGGTATGGATGGTGAC
Source organism: Pseudomonas entomophila L48 (assembly GCF_000026105.1). Taxonomy (NCBI): domain Bacteria; kingdom Pseudomonadati; phylum Pseudomonadota; class Gammaproteobacteria; order Pseudomonadales; family Pseudomonadaceae; genus Pseudomonas; species Pseudomonas entomophila. The sequence continues at coordinate 5,026,404 of NC_008027.1, forward strand.
CATGCTGCTGCCGCTGCTGGGCAACCTGCAGGGCTTCTACATCCCGTTGCTGGACATGATCTACGTGCTGGACGACACCAGCTGGCACATGGCGGCCATCGCCTCGCTGGCGGCCAACGTCCTGCTGTTCACGCTGATCTCGCTGTTCACCAACGCCAGCAGCGAAGAAGTCAGCGCCGCCGAGGCTTGCGCGGTGGACAACGTACGCCGCCCACAACGCCGCGAACTGCACGCCGCCTCGCCCCAGGAATTCGCCACGCAACTGGCCAAGCCGCTGGGGGCAAAGGCTGCGCAGAAAGAGGTCGAGCAGGCCCTGCGCGACCTTTACCTGCCGTTCGACGAGCGCCGCCCCTATGCCCTGCGGCGCCTGCGCGACCGCATCGAGGCCAACCTCTCGGGGTTGATGGGCCCGAGCGTGGCCCAGGACATGGTCGAGACTTTCCTGCCGTACAAGTCGGGCAATGAAAACTACGTCACCGAGGACATCCACTTCATCGAAAGCCGCCTCGAAGACTACCACTCGCGCCTGACCGGCCTTGCCGCCGAGCTCGACGCCCTGCGCCGCTACCACCGCCAGACCCTCCAGGAACTGCCCATGGGCGTGTGCTCGCTGGCCAAGGACCAGGAGATCCTGATGTGGAACAGGGCGATGGAGGAACTGACCGGGATTGCCGCCAAGCATGTGGTCGGCTCGCGCCTGGTGACCATCGACGAACCTTGGCGCGGCCTGCTGCAAGGCTTCATCAACGTGCCCGACGAACACCTGCACAAGCAGCGCCTGGCCCTCGATGGCCAGCCGCGCTGGCTCAACCTGCACAAGGCGGCCATCGACGAGCCGCTGGCCCCGGGCAACAGCGGCCTGGTGCTGCTGGTCGAGGACCTGACCGAGACGCAAGCGCTGGAAGAGAAATTGGTGCACTCCGAACGCCTGGCCAGCATCGGCCGCCTGGCCGCCGGCGTGGCCCACGAGATTGGCAACCCGATCACCGGCATTGCCTGCCTTGCGCAAAACCTGCGCGAGGAGCGTGAGGGCGACGGCGAGATCATCGAGCTGTCCAGCCAGATCCTCGAGCAGACCAAGCGCGTGTCGCGCATCGTCCAGTCGCTGATGAGCTTCGCCCATGCCGGCGGCAGCCAGCAGAACAGCGAGGAGCCGGTGTGCCTGGCCGAAGTGGCGCAGGATGCCATTGGTCTGCTGGCCTTGAACCGGCGCAACTTCGAAGTACAGTTCTTCAACCTCTGCGACCCGGACCACTGGGTCGAGGGTGATCCGCAGCGCCTGGCCCAGGTGCTGATCAACCTGCTCTCCAACGCCCGCGACGCCTCGCCACCCGGCAGCGCCGTGCGGGTGCGCAGCGAAGTCAGCGAGCACACCGTCGACCTGGTGGTCGAGGACGAGGGCAGCGGCATCCCCAAGAGCATCATGGACCGGCTGTTCGAACCCTTCTTCACCACCAAGGACCCGGGCGAGGGAACCGGACTGGGGCTTGCTCTGGTCTATTCCATCGTGGAAGAGCATTATGGGCAAATCACCATCGACAGCCCGGCCGACATCGAGCGCCAACGTGGTACCCGGATCCGCGTGACCCTGCCCCGGCATGTCGTAGCGACGTCCCCTGAAATTCGAGACCGTCGAGAGAATTGAATCAATGCCGCACATTCTGATCGTCGAAGACGAAACCATCATCCGTTCGGCCCTGCGTCGCCTGCTCGAACGGAACCAGTACCAGGTCAGCGAAGCCGGCTCGGTGCAGGAAGCCCAGGAACGCTTCAGCATTGCCACCTTCGACCTGATCGTCAGCGACCTGCGCCTGCCGGGCGCCCCGGGCACCGAGCTGATCAAGCTCGGCCAGGGCACCCCGGTGCTGATCATGACCAGCTACGCCAGCCTGCGCTCGGCGGTGGACTCGATGAAAATGGGCGCGGTGGACTACATCGCCAAGCCCTTCGACCACGACGAGATGCTTCAGGCCGTGGCCCGTATCCTGCGCGACCGGCAGAACGCACCGGCCGCCATGCCTGCTGCCGAGCCACGCGCCGGCAACGGCAAGGCCGCCGGCGACAAGGCCGGCAGCGCACCCGCCAACGGCGAGATCGGCATCATCGGCTCCTGCCCACCGATGCAGGACATGTACGTCAAGATTCGCAAGGTCGCCCCGACCGACTCCAATGTGCTGATCCAGGGCGAATCCGGCACCGGCAAGGAGCTGGTCGCCCGTGCCCTGCACAACCTTTCGCGCCGGGCCAAGGCACCGATGATCTCGGTGAACTGCGCGGCGATCCCGGAAACGCTCATCGAGTCGGAACTGTTCGGCCATGAAAAAGGCGCCTTCACCGGCGCAAGCGCCGGCCGCGCCGGCCTGGTCGAAGCGGCCGACGGCGGCACGCTGTTCCTCGACGAGATCGGTGAGTTGCCGCTGGAAGCCCAGGCGCGCCTGCTGCGCGTGTTGCAGGAAGGCGAGATCCGCCGGGTCGGCTCGGTGCAGTCGCAGAAGGTCGATGTGCGCCTGATCGCCGCCACCCACCGCGACCTGAAGAACCTGGCCAAGGCCGGGCAGTTCCGCGAAGACCTGTATTACCGCCTGCACGTGATTGCCCTGAAACTACCCGCCCTGCGCGAACGTGGCAGTGACGTCAACGAGATCGCCAATGCCTTCCTCGCTCGCCAGAGCGCCCGCATCGGTCGCGACGACCTGCACTTCTCCCATGAAGCCGAACAAGCCATCCGTCATTACAGCTGGCCGGGCAACGTGCGCGAGCTGGAGAACGCGGTCGAGCGCGCGGTGATTCTCAGCGAGAGCGCGGAGATTTCCGCCGACCTGCTGGGCATCGACATCGAGCTGGGCGACCTGGAGGACGACGACACGCTGGACAACCTGCCGGCCCTCGCCAGTGTCAACAATGCCAGCCATGAACCCACCGAGGACTTGTCGCTGGAAGACTACTTCCAGCATTTCGTTCTCGAGCATCAGGACCACATGACCGAAACGGAATTGGCCCGCAAGCTGGGGGTCAGCCGCAAGTGCCTGTGGGAGCGCCGCCAGCGCCTGGGCATTCCACGGCGCAAGAGCAACGCCACCAGCGAGTAAGCCCTGCCGACTTTTTCCTGAGGGGGCCACTGTCCTGCGCTGACAGCACTGGCCCTTTCGCCGGCAAAGCCGGCTCCTACAGGCTTGGCACCGATCTTGGCGGCCCAACAGCCCCCCGTCCCCTGTAGGAGCCAGCCTTGCTGGCGATGCCCGGCAAAGCCGGGCCAGGCACCCCGCCCCCCCGGTAACACATCAGTTCCCGCAAAAATCTGTTACCCCTGCCCGATGGCGTAACAGCCTTCGAGGCATACGGTAACGAAATTTCTACATTTGCCCGCCCTCGCACCCTGCCTGATCCGCCAAAACCCCCGGTTTCATTGGGTTTTCAAAAGTTGGCACGGCACCTGCTATATCTTTCGTACAAGAACAATAACAAGCACTGCAACTCAGAATAAGAACAAGACGAAACGGCTCACGCACAATAAAAACAAGACGGCGGAGGCGCAGCTAACTGATTCTTTTGGAGAGGAGTTGTGTTTGGGGCTTGCCCCACGATCAGGCAGAGAACAACAAAAACTGCACTCAAAAGCAGCACCTGAACTGATTGGATCGAAAGATCAGCATCATCTCGGCGACCAAAGCAATCCGTTTGCTCTTCACCCCAGGTTTTGGGGTCGTTCACAAGCTTCGAGATTTGTGGACAGGGCACTCAACAAAAACAAGAAGCCCAGCAGAAAAATAATAAGAGCACACAACGACTTGGTGGGGAGCTTCGGCTCCCCATGTCGTTTCTCCCCCTCCCGCATCACCGTCCACACTGCGCCTACACCATTCCCCCAGTAAATGCTAGAATCCCCGGCCATCATGCGGCCATTCTCCTATCCTTGGCCGAACATTCCTTCAAACAGTGCATCCCATGCTGAAGAAGCTGTTCCAGTCGTTCCGCCCGCCCGTCCGTGGCCAGCACCACAGGCGCACCACGCCTGAAGTGATCAACAAGAGCCAGCACTCGCTGCAGCGCAGCCAGTTCAGCCGCCATGCCGTGGGCATCGTCGAGCGCCTGCAGGCAGCCGGCTACCAGGCTTACCTGGTCGGTGGCTGCGTGCGCGACCTGCTGCTGGGCATCACGCCCAAGGACTTCGACGTCGCCACCAGCGCCACCCCCGAACAGGTGCGCGCCGAGTTCCGCAACGCCCGTATCATTGGCCGGCGCTTCAAGCTGGTTCACGTGCATTTCGGCCGTGAAATCATCGAAGTCGCTACCTTCCGCGCGCCCCACTCGGATGAAGACCAGGCCGACAGCCACCGCTCGTCGCACAATGCCAGCGGTCGCATCCTGCGTGACAACGTGTACGGCACCCTGGAGGAAGACGCGCAGCGCCGCGACTTCACCATCAACGCCCTGTACTACGACCCGGTCAGCGAACGCATCCTCGACTATGCCAACGGCGTGCACGATATCCGCAACCGCCTGCTGCGCTTGATCGGCGACCCCACCCACCGCTACCAGGAAGACCCGGTACGCATGCTGCGGGCCGTGCGCTTCGCCGCCAAGCTGGACTTCGGTATCGAGAAACACACCGTGGCGCCGATCCGCAAGCTGGCACCGATGCTGCGCGACATCCCACCGGCCCGCCTGTTCGAGGAAAGCCTCAAGCTGTTCCTCAACGGCCAGGGTGCGATGACCTTCGAGATGCTGGTCGACCTGGAGCTGTTCGAGCCTCTGTTCCCGGCCAGCAGCCACGCGCTGGAAGAACGCCCGACGTACACCCACACCCTGATCAGCCAGGCGTTGACCAACACCGACCTGCGCGTGAAGCAGGGCAAGCCGGTAACGCCTGCGTTCCTGTTCGCCGCACTGCTCTGGCCAGCCCTGCCGGGCCGCGCGCTGTACCTGCAGAGCCAGGGCGTGCCGCCGATTCCTGCCATGAACGGTGCGGCCCACGACCTGATTGCCGAACAGTGCCAGCGCATCGCGATCCCGAAACGCTTCACGCTTCCGATCCGCGAGATCTGGGACATGCAGGAGCGTCTGCCACGACGCAGCGGCAAGCGCGCCGACATGATGCTGGACAACCCGCGCTTCCGTGCCGGCTACGACTTCCTGCTGCTGCGTGAAAGCGCCGGCGAGGAAACCGACGGCCTGGGCCAATGGTGGACCGACTACCAGGACGCCAACGACAGCCAGCGCCGCGACATGATCCGCGAGCTGGGCAGCCGTGACGAAGGCGCCAGCGCCGGTGCCGGCCCGCGCAAGCGCAAACGCAGCGGTTCGAAGCGCAAGCGCGACGACGAGCAGGCCTGGGACTGAGCATGGCCACCCGTGCGTTCATCGGCCTGGGCAGCAACCTCGACCAGCCCGCCGAGCAGTTGCGCAGCGCCTTCCAGGCGCTGGACCTGATCGCCGACACCCGCCTGGCGGCGGCGTCGGCGCTCTATACCAGTGACTCGCTGCTGCCCGGCCAGCCCCGCTACACCAATGCCGTGGCGGCCATCGACACGGCACTGGCCCCGCTCGAGCTGCTCGACGCCCTGCAGGCCATCGAGAACGACCAGGGCCGTGTGCGTAAGGAACGCTGGGGCCCGCGCACCCTCGACCTCGACGTGCTGCTGTTCGGTGACCAGGTCATCGATGTGCCGCGCCTGAAAGTGCCGCACTACCACATGCACGCACGCGCCTTCGTGCTCTACCCGCTCGCCGAGCTGGTACCCACCGACTTCCGCCTCGCCGATGGCCGTCACCTGGAGCACCTGCTCCAGGATTGCCCGTTCGTCGGCCTGGAACGCCTGTAATCCGGGCGTTCCAGACGGCGGTAACGCCAGTAACACCCACGCCGTAACAATGCGGTAACACGGGTCATTGACTTCCCCCACCTCGCTCACGACTATAGGCGTCCCGCGGCGCCACTATGCCGCAATCACCCATTTAGGCTCGGACGGACCTGCGCCCGAACATCACGAACGATGATGTGCCGCTCCGGAAGATGAATGCACGCGTTGTACGCAGTTGTTGTTCACAGCGCCTGAACGAGGATGCCCCTACATGCCTGAAGTAACCCTGACCACCCTGAACGGCCTCAAGGCCAAGGGTGAGAAAATCACCATGCTGACCTGCTACGACGCGACCTTCGCCAAGGCCGCGAGCGAAGCCGGCGTCGAAGTGCTGCTGGTAGGCGACTCCCTGGGCATGGTCCTGCAGGGCCATGACAGCACCCTGCCCGTCAGCAACGACGACATGGCCTACCACACCGCCAGCGTCAAGCGCGGCAACAATGGTGCGCTGATCCTCACCGACCTGCCCTTCATGGCCCACGCCACCCCTGAGCTGGCGTTCACCAACGCCGCCCAGCTGATGCGCGCCGGCGCCCACATGGTCAAGATCGAGGGCGCCGCCTGGTTGGCCGAAACCATTCGTCTGCTGGCAGAACGCGGCGTACCTGTGTGCGCGCACATGGGCCTGACTCCACAGACCGTCAACGTGCTCGGGGGCTATAAAGTCCAGGGCCGCCAGGAAGCCCAGGCGCGGCAGATGCGCGCTGATGCGATCGCCCTGGAACAGGCCGGCGCCGCCATGCTGCTGCTCGAGTGCGTGCCCAGCGAGCTGGCCGCGGAAATCACCCAGGCCGTCGGCATTCCGGTGATCGGCATCGGTGCCGGCAGCGCCACCGATGGCCAGGTGCTGGTGTTGCACGACATGCTGGGCCTGTCGCTCAGCGGCCGTGTACCGAAGTTCGTGAAGAACTTCATGGCCGGCCAGCCGGACATCCAGAGCGCACTGGCCGCCTACGTCGAGGCCGTGAAAACGGTCAGCTTCCCCGCCAGCGAACATGGGTTCAGCGCATGAATACCGTCAAGACCGTCCGTGAACTGCGCGCCGCCGTGGCCCGCGCCCGTGGCGAGGGCAAGCGCATCGCCTTCGTCCCGACCATGGGCAACCTGCACAGCGGCCACGCCGCGCTGGTGACCAAGGCCGCCCAGCGCGCCGACTTCGTGGTCGCCAGCATCTTCGTCAACCCGCTGCAGTTCGGCGCCGGCGAAGACCTGGACAAATACCCGCGCACCCTCGCCGCCGACCAGGAGAAGCTGCTCCAGGCCGGTTGCCACCTTCTGTTCGCCCCCACCGTCGAGGAAATGTACCCCGACGGTATGGCGGTGCAGACCCGCGTAAGCGTGCCACAGCTGTCCGAAGGTCTGTGCGGCGCCAGCCGCCCCGGGCACTTCGAAGGCGTGGCGACGGTGGTCAGCAAGCTGTTCAACATGGTCCAGCCGGACCTTGCCGTTTTCGGCGAGAAGGACTTCCAGCAGTTGGCGGTGATCCGCGCCATGGTGCGCGACCTGAACATGCCGATCCAGATCATCGGCGAGCCGACCGTGCGTGCCGAGGATGGCTTGGCACTGTCGTCGCGCAATGGCTACCTGAGCCCCGAACAGCGCGCCGCCGCGCCGGCGCTGTACCGCACGCTGAATGGTATGGCCGAGGCTATTCGTCGTGGCCAGCGGGACTTTTCGGCGCTGGTCGCCGACGGCCAGGCGCAGTTGGACGCCGCGGGGTTCCGCAAGGACTACCTCGAAGTGCGCCACGCATTGACGCTGCGTCCGGCGCAGGTCGATGACCGTGATCTGGTGGTGATCGCGGCCGCTTACATGGGCAGTACGCGGTTGATCGACAATCTCTACCTGCATCTGGAAGAGCAGACCGCCTGACCGGCCCTGTTCGCCGGCAAGCCGGCTCCTACAAGGAGCGGGGCTGCCGGCGAACCCACAGCAAAACCCCCGCAAAAAATTCATTGTTCCCCCGCCCGCCCCCCATTCCCGCCAAACGGCCAATGCCTATAATGGGCGACTTGCAACTGGCAAAGGTTGCCGGTGTCGAACCCTGACAATGCATTAAGGAAATCATTCGCAATGGCGTATTACCGTACCCCCCACGACGTGACGGCGCTGCCTGCCTGGCAGGCGCTCCAGCAACACCGCGACGCCATGCAGGGCTTCAGCATGCGCGAAGCCTTCGCCGCCGACGGCAAGCGCTTCGAAGAGTTTTCCCTGAGCAGCTGCGGGCTGTTCCTCGACTACTCGAAGAACCTGATCAACGAGCAGACCCGCGACCTGCTGGTCGGCCTGGCCAACGAAGTGGGGCTGGCCGACGCCATCAAGTCGATGTTCAGCGGCGAGATCATCAACGCCTCCGAAGGGCGCCCGGTGCTGCACACCGCGCTGCGCCGCCCGGTCGGCGACAAGCTGAGCGTGAACGGCGTCAACGTGATGCCCGACGTGCACAAGGTGCTGAACCAGATCACCGAGCTGGTCGGTCGCATCCATGACGGCCTGTGGCGCGGTTACAGCGAAAAGCCGATCACCGACGTGGTGAACATCGGCATCGGCGGCTCGTTCCTCGGCCCCGAGCTGGTTTCCGAAGCCCTGCTGCCCTACGCCCAGCGCGGCGTGCGTTGCCACTACCTGGCAAACATCGACGGCAGCGAATTCCATGAGCTGTCGGCCAACCTGCGCGCCGAGACCACCCTGTTCATCGTCTCGTCGAAGTCGTTCAACACCCTCGAAACCCTGAAGAACGCCACCGCCGCGCGCACCTGGTACCTCGCCCAAGGCGGCTCGGAAGCCGAGCTGTACCGCCACTTCATCGCCGTGTCGAGCAACAAGGCCGCCGCCGTGGCCTTCGGCATGCGCGAAGAAAACATCTTCCCGATGTGGGACTGGGTAGGTGGGCGTTATTCGCTGTGGTCGGCCATCGGCCTGCCCATCGCCCTGGCCATCGGCACCGCCAACTTCAAGGAGCTGCTGTCGGGCGCCTACACCATGGACCAGCATTTCCAGACCGCGCCGTTCGACAAGAACATGCCGGTGCTGCTGGCCCTGCTGGGCGTGTGGTACGGCAACTTCTGGGGCGCCCAGGCCCACGCGATCCTGCCGTACGACCACTACCTGCGCAACATCACCAAGCACCTGCAACAGCTGGACATGGAATCCAACGGCAAGAGCGTGCTGCAGGATGGTAGCCCGGTGAAGACCGATACCGGCCCGGTGATCTGGGGCGGCGTCGGCTGCAACGGCCAGCACGCCTACCACCAGTTGCTGCACCAGGGCACCCAGCTGATCCCGGCGGACTTCATCGTCCCGGTGGTGAGCTTCAACCCGGTCGCCGACCACCACCAGTGGCTGTACGCCAACTGCCTGTCGCAGAGCCAGGCGCTGATGCTCGGCAAGACCCGCGACGAAGCCGAGGCCGAACTGCGCGCCAAGGGCATGAACGAAGACGACATCGCCAAGCTGGCGCCGCACAAGGTGATCCCGGGCAACCGCCCGAGCAACACCCTGGTGGTCGAACGCATCAGCCCACGTCGTCTCGGCGCGCTGGTGGCGATGTACGAGCACAAAGTGTTCGTGCAGAGCGTGATCTGGGGTATCAACGCCTTCGACCAGTGGGGCGTGGAGTTGGGCAAGGAGCTGGGCAAGGGCGTTTACCAGCGCCTGGTCGGCAGCCTGGAAGACAGCGCCGAAGATGGTTCCACCCAAGGCCTGATCAACTACTTCCGCGGCCGTCACCGCGGCTGATCGCCTAACCCCTGTAGGAGCCAGCCTTGCTGGCGAACCGGCGTTTCACCGATTCATCGGTGTTGGTCGCTTCGCCAGCAATGCTGGCTCCTACAGGAACATCACCCGACGCTACACTGTCCTATCGAATAGCCGCCGCAGTCCCTCGCCTCCACAAGAGCAGGACCACCCGCCATGTTCGATATCCGCGACTCCCCCCAGGCCCTGGCCGTCAGCCAGGCCGCGCAACTCTCCGACGACGACTACCGCCGCCTCTATCGCCAGTCGATCGACGACCCCGACACCTTCTGGGCCAAACAGGCCAAGCGCCTGGACTGGATCAAGCCCTGGTCGAGCGTGCAACAATGCGACCTCAAGACCGGCAAGGCACGCTGGTTCGATGGCGCTCAACTGAACGTCAGCCACAACTGCATCGACCGCCACCTGGCGCAACGGGGCGAACAGACCGCCCTGCTATGGGAAGGCGACGATCCCGGCGACAGCAAGGCCGTCAGCTACCGCGAACTGCACCGCCAGGTCTGCCGCCTGGCCAACGCACTCAAAGCGCGAGGCGTGAAAAAGGGCGACCGGGTGTGCATCTACATGCCGATGATCCCCGAGGCCGCCTACGCCATGCTCGCCTGCACGCGCATTGGCGCCATCCACTCCGTGGTGTTCGGCGGTTTCTCGCCCGATGCCCTGCGCGACCGCATTCTCGATGCCGACTGCCGCACCGTGATCACCGCCGACGAAGGTATACGTGGCGGCAAGCGAATCCCGCTCAAGGAAAACGTCGACAAGGCGCTCGCCAGCTGCCCGGCGGTGAGCAGCGTGCTGGTGGTCAAGCGCACCGGGGCGGATGTGACCTGGAGCCAGGGCCGCGATCTCTGGTATCACGAGGCAACCGAGAAAGCCGGTGACGACTGCCCGGCCGAACCCATGGAGGCCGAGGATCCGCTGTTCATCCTCTATACCTCCGGCAGCACCGGCAAACCCAAGGGCGTGCTGCACACCACCGGCGGCTACCTGCTGCAGGCCACCCTCACCTTCAAGGTGGTGTTCGACTACCGCGATGGCGAGGTGTTCTGGTGTACAGCCGACGTCGGCTGGGTCACCGGCCACAGCTACATCGTCTACGGGCCGCTGGCCAACGGTGCAACTTCGCTGATGTTCGAGGGCGTGCCCAACTATCCCGACACCTCGCGCTTCTGGCAGGTGGTGGACAAGCACAAGGTGAATATCTTCTACACCGCGCCCACGGCCCTGCGGGCGCTGATGCGCGAAGGCTCCGCCCCCCTGCAGACCACATCACGCCAGAGCCTGCGCCTGCTCGGCAGCGTCGGTGAGCCGATCAACCCGGAAGCCTGGGAATGGTACTTCGAGGCGGTCGGGCAGAAACGCTGCCCCATCGTCGACACCTGGTGGCAGACCGAGACCGGCGGCATCATGCTCACGCCCTTGCCCGGCACCCCCAGGCTCAAGCCCGGTTGCGCGACCCAGCCCATGTTCGGCGTGCAGCCGGTACTGCTGGATGAAAAAGGCAAGCTCATCGAAGGCCCCGGCGCCGGCCTGCTGGCGATCAAGGCCAGCTGGCCGGGGCAGATCCGCAGCGTCTACGGCGACCACCAGCGCATGGTCGACACCTACTTCAAACCCCTGCCCGGCTACTACTTCACCGGCGACGGCGCGCGCCGCGACGCCGATGGCGACTACTGGATCACCGGGCGCATCGACGATGTGATCAACGTCTCCGGCCACCGCATCGGCACCGCCGAGGTGGAAAGCGCCCTGGTGCTGCACGACAGCGTCGCCGAAGCCGCCGTGGTGGGCTACCCCCACGACCTCAAGGGCCAGGGTATCTATGCCTTCGTCACCCCCATGAGCGGCGTCACGCCCGACGATGCACTCAAGCAGGAATTGCTGGCGCTGGTCAGCAAGGAGATCGGCAGCTTCGCCAAACCCGAACTGATCCAGTGGGCCCCGGCCTTGCCCAAGACGCGCTCGGGCAAGATCATGCGGCGTATACTGCGCAAGATCGCCTGCAACGAACTGGACAACCTGGGAGACACCTCCACCCTCGCCGACCCGAGCGTGGTCCAGGGCTTGATCGACAAGCGTCTCAACCAATAGCCCGCGGCCCGGGTGGGCCGCCTTGAAGCAAAGGCCGCCATGGAAACCCTCCGCCGTCGCATCGAAACCCAGGTCATGAGCCTTACCGGGGTGGCCCTCGGCCAGCTCGACCTGGAGTCGCCCAAGGGCGACCCGGGCCTGTTCGGCCCGCAGAGCGTCAGCTGGCAGGTGCACGGCGACTTCCCCAGCATGCTGGTGGGCGGCATCAGTGCGCTGATGCTGCAAGTGCTGCACCCCCTGGCCCTGGCCGGCGTGTGGGACCATTCGAACTTTCGCCAGGACCTGCTCGGGCGCCTGCGCCGCACCAGCCAGTTCATCTCCGGCACCACCTTCGGCTCGACCCGCGACGCCGAATGGCTGATCGACAAGGTACGCACCATCCACCTCAAGGTGACCGGCACCGCGCCAGACGGGCGCCCCTATGCCGCCAGCGACCCCGACCTGCTGACCTGGGTGCACGTGGCCGAGGTCAGCAGCTTCCTCGCCGCCCACCTGCGCTACCGCAACCCCGCCCTGCCCCGCGCCGCCCAGGACCAGTACTACGATGAGATCGCGCTGGTCGCCGAGCGCCTGGGCGCCCGCGACGTGCCGCGCTCCTGCGCCCAGGTCGATGAGTACCTGCGCCGCATGCGCCCACAGCTTCAATGCAGCGCCCGCAGCCTGGAAGTGGTCGACATCCTGCTCAAGGCCCCCGCCCCCAGCCGCCTGGCGCAACCGGTGGGCAAGCTGATGCTCAACGCGGGTATCGACTTGCTGCCGGGCTGGGCCAGCGACATGCTCGGCCTGCACCAGGGTGAACTGTCCCGGCGCATGATCCGCCTGGGCCTGAAAAACACCGCCCCCGTGCTGCGCTGGGCCATGCGCAATGGCTCTGCGCATCGCGCCAGGCGGCGCATGGGGATCGAGTGAGGTTTTTGGCCGGCTCAGCGGAACCGATTTAACGTGCCATACTCCAACCACTCCAGCCTGATACAGACGAAGCGACACATGCCCAAAGGATTGACCCGCGCCGTCGGCGCCCTGCTGGCCCTGGTGGCCCTGTACAGCCTGCTCGGCTTCCTGATTCTTCCCGGCATCGCCCTGCGCGTCGCCAACCAGCAACTGGCCCAGTACGCCACCTTGCCGGCCCACTTGCAGCGCATCGAACTCAACCCGTTCAGCCTTGAACTGACCCTGTGGGGGCTGCAGATCGGCGAGCCCGGCAAGGAGCAGGTGGGCTTCGAGCGCCTGTACGCCAACCTGTCCCTGGACAGCCTGTGGACCAAGGCCCTGCACCTGGAAGCCGTGGCGCTGGACAAACCGCGCACCGAGCTGCTGTTCGCCAAGGACGGCAGCCTCAACCTCACGCAGCTGTTCAAGCTGCCGCCCAGCGAAGCCAAGCCTGACGAGCCGCCCAGCGACCCGTTCCCGCTGCGCATCGGCAGCATCAAGCTCAGCGAAGGCTATCTGCACTTCCAGGACCTGCGCCCCAGCGAGCCGATCGAATTCCTCTACGACTCGATGAACCTGGAGCTGAAGAACCTCAGCACGCTGCCCGACGATAATGCCGACATGACCCTGGTGGCCAACGGCCCGGCCGGTGGCCGCATCGACTGGAGCGGCACCCTGAGCCTGGCGCCGATCGCCTCCGAAGGCACGCTCAAGGTCACCGAGGGCAAGATGAAGGCGTTCTGGCCCTATGTGCGCGATGCCGTGCCCCTGGTGCTCGAAGACGGCGTGGTCAGCCTCGACACCCACTACAAGCTCAACCTGTCCAAAGAAACCGAACTGTTACTGGACAACACCTCGGTGCGTGTCGCGCCCTTCGCCATCAAGGCCCCCGATGGCCGGCCACTGGCGCGCCTGGCCAGCCTGGAGGTGAGCGAAACGTCCATCGACCTGGCCAAGCAACTGGTCACCGTCGGCAAGATTCGCAGTGAAAAGCTGGAAACCTGGGCGGCGCTGGAAAGCGATGGCCAGCTCGACTGGCAGAAGCTGTTCGCCAGCCAGCCAGCAAAAGCCACACCCAAGGAAAAGGCCGAGCCCGCCGCCGCCGAACCGACCGAACAAGAGAAAGCCGCCAAGGAACCCAGCAAGCCCTGGCAGGTGCTGCTCAAGGATGTGCAAGCGCGCAATTACCTGATCCACCTGGCCGACCGCAGCCAGAAGGAACCGGTGGCGCTAGACGTCGGCCCGCTCAACCTCGACCTGCAGAACTTCGACAGCCTCAACCAGTCGCCCTTCACCCTCAAGCTCGATACCGGCGTGGGCAAGCAGGGCAAGCTGCAGGCGGCCGGCCAGGTCAACCTGGCGCCGGTCAGCGCCAAGCTGGACGTCGCCACCCGTGACATCGACCTGCGCGTGGCCCAGGCCTACATCAGCCCGTTCATCCGCCTTGAGCTGCGCAGCGGCATGCTGTCCAGCGACCTCAAGGTCGACCTCAAGAGCACCGAGCCACTGGCCTTCACCATTGGCGGCAAGGCCCAGGTCAACCAGTTGCACACCCTCGATACCATCAAGAACCGTGACTTCGTCAAATGGCAGCAGGTGAACGTCGATGGCTTGAGCTACGTGCATGGCGACGCCCTGTCGATCGACAAGGTGACCCTGCTGCAGCCCTATACGCGCTTCATCATCAACGAAGACCGCACCACCAACGTCGATGACTTGCTGATCCCACAGCCAGCCGGCGCACCAGCGGCTTCTCAGGCCAAGCCGGCCAGTGGCGGCGCCAGCAAGCCCCTGGGTATCCATGTCGGCCAGATCAGCATCAATGACGGTTCGGCCAACTTCGCCGACCTCACGCTCACGCCCAACTTCGCCACCGCCGTGCAGCAGCTCAACGGCCAGATCGGCACCATCGACAACCGCAAGCCGCAGCCGGCCAAGGTCGACATCAAGGGCAAGGTCGACCGCTATGCGCCGGTGACCATCAAGGGCGCGCTCAACCCTTTCAACCCGCTGGCCAGCCTGGATATCGCCACCAGCTTCAAGCGTGTCGAGCTGACCACCCTGACGCCCTACTCCGGCAAGTTCGCCGGGTTCCGCATCCGCAAGGGTCGCCTGAACCTCGACCTGCATTACCTGATCACCAACGGCCAGCTGAAGGCCGAGAACAAGGTGGTGGTCGAGCAACTGCAACTGGGCGAGAAGGTCGACAGTCCCGACGCCGTGGACCTGCCCATTCGCCTGGCGGTGGCGCTGCTCAAGGATACCGACGGCAAGATCTCCATCGAGCTGCCGGTCTCCGGCGACCTCAACAACCCGCAGTTCAGCGTGATGCCGATCGTCTGGCAGACCCTGCGCAACCTGGTGTTGCGCGCGGCCCAGGCGCCATTCAAGTTCATCGGCGGGCTGGTCGCGGGCGGCGGTGCCGAGGATCTCGGTACCGTGGCCTTTGCCGCAGGTTCGAGCGACCTGACCCCCGACGCCCAATCCGCCCTGGACAAACTGTCGTCTGCGCTCAAGGAGCGCCCGGAGCTGCGCCTGGAGATCGAAGGCACCGCGGCCCAGAACAGTGATGGCCCGCTGATCGCCCAGCAGCGCCTGGAGCGCGAGTACCAGGCCACCTGGTACAAGATCCTCCAGCGCCGTGGCGACAAGGTCCCGGCCAACGCGTCCCTGCTGGTGGTCGACGACAGCGACAAGCCGGCGATGCTCGAGGGCATCTACCGCACGCGCCTGAAGCAGCAGCCACCGGCCGAGTGGGAAAAACTTGGGCGCGACGAGCGCAGCGCGAAACTGCGCGAGGCGGTGATCAAGTCCTGGGCCGAAAGCGCCCCGCTGCTGCGCACCCTCGGCCAGGAGAGGGCCGCCAGTATCAAGGACTACCTGGTCGACAAGGGCCAACTGGCCGATGACCGGGTGTACTTCATCGACACCACCCTCGGCCAGGCCGAAAGCGATGGCCGAGTGATCACGCCGCTGCACCTGGACGTCGAGTAAGCGTCCGCCGCCTGTAGGAGCGGCTTCAGCCGCGATGAGGACGCCGCGGTGCATGGCACCCGCTACGCGGGTGATCGCGGCTGAAGCCGCTCCTACAGAGGTCGTATCGGGTCAACCCCACCCTTACGCCAGCCGCTGCCCCGACACCGCCGGGTGATACAGCGGCTGCACCTTGTTCCCTGCCGGGTCCAACAGGTGGAAGCTGCGCGCACCGTCGCCATGATTGAACGGGCGATCCAGCAGAGTCACGCCATGGGCCTTGAAGTACTGGTACCAGGCTTCCAGCTCCTCCACGCTGTCGACGATGAACCCGTAGTGATCCAGGGTCTGCAAACCATTGGCGGCACCCGCGCCACGCCCGAGCGACAGGTTGTCGTTGCCACAGGTGAGGTACACCAGGTCTTCGTTGGCGCGGTTGAGCACTTCCATACCCAATACGTCAACGTAGAAGCGCTCGCACTCCTCCAGGTTGGGTACCAGCAGGGCGATATGGCGCAGGCCGTTGAGGCGACCAGGGCGGACAGGTAGATCGGACATGGTCATGGATCCTTTTTTGTATACAATTCGAAAGCGAATTTAAAACAAAAGGAGCCGCCTGTGTATAGCCTGTTCATCAAGACCCGCGTCAAGCCCGGTACGGCCGAAGCCTTTCTGAGTGCCATCCAGCTCAATGCCGCCGCCTCGGTGGCCAACGAGCCCGGTTGCCTGGTGTTCGATGTGTCGCAGGATCGCGAGGACCCGGAGGTGATCTACCTGTACGAAATCTACCGCGATGACGCGGCGTATGAGGCGCATACACAAACCGCGCACTTTCGCGACAGCCGCCCGTTGGTGGAGCCGCTGATCATCGAGCAGGTGTGCTTCGAGAGCGAAGTGGTAGCGCGCAATCCCGGTGAGCTGTAGGAGCGGCTTCAGCCGCGATGCAGGCAACGTGGTGCCGGGCACCCGCTTTGTGGGTGATCGCGGCTGAAGCCGCTCCTACAGAGGTCGTGCCCAATCAGTGAGCGCCGGTTGCTGCAGCAACCACTGCGCAATAGCTTGGCTGCCTTCGTGGCCAGGATGCAGGTGATCGCCAGAATCGTGGCAAGCCTGCAGACGGTCCGGGTCGTGCGGGTCCCTTAGCAATGCATCCAGGTCCAGCACACCGTCAAACCCGCTGTCCTCGCGCATCCATCGGTTGAGCCGATGACGCAAGAGGTCCTTGCCTGGCTGGTGGAAAGCCTCGAACGGGGTCCCGGCGAAAGCGCCCTTGAACGGGGTCAGCGTCATGCCCAGCACACTGATGCCACGCCCATGGGCGGCCTCGATGAGCGCGGTGTAACCGGCCTTCAACGCTTCCAGCGTGGGTAACGCGCCGCCAGGCTCGATGACCGAGTCGGCCCACCCCAGGTCGTTCAGCCCCACCTGCACGATGACCATGGCCACGCCCGGTTGGCTCAGCACATCCCGCTCGAATCGATTGAGCACACTGATACCCAACCGGTCACGCAACAATCGGCCGCCGGATTGCCCGGCATTGATCACGGCGATGCCCTGCGGTGCCAACTGGCAGGCCAATAGGTCGGCCCAACAGCCATGGCTGTTCTTTGCAAGGCCATGGCCATTGACCAACGAATCGCCGATCACCGCCAGTGTCACGCCCTGCCCCAGCACCTCGACCGCGTTGACCAGCACCCGCACGTTCAAGGGTTGCGCATCAGGCAACGCTGCCTCATTGCCGGTGCGGTCACTGGGCTCGATGCTGCCGGTCTGGCGGGCGTCCCAGTGAAAGGTCGTGGGGGTGAAGGCGCTCGGCAAGTAGACAGCCAACTCAAGGTCGGCCAGATCGGGTACCGGCAGCTCCAGCGGGTCGCTGTGCAAGCGTTCGCCAGCAGCCAAGGTGACACGCTGGCTACCGCCAAAGGTGAGGTCTGCCCAGGCACTGACCTGCCCTTGTTCGCGTAGGGCCACCCGACACAGACCGAGGGTCAGCGGGGTATCGCCATATTCATTGGAAAACACCAGTCGCAACATCTGCCCGCCTCGGCTGATGCGCAGAGGTTGGCGCACGGTGCACGCACCGGCCATCGACGGCAGTTGGGTGGGGAATGGCAGTTCGGCGCCCCAGGCCGGTTGGGCCGGAGCCGTCCAGGTGGAAATCCAGGCGGCGCCCACCGAGGGCGAGAAATCGGAGGAGGAAACAGACACGCGGAAATTCCCTTTCGCAGTAGCTGGCACTCAGGCCAACGGTGGCAGATGCGACCGTCGCCAGAGGCTACTGCAGGCGCCACTAAAACGCCACCAACCGGGCTGCCCACGGGGTTTCTTCAACCCCATGGGCAGCGCCGATGATCAGGCGATCAGCGCCTTCACCACGTCATCGTCGGCGGCTGCCGCGATGGACGCCAGGTACTGGCCATAACTGGTCTTCTTCAGGGCCGAGGCCCGCGCCAGCAACTGCGCCTGGTTGATCCAGCCATTCTGGAAGGCGATCTCTTCCAGGCAAGCGACTTTCAACCCCTGGCGGTTCTCGATGGCCTGGACGAAGTTGCCGGCTTCGAGCAACGAGTCGTGGGTACCGGTGTCGAGCCAGGCGAAGCCACGGCCCAGCACGTTGACGTTCAGCGTGCCACGCTCGAGGTAGGCGTTGTTGATGTCGGTGATCTCCAGTTCGCCACGGGCCGATGGCTTGACCTGCGCCGCGATGTCGAGCACCTGATTGTCATAGAAGTACAGCCCGGTGACCGCGTAGTTGGACTTGGGCGCCTTGGGTTTCTCCTCGATGCTGATCGCCTTGCCCTGGGCATCGAACTCCACCACACCGAACGCCTGCGGGTCGGCCACGTAGTAGCCGAACACGGTGGCGCCGCTTTCACGGCTGGCAGCCTGGCGCAGGGTGTCGCTGAACTGGGTGCCGTAGAAGATGTTGTCCCCCAGCACCAGGCAGACGTTGTCGTCGCCGACGAACTCCTTGCCGATGATGAACGCCTGGGCCAGGCCATCCGGGCTTGGCTGCTCGGCGTAGCTGAGCTTGATACCGAACTGGCTGCCGTCACCGAGCATGCGCTGGAAGCCCGGCAGGTCGGTCGGGGTGGAGATCACCAGGATCTCGCTGATGCCGGCCAGCATCAGTACCGACAGCGGGTAGTAGATCATCGGCTTGTCGTAGATCGGCAAGGATTGCTTGGACACGCCCAGGGTGATGGGGTGCAGGCGAGTGCCCGAACCGCCGGCCAGCAGGATGCCTTTGTAGGTGGTCTTTTTCATGAAACAGCTCCCTTGAAACATGAATGAGGTGAAGGTTCAGGCGGCGTTGCCCAGGCGTTCCAGGCGGTAGGCGCCATTGAGCACGCGCTGCCACCAGCCACGGTTGTCGAGGTACCACTGCACGGTCTTGCGCAGCCCGGTCTCGAAGGTCTCCTGCGGGGTCCAGCCCAGCTCGTCGGCAATCTTGCTGGCATCGATCGCATAGCGCAGGTCATGCCCCGGGCGGTCACTGACGAACTCGATCAGGTCGCTGTAGGCCTGGACGCCCTCGGGCTTGTTCGGCTGCAGCTCTTCGAGCAGCGCGCAGATGCCCTGCACCACATCCAGGTTGCGGCGCTCGTTGTGGCCGCCGATGTTGTAGGTCTGCCCCACTTCGCCACGGGTCAGCACGGTGTACAGGGCCCGGGCATGGTCCTCGACGTGCAGCCAGTCGCGGACCTGCGCGCCGTTGCCATACACCGGCAGCGGCTTGCCGTGCAGGGCGTTGAGTATCACGTGGGGGATCAGCTTCTCGGGGAAGTGGTGCGGGCCGTAGTTGTTCGAGCAGTTGGTCACCAGCACCGGCAGCCCGTAGGTGCGGCCCCAGGCGCGGACCAGGTGGTCGCTGCCAGCCTTGCTCGCCGAGTAAGGCGAGCTGGGCGCATAAGGAGTCTGCTCGGTGAAGAAATCGTCGGTGCCTTCCAGGTCGCCGAACACTTCGTCGGTGGAGATGTGATGGAAGCGGAACGCCGCTCGGGCTTCCGGCGCCAGACCGTTCCAATAGCCACGGGCCACTTCCAGCAGGGTCGCGGTGCCCAGCACGTTGGTGCGGATGAAGGCGTCCGGGCCCTCGATCGAGCGGTCGACGTGGGATTCGGCCGCCAGGTGCATCACCGCCTGGGGCTGGAACTCGGCGAAGATCCGCTGCAGGTGCGCCTTGTCGCAGATGTCGGCCTGGTAGAAGCGGTAGCGCTCGGAGTCGGCCACGCTGGCCAGGGACTCGAGGTTGCCAGCATAGGTCAGGACGTCGACGTTGGCGACATGGTTATCGGTGTTTTGGATCAGGTGGCGGACCACGGCCGAGCCGATGAAGCCCGCACCGCCAGTAATCAAGATGTTCACGCAAGTACTCCTGTAATGGGTGTGGTGAATCCGTTCACGCTTTTTTAGTTGACCAGGGCGACCCAATACTTGCTGAGCGCGCCTTTGAGGATCAGCAACGACTGGATGCAGGTGAAGCTTTCGTCGGTGGTGGCCGAGGTGGTGTTCAGCGGGCCGAAGCCACCGTCTTTCTTCTGGTGCCGGGCAATCCAGTCCGTCACGCCTTGCTTGTCCCGAGGCTCGGCATCGAGCAGGTACAGGCCGGCCACCGCCATGTAGCTACCGACCAGGCTGACCGCCTTGCCCGGGCGATACAGGAACGGTCCGTCGGCTTGCTGCAACCCTTGGAGCCAGGCCACGGTGGCCTTGGCATCCACCAGCTCGCGGTCCAGCGCATGCAACAGCGACAGGGCACGGTAGGTGGAGAAGGTGTCGGGTGGGTTGCCCGGCCGGTTGCCGAAACCGCCATCGGCATGCCGGCAGGCCAGGATGAAGTCCAGCAGCGCCTGGGGCTGGTTCGCCTGCGCACCCAGCACATGCAGCGACAGTGCCGCCAGGTTGCTGTGCCAGATGTCCGACTGGTAGCCCGGCACGTTGCCGAAACCGCCATCGGCTTGCTGGCACTGGCGCAGGTAGGCGATGCAGGCCTGCTCGTTGCGTGGCGCGCTGCCCAGCAGGCGCAGGGAAATCACCGCGCAGTAGGTGGCGAACACGTCGCTGAGCTGGCCGGGCTGCTCGGAGAAACCGCCGTCGGGGTTCTGCGAGGCCTGGATGCAGGTCACCAGGCTGGCGCTGTCCTCGATGTCCGCTTTCAACGCATACAGGTCGGAAATCACGTGCAGCGCGGAGAACACCTGCCAGCAGCGGTCGGCGCGAAAGCCCTGCGGCGCCAGCTCGGCGGTCAGCCCATAGGGCACCGCGAGGGAGGCACGCGACTGGCTCAGCCAGTCGTAGTAGGCCGGCAGGTTGACGTCCAGGTTTGGCATCTGGCCCAGGTGGGGTTGCTCCAGTGGCCGACGGTTGTCCACCACACGCAGGGCGCTGCCATCGACCGAGGCCCAGGCTTGCGCCGCCGGCAAGGACGCGGTGTGGGCTGCCAGGGCCTTGAGGCAGGCCAGTTGGCCCTCCAGGCTCTTGATGTGCAACGGCAGGTACGACAGGTTGCCGATATGGAACACGCCCAATTGCCGAGGCGGTGCCCAGAACTGGCGAATGAAAGGTACTGTCGGGTCGACCGGGGTCGACCAGAAGTAGCCTTTGCCCAGGAAGAACCCACCGTGGTGGCTGTCGTGGAAATCCCCCAGCGCCTTGAGCAACTGGTCGCGGCGCTCGGCGGCATCATGTGGGCGTGCCAGCGCCAACGCATCGAGCAGCAAGGCCACGTCCAGGCTGGTCTTGATCGGGAACGGCGACTCGTTGCGCTTGAACGAGGTGAGCCAGTCCGCGCCAACACGCTGGTCGTAGCGCAGGCGATCCCAGAAGCCGCCATAGGTGTTGTCGTGCAGGCGCTCGAAGGTATCCTCGAGCAGCTTGCGTGCCAGTTGCAGCATCTCCTGGTGGCTGTTGGCCTGTGCCCAGCGGGCCAGGGCCGCCGCGGCGCGCGCCCGGCTGGCGGTGTTGCGCAGGGTACCGGCGCCCAGGCCATCGAGCTCGGCGCGCACCTCGTCCTCCAGCTTCCAGACGTGCTGCTGCAAGTGGGTCAGCAGTGCCTGGTCACCCTTGCAGGCGCACAGGCTGCACAGCAGGTTGACCGCACCGATGTCCAGTTCTATCGGCATGTGCCCATCGATCACCGCACCCCAGTCGCTGCTGAGCACACCCCCGAACAGGCGGTTGTCATAGACCTGCTGCAGGCGCTGGCTCAAGCCTGCGGTCACGCTCTTGAGCTGCGCATCGTCACGCCGCAGGCGACGGAACTCGAGCACCGCGCGCAGCGCATCGAACTGGCTCGCCAGGGTACGGCAGCGCCCGGAACCGTGCGGGTTCCAAAAGCGGTCGCCCAACTCGGTGAAACCATCCTGGCTGGCATCGTGCAGCGCCAGCAGGCCAGCCAACGCGAACTCGGCCTGCTCGGCCTCGCCATGGGCAGCGAAGAACAGCGTCGCTGCCACCTGGTCCTCCAGGCGCTTGTCGCTGCTGATGCGTACCGCACCAGTCGCGTCGGTGACCGCCAGAAAGCCACCCTCTTCCCTGTCCATCAAGGCTTCGGCCATGAAGGTATATGAGGCGCTGTGCATTGCCCTCTCCCTGAATAATGCTGTGGATGATGTTGCTTATTGCGCCAGGCTGAGAATCCGGCTGGCGGCTCGGTGGGCACCCAGTCCATCGGGCGCGGCGACCCGCTGGTGAGCACCGAAATAGGTCGGCGCCGCGGTGTCCTTGTCCAGCTCGGCACCGATCAGCTCGGCGATCCGCCCGGCCTCGCAACCCAGGTAGGTCGGGAAGCCCAGGCGCCCCAGGCGGTCGAGCGCCTCGGCCTCGTGGTACTCGGACTTCGATGGCAGCACGAACAAGGTCGGAATGTTCAACGCGGCGATTTCGGTCACGGTGATCCAGCCCGGCGCCGACACCAGCAGGCTGGCTTCGCGCAGCAGGCCCATCCAGTCCGGGTAGTACGGCACGCTGATGACGCCTTCGCGCGGGGCGATGTCCTGGCGGCCGAGCAGCACCATCTTCAGCTCCGGGCGTTCGGCGCGCAGGCGCTCGAAGGCTTCCAGGTAGCCGTTGAGCAGGTTCTGCTTGCTCTCGGCGAACATGGTGGTGCCGCTGATGGAGGCGACGACGAACGGCCCGTCGCCCAGGCCCAGGTCGGCGCGCACGGTGGAGGCGTTGGTCTGGGTGAAATCGCGGATCATCGGCCCGACGAAGTGCGCCTTGCCCGAGTGCAGCGCGCTGGCTACTGGCGTGCCGTTGTCCATTTCCGGGATGTAGGGCTTGTCGGTCAGCACCAGCTGGCTCTGCTCGATCATCCACGAGAACTGCTTGTGCAAGGCCAGGCGCGCCCGGTTCAGGTCTTCGGCGTTGAGCTCGAAACCACCTTCGCTCAGGTCCTCGTCGGTCAGCTGGCAAAGGGTGAAGTCATAGCGCTCGGTGACGAACACCAGGGGCGTGCGGCTGAAGATCGCCGCCAGGCAAGCCGCCATGTTGAAGTCGGAAATCACCACGCGTGGCTTGTGTTCCTCGATGATCGCCAGGTAGGCCAGCATGCGTTCGCTGGACAGGAACGTGTTGGAAATATAGCCGGCGATATAGCTGCCCCAGTCGAGCTGGCGCGACAGGTTGCTCTTTTTCGAATAGTCCATCAGTTGCCCGGCGACATCGATCACGCCGATGCCCGAGCCTTCGAACATCGGGGTGAACACGTCCTGCAGCGAGGCCAGGGCCACCTTCAGGTCGATATCGGGGTTGCGATCCTTCAGGGCACGGCCGATCGACAGCACGCGCATGTTGTGACCGGAACCGGTGGGTGCGGGGGCGAACAGAATCATGCGACTTCCTCCTTGAGTTGAATGATGCCTTTGACTACCGAGTGTGCAGGTACATCGCGAATGACCACGGCGTAGGGTTCGACCACCACGTCGTCGCCAAGGGAAACAGGGCCGACGATCAATGCGCCGGTACCGATGCGGCAACGCTTGCCGATACGAATGGGGGCGGCTTTCCAGGGCAGCGAGCGGTAGCCGTGGTCATGGGAGGACGACACCAGGGTGACCTGGTCGTCGAGCTGGCTGTGTTCGCCGATGGCGACACCACCGGCCCCTTCGATGACCACGCCACGGCCCAGACCGACGTGCTCGCCCAGGGCGATACCGCCTTGCTCGTGCATGCCACCGCGCCGGGTGCTGCGGCCGATCAGCACGCAGTCCTCACCGATGCGCACCGAGGCGCCGCCGGACAGTTCGGCGTCGATCAGCGCGCTGTCGGCGATATGCCAGGCACTGAGCTGCGGGTTCTGCTGGTGCACGAGGTGCAATGCGCAGGAAGCGCGATCGAGGAAAGAAGGCAGGCCTTCGCGCTGGCGCTTGAGGACTTTCTGCAAGACGGGCGCCGGGTCGGGCCAGCCATCCTCGCTGACCTGGCGACGGGCGATCACCCGTGCCGGGCGGCCGACGACGATGCAGTCCTGCTCGACATCTTCAGTGACCAGGGCACCTGCGGCCACCACGGCCCCGGCACCGATATGCACACCGGGCAGAAGGGTTGCCCGGGCGCCGATCCAGGCGCCACGGCCAACACGGATGGGCTGTTCCTTGTTGCCGCGGGCGATGACGCCGGTGGCCAGCATGCCACGATCGGCGACATCCAGGTGCTCGAGGCTGCACTTGAAACCGATGAAGCAGCCTTGCCCCAGGGTCACGCCCTGGAGGTGATTGCCGGCACGAACCCAGCTGGCATCACCAATGCGGGTGTCGGACGAAACGCGCGTCCCGACTTCGACAAGCCATGTTGTCTGCATCACACAATCCCTTGCCTGTTCGGATGCAGCGCGTGGTTTCGCCGTGGCGAAAGTCAGACGTGCATCCCGGTTGCGAATCCTTGCATGGGGTGTCGCCACTCTGGCGCGACCTGCTGTTCAGGCCTGCCGATTTCGAGGGTTTCAAGCCGCCCTGCGAAGCCAATAATGTACTAGTCAATTAGTACTGTTCGCATATCCTAGTACAGACAAAATGCCTAGGCAACACGTTTTCTGTGCTGGTCGTTAGAAAATTTACAGGCAGTCAAGATGCACAAACAGGTTTCGATTGTGTGAAAACAGGCTGAATTTATCGTGGAATCTGCACATAAATCCACAGGCAAGAAAAAACGCACCCGGCCACTCATGTGCCCGGATGCGTTGAGACAAACACAATGGCTGGCCAAAGGCCAGCAAACGGAGGGGTCAGTGCGCGAGAGGATCAGGGACGACGGCGCCCCAATTGCCCATGGCGTGGCCTGCGACTTTTTCCAGCGCATCGCGCGGCGAACCATCGCGCGCCACCATGGCCATGCCGCGCTGTACCACGCCGTAGTAGTTGGCCAGGCTCTCGCAGTCGACATGCTCGCCGATCTCACGGCTGGCCTGCCCAAGGCGCAGGCGGTTTTTCAACATCTCGAAGGGTTTGCAGCGCAGCACCTTGAGCCCGACCCTGAGGTTGGGTAACGGGGAATTGAGGTCGGTCTGGGTGACGAAGCAACCGTGGGGGCGGTCTTCTCGGGTGAGGATCCTGGCGGTTGCCAGCAGAACGGCCTGGATCGAGTCCTGCGCCCGTTCGTACTTGTACAGCTCGCTCCAGATTTCCTCGCCAACCGTGGACCAGTAAAGCTCCAGCGCTTCGAGGAACAGGTCCTCCTTGGAGCCGAAGGCGGCATAGAGGCTGGGTGACTTGATCTTCATCACCCCCATCAGTTCGCTCAGCGACGTGCCATCGTAGCCCTTGTCCCAGAACAGCAGCATGGCCTTGACCAGCGCCTCGTGACGATCGAACTCCCGGGGTCTTCCACGACCACTCATATCTACTTCTCCCTTCAAACAACGGGTGGATCGCAACCTGGGCAGTCACAACCCGGATCCCACTGCGCCCCCAGGCAGCCATGACCTGCAGGCCTTGCGCGACAAGGCTTGCAGCGGCAATACGTGAACGGCGTTACAAAAAGAATTGTATTGTACTAATACATCCGTACAATCGGCGGTGTGCGAATGATATGCGGCCGCCAGCGGGGTACGTCAACCCCGGCTTACAAACAATAAGTCATGGCGTACATGCATGATCGCCAAAGCTTTTTCAGCGAAGATCACCCACAAAGGAGCGTTTCAGCAATGGATGTTGCAACTTACAGAAATGCAATGGCCCGGCTCGGCGGCGCCGTCTCCATCATCAGCACCGATGGCCCCAGCGGTCGCCATGGCTTCACGGCCTCAGCCGTGTGCAGCGTCACCGACACCCCGCCCACCCTGCTGGTGTGCATGAACAACCAGTCGCGCCAGCGCAGCAGTTTTGAAGAAAATGGGGTGCTCTGTGTGAACGTGCTGCGCGGTGACCACCAGCACCTGTCGGGCATCTTCGCCAACAAACACCTGGACATGGAGCAACGTTTTCAGGCAACGCCCTGGTCCACCGGGCACAGCGGCGCGCCGACCATGGACGAGGCGCTGGTCTGCTTCGACTGCCGGATCAGCGAAATCCACACGGTGGGCAGCCACAGCATCTTCTATTGCCAAGTGCTGAACATCGACAGCGCCCAGCACCCGGAAGGGTTGATCTATTTCGACCGTGCCTATCATCGCGTCGCCGCACCCGACCAGTCCGCGGCCTGAAGACTTCCGGAGAACACGCGTCATGGACAATCTCTGGACTTCGCTGCCACTGCCTGGCCTGAGCGACGATCAACGCCACTGGCTATTTGCTCCAGGCTCGCTGACCTTGCGCCTGAAGGCGCTAGGCCGGTTCAGCCTGGAGGTGACCCAGCAGCGGATCGATTTCCCCGAACCTGGTGAAGCCCATGCCTTGGGCTGCACCACGGACAGCCCTGCCTGGATCCGTGAAGTGGCCTTGAAAATCGACGACCAGGTGATGGTCTGCGCCCGCAGCCTGACCCCCATGCGCGAGCGCCGGCCAGCCTGGCCGGAGCTCGCCGGCTACGGCGGCGAGCCGTTGGGCAGCATGCTGTACAACACACCGGATATTCACCGCGGCGCTTTCGAATGCCAACGCCCGCAGGCCGATGACCCGCTGTCGCGCCTGGCCACGTCACTTGGCCAGCCAAGCGGCAAGCTGCTGGCCCGCCGTTCGCGCTTCCTGCGCGACGGCCAGCCACTGCTGATCGCCGAATGCTTCGTCGAGGGTTTCTGGGCGTTGCTGCAGGAGCGGAGCGCGCCGCTGAAACTGGCTATCTGAGCCAAGGGCGCGCTCGCGGGGGGAGGCGAATCAGCCTTCTTCCAGGCGGGCTTCGTTGTCGCGAATGACCTGCGAGGTGTGCGGGTCTTTGTCGACCGCGTCGAGCAGGGAGCTGAGCAAACCTGGGAAGCGGGCTTCCAGGTCATCCCGGCGGATCGACAGCAAGTTCTCACGACCATAAGGGCGTTGCCAGATCACGCCGCTGTCGCGCAGCACGCGCCAGTGGTGGGTCATGGTCGATTTGGAGGCACCTTTGAGGATGCGCCCGCAAGGGTGCTCTTCGCCATCGGCGAGGACCTTCAGCACGGTCAGGCGCAACGGATTGCCAAGTGCTGTCAGGACGTTTTCCAGGCGGATCTGCTCGATGCTGGGGTGGTTGGCAGTGTACATGCAATAACCTCAATAGCCTTACAAGGATCACCACGCCCCGGATCGCTTGCGCGGTACCGTCCGTGGTTTCCCCGTATTGATCAGGCGCGATTCCATGTCGCGCTCCTGGGAAGCCGAGTCCGAACCTGGCAATACCCCGTGGGGACAGCATGTTCCCAACTACCTAGGGCCATCAGTCGATGGCTGCCTGCCTCTGGAATCACGACTGTTTGTTAGTACGAACAGTGTAGGACTATACACCATTGTTACAACCGTTCGCGAGCCAATCGTGTTGCATGTGCTACCCGGGTGCATCAAGGTGCAACCCATTTAGCCTTGTAAAACAGGACGTTGTGCATTGCGACGGATTTAGAAAGGGGTGTGTTTCAAGGTGTAAAGCGCGGGTTTTTCGTTGGAGGAGTTGTAGCGCTCTTGAGACCGGGCGCCGCCTGCGCGGCGCATCGCGGATGAATCCGCTCCTACATCGGTTGCAACGTGCCGCACCTGCGAGGCCGAATGATCCCGAAGAAAACCTGTAGGAGCGGATTCATCCGCGATGCGCCGCACAGGCGGCGCTCGATCTCGTAGGCGCTGCAACTCTCCGGGCGAACACTTGAAAGCCAACGCCAGGTGCAACCCCGGCGCCGGCTGAACCAGCATTCAACGAACAGCGCTTGGCTCGGGCTCGTAGCCGCCCCCAAGTGCAGTAACCAGGCTCACCGCCGAGTCGATCTGCTTGCTGCTGAGCAACGCCAGGCGCATTTCATCCTCGATCAACTGCTCTTCGATATTCAGCGAATCGAGGAAATTGTTTTCCCCGACCTCGAACCGTTCGACAGCCAGATCGAAGGACGACTGAGCCGTATCCCGCGCGGTGCGTTGCAGGCCGATCTGCCGGTTCACCGCCTGCAACTCGGTCACCGACGTCGCCACCTGGTGCAGTGCCGTGTTCAGGGTCGAGTTGTAACCGGCGATCGCCAGGTCCAGGTCGGCGTTGCTCTGCTTGAGCTCGGAGCGCAAGCGCCCGGCATCGAACAAAGGCAAGGTCACGGTCGGCGCGATGTTCCAGAAACGGCTCACGCTGTCGTTGAAACTGTCACCGGACATGGCATGGATGCCGCCCGCCGCACGCAGGTTGATGTTGGGGTAGAAGCGCGTCTTCACCGACGCCACGGTCTGAGTCTGCGCCTCGACTCGCCAACGCGCCGCGACAATGTCGGGGCGACGCCCCAGCAGTTCGGCGGGCAGGTTTTCCGGCAAGGCGGCTTCGTCGCTCCTGAGCGGCTTGGGCCGGGCTATGTCGTGGGCACCATCGACGCCAGTGCCCAGCAACGCCGAGAGCTGCAGGCGGGCGACCTGCACATCGCTCCTGGCCCCCAGCAAGCTGGCCTCGGCACGTGCCACCAGGCCATCGACCCGCTGCAACTGGGACTTGTTGTCCAGGCCGTTGTGGTAGCGATCGCCGGTCAGGCTCTGCAGGTTGCGCAAGCGCTTGAGGTCGCGCTCGCTGAGGTCGACCACGTCCCAGGCGTAGGTCAGCTGGTTGTAGGCCTTGACCACGTTGGCCGCCAGCAGCAGGCGCGCCGACTGCACCTCGACCTCCGCCGCCCGCGCCTGGCTGACCGAGGCCTCCCAGGCACTGCGCTTGCCGCCCCACAGGTCGAGGTCGTAGTCGAAGGTCACGCCCAGGCTGCGCACGGTGACATAGCGGTTGCCCTGCCCCGCGTAATCTTCGCTGCGCGACAGCCGCGAGCGCTTCACGTCGCCGAAGGCGTCCACCTGCGGCGCCCGGTCGGCGCCGTAGTATTCCTGGTAGGCGTTGGCCTTGTCGGCCCGCGCCCGCACTTCCTGCAACCCTGGGTTGTTCTGCCAGGCTTTGGCCACCAGCCCGTCCAGCTGGGCGTCGCCGTAGCGCTGCCACCACTGCCCTTGCGGCCAGGGAGCGGCCGGCAAACGGGCGTCGGCCAGGGTAGTCGACGGCGCGCCTTCGGGGGTGAGCAGGGTTTGACGGTGGTCGATGCCGGCGTGGTTGACGCAACCACTCAGGGCCACCAGGGCCGCCAGCGACAGCGGCCATGCACAACGTGTGAGTTTCAACATGCGATTATCCCCGGGCCGGCGCGTCGATGGCCTGGCCTTCAGTGCTGTCGGCAGGCGTTGCCTTGGGCTGCCTGGCGGTGCTCAGCAGGCTGTAGACCGTCGGCAGGATGAACAGGGTGAACAAGGTGCCGATCAGCATCCCGACCACGATCACCAGGCCCAGGCCGAAGCGGCTGTTGGCCCCGGCACCGGTGGCGAAGATCAGCGGCGCCAGGCCCACGACCATGGCCGCGGTGGTCATCAGGATCGGCCGCAGGCGCACTTCGGCGGCGTGGCGGATCGCCTCCAGCTTGCCCATGCCGTGGTGCATCTGCAGTTCGTTGGCGAACGCCACCATCAGGATGCCGTGCTTGCTGATCAAGCCAATCAACGTGATCAGGCCGATCTGCGTGTAGATGTTCAGCGAGGTGTAGCCCAGCGCCAGCGGCAGCAGTGCCCCGCAGATCGACAGCGGCACGCTGATCAGGATGATGAACGGGTCGATGAAGCTCTCGTACTGCACCGCCAGCACCAGGTAGATGATCACCAGGGCGAAGGCGAAGGTCAGCACCAGGGTGTTGCCCTCCTGCACGAACTGGCGGGTATCCGACTGCCAGTCGTAGGTGTAGCCAGCCGGGAACTGCTTGGCCTGTTCGGTGAGGAAGGCCACGGCGTCGCCCAGGGTCACGCCCGGCAGGGGGATGGCCTGGAAGGTCGCGGCGTTCTGCTGGTTGAACTGCGGGCGCAGGTTCGGCTCGACCTTGACCTTGATGGTGGCCAGGGTCGACAGCGGCACCAGGTTGCCGTGCTGGTCCTTGACGTAGTAGCGGTTCAGCGCCTCGGGGGTCAGGCGATCCTGCGGCACGGATTGCGGAATCACGTCGTAGGAGCGGCCGTGGTAGGCGAAGCGGTTGACGTACTTCTCACCGATCAGGCTGTTGAGGGTCTTGCCGATGTCGCTCATGCGGATGCCCATGGCGTTGGCCTTGGCCCTGTCGACCTGCACCTCGACCACCGGGTTGTTGAAGTCCAGGTCACTGTCGACCACGGCGAACAGGCCGCTGCTGCGGGCACTGGCCTTGAGCTTGTCCATCACGTCGAACAGCGATTGGTAGTCCTGGTCGCTGCGCACCACCATCTGCACCGGCAGACCGCCGGTGGAGCCCGGCAGCGGCGGCATCTGGAAGACGAAGATGCTGGTGCCTTCGATCTGGCTGACGCGTTGTTGCAGCAACGGCTGGATCTGGTTGGCGCTGCGTTCGCGCTTGTCCCAGTCCACCAGGTTGATGCCGCCGACACTGTTCGACAGACCGTCGGTGCCGTTGGCCACCCAGTCGCTGTAGCCTTCCGGGAACTCCTTGAACACTTCGTGGAGCTTTTCCGAGAACGCCTCGACGTAGTTGATGTTGGCGTGCTGCGGGGCCTTGATCGCGGTCAGCAGGATGTTCTGGTCTTCCAGTGGCGCCAGTTCGCTTTGCGCCGACTTGTACAGCACCGGCAGGCTGAAGAAGATCACCAGCGCGATGGCCAGGCTGATCCAGCGCTTGGACAAGGACACGCCCAGCAACTTGCCATAGCGCTCGGCCAGCCAGTTGAAGAAGGCCTCGGCCTTGTGCGCCATGTAGCCTTCGCTCGACTTGGCGTCGAGCAGCCGGGTGCTCATGATCGGCGACAGGGTCAGGGCGACGATGCCGGACACCACCACCGAACCGGCCAGGGTCAGCGCGAACTCCTTGAACAGGGTACCGGTCAGGCCGCCCATCAGGCCGATCGGCGCGTACACCGCCGCCAGGGTGAAGGTCATCGCCACCACCGGCCCGGCCACTTCGCGGGCACCCAGCAAGGCGGCTTCGAACGGCGTCTTGCCGTCCTCGATATGGCGGTGGACGTTCTCCACCACGACGATCGCGTCATCCACCACCAGGCCGATCGCCAGCACCATCGCCAGCAGCGTCAGCAGGTTCAGGCTGAAGCCGAACATCTGCATCAGCACCGCGGCACCGAGCATCGACAGCGGGATGGTCACCAGCGGGATCAGCACGGTGCGGAAGGTGCCCAGGCACAGGTAGATCACCAGGACCACGATCACCAGCGCCTCGATCAGGGTGTGGGTCACCTCGTCGATGGACGACTGGATGAAGTGCGCCACCTCGAACGGGATCTGCACCTTCACGCCTGGCGGCAGGGTCTTCTCGATTTCCGGGATCAGCGCCTTGACCGCATTGACGATGGTCAGCGGGTTGCCGGTGGGCGCGGCGTCGAGGCCGAGGAACATCGCCGGGACCGCGCTCATCGCGCCACTGGTGTCGAACGACGCGGCGTTGAGCTCGACGGTGCCGACATCACGCACGCGGATGATGTTGCCGTTGTCGTTGCGCAGGACCATGTCCTTGAAGTCTTCGACGCTGGTCAGGTCGGTGTTGATGCGCAGGTTGCTGACCACGTACAGGCCTTTGACCTGGCCGGGCGCGGCCTGGAAGTTGTTCTCCTTGATCGCGTCGGCCACGTCCTGGCCGGTGATGCCGTAGCCGGCCAGCAGGTCAGGGTCCAGCCATAGGCGCATGGACATGGTCTGGCCGCCCAGCACGTTGATCTTGGCCACGCCGTCGATGCCCGAGAACATCGGTTCGACCACCCGCGAGATGTAGTCGGCCACTTCCGGCATCGACAGCTGCTCGCTGGAGAACGCCACGTAGGCGACGCTGGTGAAGCCGCCGGAGGTGCGCTCGATTACCGGGTCATAGGCTTCGGCAGGCAGCTTGTAGCGGATCTGGTTGACCTTGGCCATCACCTCGGTGAGCGCATTGATCGAGTTGCTGTTGAGCTGCATGCGCACGGTGACCAGGCTCTTGCCCTGGGTCGAACTGGACGACAGGTAGTCGATGCCCTCGACCGAGGCCACGGCCTGGCTGATCGGCTGGGTCACGAAACCCTGCATCAGCTCGGAAGAGGCACCCGGGTACTGGGTGGTGATGGTGATGGTCGAGGTTTCCAGCATCGGGTACTGGCGCACCGGCAGCTTGGTGAACGCCATGATCCCGAACAGCAGGATCAGCGTGCTGACCACCAGCGCCAGCACGGGCCGGCGCAGGAAAATATCGGTGAAATGCATGATCGTTCCTCAGCGCTGGACGTTGAGCCGCACGGTGTCGGCCACAGGCTCGATGGCGACGCCGTCCTGCAGCTTGATCTGCCCGGAGGTCACCACTTCGTCGCCTGCTTGCAGGCCTTTGGCAACCACCGCCAGGCCATCGCGGCGCTCGCCGATGCTGATGTTCTGCCGGCGGACCTTCTTCAGGCCGTTTTCTTCGTAGGTGACGAACACACTTTCGCCATAGGCGTTGTAGGTGATCGCGGTTTCCGGCACCACCAGCTCATCCTTGCCCGGCAGCTGTACCTTGACCTTGGCGTACATGCCCGGGCGCAGCTTGCCCTGGTGCTCCTTGAGCAGCGCCTGGACCTTGATCACGTGGGAGTTGTTCACCTGTGGGTCGATGGCGCTGACCGTGCCTTCGAACTTCATGCCGCTCCACGCATCGACAGCCAGCTCGACGGCCTGGCCCTTGACGATGTTGGCGCTGTCGCGCTCGGAGACGGTGAAGTTGACCCGCAGGCCATTGAGGTCGGTGAGCGTGGCCAGTGGGCGACCGGCCTGCACGTAGTCTCCCAGGTGAACCTGGCGAATGCCCAGTTCACCGGAGAACGGCGCGCGGATGGTCTTCTGCGCGATCTGCGCCTGGATGTTCTCGAGGTTGCCCTTGGCCGCGTCGAACTGCGCCCGGGCGCTGTCCAGCGCGCGCTGGCTCTCGGCGCCGTTGCGCGCCAGGGCCTGCAGGCGCCCGTAGTGGGTCTTGGCGGCTTCGAACTCACCACGCAGGCGAGTCAGCTCGCCTTCTTCCGGCGAGGTGTTGAGCTTGACCACCACGTTGCCGGCCTTGACCTTGTCGCCCGAGTCGAAGGCCAAGGCCACCACCTGGCCGCTGACTTCGGCCGACAGCAGTACCTGCTGGCGGGCCTCGATCTGGCCGATGGCAACCTGGTAATAGGTGTACGGCACCTGCTTGACCTTGGCCAGGGCCGCGGGTACCAGAACGGGGGCGGGCGCCGGCTCTTCTCCATGAGCCACGTAACGCAGTGACAAGCCCCCCAGTACCGCAAGCGTGACCACTGACGCCGTTACTTTCCCTAGATAGTGTTTCGCCCGCATGACTTACCCCCTGTCGCCTGGATCGGCAACCTTCTGGAAATTCAACATTTAGAAAACTCCAACCTGCACGCTGCTGGCCCGGTCGGGCTGACCGGGGTGGCATCGGCTGAATGTCGGTGACTGGCGATGAACGCCGGATCAATAGATCTTGCTGGTCTGCGCCTTGCCCAGGTACAGCTTGCCCAGGCCGAACAGGTTCAACGGCGACAGGACGAAGTGCTTGGAGCCGACATGGATGTCGCGCAGGCTGCGCTCGAGCGCGCAGGTCTTGTAGACCGCCTTGGAGCCGGTCAGCCCATGCAACTGGTTCACGGCATTGAGCGCATGCTCGTTGAGCAGCGAGCCGGCCAGCCCGACACGTACGTTCATGCCGTCGCCATCGGCCAGTTGCGACTGGGTGATGGCGTCTTCCAGCAGCAACTGGGCGCTGTGCAGTTGCGCCAGGACGATGCCGGTCTTCTCGCTGGTCAAGGCGGCCACGCCCTCGTCGGCCGGCACGGTGCGCTCGTCGCGGAAGTACTCCAGCGCGGCCTTGGCCACACCCAGCACGGTGCCCATCGCGGCGATGGTGCCGAAGTCGTAGTAACCCACCTTGTAGGCCAGCGAGGCGCGTGGCGCCGGGGCCTTCTTCAGCGATTCAGGATCGACGCTGTAGTGCGCCGGCACAAAGACATTGCTGCATTCGAAATGATTGCTGCCGGTACCGCGCATGCCCATCACATCCCAGGTCTTGAGGATGCGGCATTCGCTGCGTGGCACGAAGAGCATGCGCACCTGCGGCTGCGAACCGTCGGCGACTTCCTGCTTGAGGGTGGCCGTGCACACCAACCAGTCGGCATGCGCCGAACCGCTGGCGAAGCCCCACTTGCCGCTGACACGGTAGCCACCTTCGACGGCGATGGCTTCGCCGCCCGAGTGGATCGCACCGACCACGAAGCCGTTGCACCCGCTGTAGATCTCTTGTGCAGCCTGCTCAGGGAGGTAGTCGGCCAGGCGACCCATGGCGACCTGCACCATCACCTGCCAGGACACCGAGGCGTCGAGGGCGGCGAGGCGCTGGACGATCTGCGAGATGACCCGCATGTCCAGCTGCTGGCCACCGAAGGCCTTGCTCACGCACAGACGGGAAAAGCCCAACTTGAACAGCTCGGCCATGACTTCAGGGTGGGTTTCGCCATGCTCTTCGGCGTAGTCGCGGTGCCGCAGGATCAGCGGCCGGACCGCCTCGATACGGGCCATCCATTCTTCTGCCTCGGCAGGCAGGTCACGCCACTGCATCAATGTCTTCATGTTCAGCTCCTTGCTGTGTGGGATGAATCCTGGGGTCCGTGTCGACATCGAACGAGGCCAATGTACGCATACAGTCGTACTGTTGCAAGCCCCTCGTACAATCTTTCTGTAAAGCGGGTTTGGAAACTGAGAAGACGAGTAATCAGCCGTAAGCACCGGCAAACATCAGGCAATGGCAGCGTTCGGCGGGATATCTGTAAGGCACCCGACAGAAAGGCACGGCGCCCGGCGCCGTGCCGAGTGGCAGGTTTCAGCGTTCGTCGAAGGGGATGCCGCCCTTGGCCTTGTCACCGGGCGGGGCCTCGACGATTTGCACCACCACGTGTTCACGGGCGATCTCGAAACTGTTGGCCACCGCCTCGGTCACCGAGCGCAGCAGTTTCTTCTTCTGCAGGTCGGAACGGCCGGCGGTTGCGTAGACGATCACTTCTGGCATGTCGCTTCTCCTTAAGCGTGGGAATCCAGCGGGGTCGCCAACAGATTGCCGGCGACAGCACGATCATACGCCGAGGAAAAGGAGTTGAACAGTTCGCGTACATGCGTACAATCGCAACATTCGTCACAATTCAGGAGGCAAGGATGCAATTCGGAATTTACAGCGTCGGCGACGTTACCCGCGACCCGACCACAGGCCGTATCCCCAGCGAGGCCGAGCGCCTGTCGGCGATGGTGCGCATCGCCCTCAAGGCCGAGGAGGTCGGCCTGGACGTGTTCGCCACCGGCGAGCACCACAACCCACCCTTCGTGACCTCGTCACCCACCACCCTGCTGGCGTTCATCGCCGCGCAGACCTCACGCCTGATCCTCTCCACCTCGACCACGCTGATCACCACCAACGACCCGGTGCGCCTGGCCGAGGAGTATGCGGTGCTGCAACACCTGTCGGGCGGGCGCATGGACCTGATGCTCGGGCGCGGCAACACCGCGCCGGTCTATCCCTGGTTCGGCAAGGACATCATGCAGGGCCTGCCGCTGGCGCTGGACAACTACGACCTGCTGCACCGCCTGTGGCGCGAGGAAAACATCGACTGGGAGGGCCGCTTCCGCACCCCGCTGCACCGCTTCACCTCGATCCCGCGGCCACTGGACAACCTGCCGCCGTTCGTCTGGCATGGCTCGATCCGCACCCCGGAGATCGCCGAGCAGGCGGCGCGCCATGGCGATGGTTTCTTCGCCAGCCACATTCTCTGGCCCAAGGGGCACTTCCAGCGCATGGTGGCCTTCTACCGTTCGCGTTTCGCCCACTACGGCCACGGCACCCCGCAACAGGCCATGGTCGGGCTGGGCGGGCACATCTACGTCAACCGTGATTCCCAGGTCGCCCGCGAGCGCTTCCGCCCGTTCTTCGACAACGCGCCGGTGTATGGCCACGGCCCGTCGCTGGAAGAGTTCATGCGCGAGACGCCGCTGTCGGTCGGCAGCCCCCAGGAGATCATCGACAAGACCCTGACCTTCCGCGAGCAGTTCGGCGACTACCAGCGCCAGCTGTTCCTGTTCGACCATGCCGGCATTCCCTTGCCGGAGGTGCTGGACATGCTGGAGCTGTTCGGCAGCGAGATCCTGCCGGTGCTGCGCCGGGAAACCGCCAAGGGGCGCAACCCCGGCGCGGCCGAGCCGCCGACCCACGCCGGGCGGTTGGCGCAACGTGCCCAGGCCACCGATTGATCGGCGCTCGCGCACTTCAGCCGTGTGCCGCGAAGTAGCGGTTCAGCGCATTCAGGTCGGTGACATCCAGCACCCCCGCCAGATAACGCAACTGCAGCCAGGCGCGCAGGTACTCATGCCGCGCCTGGGCCAAGTCACGCCGAGCACCGAACAACTGCTGCTCGGCGTCCAGCACGTCAAGGTTGACCCGCTCTCCGCCGCGCACGCTCTTGCGCGTGGCCTGCACAAGCGCCGCCGCGGCGTTCACCGCCAGGCCATAGGCGCGGATCTTCGCCGTGCTGCTGGCACACAGGTTGAACTGCCGGCGCAGCTGGTTGACCGTCTCAAGCAACTGCGCGTCCAGTTCGTGCCCAGCGGCATCGCGCTGCGCCCGGGCCTGGCGCACCGAGGCCGCGACACCGCCCCCGGCGAACAGCGGCACGCTCACCTGCAAGCCGACCGTGTCGGTGTCATAGCGCTGGTTATAGCTGCTCTCGGAACTTGAACTGGAAATGCCCTTGCTGACATAGGCACTGAGCGTCGGCAGGTGACCGGCGCGCTGGTGCTCGACGTTCTGCTCGGCCACCTCCAGCCCATGGCGCTGGCTGGCAAGCTCGGCGTTATGGGCCACGGCCAGGTCGCGCCAGGGCTCGAACCGCGCAGGGGACAACGGCTGGACACTGAAGTCCGGCAGCATCGGCGCCAGGTCGTCGACGGCCACCGTCTCGCCGATGATCGCCTGCAATGCCCGCAGCGCCGCGTCGAGGTTGTCAGCGGACTCGATCTCCTGGGCCTGGGCCAGCTCGTAGCGGGCACGGGTTTCCAGGACATCGGTGCGGGTCCCCTCGCCGCCCTTGAGCAGGCGCTCGTTGAGGCTCAGTTGCTCGGCGTAGGTACGCCGCTGGGCCTGGGCCAGGGCAATCTGCTCCTGGGCGAACAGTGCCTCGCTGTAGGCGCCGAACAGCCGCACCATCAGCTCCTGGCCACGCCCGCGAAAGCGTTCGTCGGCCAACGCCGCCTGGGCCGCGCCACGGCGGTACTCGCTCCAGGCGGCATAGTCGAACAGCGGCTGCTGCAAGGTCAGGGTGGAGGTGTAGCTGCGGTAGTCGCGCTGGGTGGTGATATCCCCGAACTGGCTGCGCTGGGTCACCTCGGAGTCGTTGCGCGCACGGTTGTAGCGGTACGACAGGTTGGGCAGCAGCCCGGCACGGCCAATCGCCAGGTGCTCGAGCCCGGCGGCGTG
The DNA here is from genome assembly GCF_000026105.1 of Pseudomonas entomophila L48. Taxonomy (NCBI): domain Bacteria; kingdom Pseudomonadati; phylum Pseudomonadota; class Gammaproteobacteria; order Pseudomonadales; family Pseudomonadaceae; genus Pseudomonas; species Pseudomonas entomophila. The sequence continues at coordinate 5,064,069 of NC_008027.1, forward strand.
CTCGGCGACCGCGGCCTTCAGGGTCGGATCGTTGCGCAGGGCCAGGGCGTAGGCGTCGCCCAGGTCCAGGGCTTGCACGGGCAGGCTCAGGCCGAACAGCAACATCGGCAACAACAGGCGCACGGGCATCACTCCTCCGCCAGGGCGACATGCACCCGGTCGGCCAACGGTTTGAACAGGTAGTTGAGCAGCGAGCGTTCGCCGGTGCGCACGAAGGCCTCCACCGGCATGCCTGGACGGATGTCGAGCCCGGCCAACTGGCGCAGGCCCTCTTCACTGACCTTGATGCGCACCTGGTAATAAGGTTGCTGGGTCTTGTCGTCGAGCAGGCGGTCGGCCGAGACCAGGGTCACCTCCCCCGCCACCCGTGGCGTGGTGCTCTGGTTGAACGCGACGAACAGCAACTCGACCGGCAAGCCGGGCTTGAGGCGGTCGACCAGTTCCACCGAAGCCCGCGCATCCACCAGCAGCGGCGCATTGGCGGGCACGATCTCCATCAGCGGCTGGCCGCGGGCGATCACGCCGCCATTGGTGAAGACACTCAAGCCGACCACGGTGCCGCTGGCCGGTGCGCGCACCTGGGTGTGGGCCAGCTCGAACTCGGCGCCACGCAGGCGGTTGCCCAGGTCTTCGGCGCTGGCCTGCCGTTCGCTCAGTTGCTGGCGTACATCGTTCTGGAATTCCTGCCGGCGCTGCACGGCGCGCAATTTAAGCTCCTGCACCTGGCGCTGGGTGCGACCGATCGCCCCCAGGTCCTCGGCAATCGAACCGTTGACCTGGGCCAACAGGCGCTCGCTGTCGAGCAGGCGATTGCGCGGGATGTAACCATCGCTGGCCAGCTCGCGCAGGCCTTTGAGCTGTTCGTCGAGGGCATCGCGCTGGGCCTGCTTGCTGGCCAGCGTGCCCTGCAAGCCCTGCAACGACGCCTGGGCGCCCGCGATGCTCTCGCCCAGGCCAGCCAGCTCCGTCTCCAGTGCCTGGCGGCGGCTGCCGAACAATTGCCGCTGGGCCTCCAGGGCTGCAGCCACCCACGGTGTGGCCGCTTGCTCGCGCAGCGCCGTGGGAAACTCGATCACCGCGCTGCCGTCGCGCTCAGCCAGCAGGCGCGCCTCGCCTGCGCGGGCATTGACGTATTGGACATGCAACGAGCCCTGCTGGGCCTGGGCCTGGGTGGCGTCCAGGCGCAACAGCACCTGCCCGGTCAGCACCTGGTCACCGTCGCGCACCAGCAGTTGTTCGATCACGCCACCCGTGGGGTGCTGCACCGCCTGGCGGCTGCCAGCCACCACCACGTTACCGCTGACCGGCACGCCCTTGTCCAACGGCGCGAGCGCGCCCCACAACAGGAAACCACCCAGGCCGACGAGCACCAGCCAGCGCCCTGCGCGGGCCGGCCCACGGGCGTCATCGCGCAGGGGCAGTGGCGCCTGAGCGGCGGACGGTTGGGAAAACAATGGATGCACGCTCATGCTCAGGATCTCTGGCTGCCTTGGTTGAAGCTGTAGCTGACACTGCTGCGCCCAGCCCCTGGTGCCGGTGTGGCAGGCCCCCGCGCCGAGCCTTGCAGCACCCGCGCGGTCGGGCCGAAGTTCTGCATCTGCCCGCCCTGCAACACCAGCAGTTTGTCCAGCCCGACCAACAGGCTGGACTTGTGGCTGATCATCACGACGGTGCGCGCCTGCGCCTTGAGTTCGGCCAGCGCGGCCAGCAAGGCTTTTTCACCCGCCTCGTCAAGGTTCGCGTTGGGCTCGTCCAGCACCACCAGCGCCGGCAGGCCGTACAGCGCCCGTGCCAGCCCGATGCGCTGGCGCTGCCCGCCGGAGAGGCCGGCGCCCCCCTCGCCCAGCAGCGTGTCGTAGCCCTGGGGCAACTTGAGGATCAGATCGTGCACGCCGGCCAGTTGCGCCGCCGCCACAACCTGTTCGGCATCCACCGGCCCGAGGCGGGCGATGTTGTCGCCGATGCTGCCGGCAAACAGCTGGACATCCTGGGGCAGGTAGCCGATATGCCGGCCCAGCGCTGCCCGTGACCACTGGTTCAGGTCGGCGCCATCCAGGCAGACCCGGCCCGCGGCCGGGCGAGCGGCGCCGACCAGCAGGCGGGCCAGGGTGGTCTTGCCGGAGCCGGAGGCACCGATCAGGCCCAGCGACTCCCCGGCCGCCAGGTCAAACCCCAGGCCACTCAGGCAAGGGCGCTGGCTGCCCGGCACCAGAGCCGCCAATTGCTCCACTCTCAACCCACCTCGTGGCGCGGGCAGCGCCATGCCCTCGACCTGGGGCGGGAAGGTCCGCAGCAGCGTGTCCAGACGCTCGTAGGATTGGCGCGCAGCACCCCACTGGCGCCACACCGCGATCAACTGGTCGATCGGCGCCAGCACCCGGGCCATGAGAATGGAACCGGCGATCATCATGCCGGGGGTGATCAGGTGTTCCAGCGCCAGCCAGGCACCCAACCCCAGCACCAGGGATTGCAAGGCCAGGCGCACCACCTTGGACACTGCGGTGATCGCCGCAGTGCGTTCGCTGCCCAGGTTCTGCTGGCCGAGAAAGCCGTGCTGCAACACGCTCCAGCGCTGACGCACACCGTCGAGCATGCCCATGGCGGCGATCGCCTCCGCATTGCGCAGGCTGCCCGAGGCCTGCTGCACGGCCTGTTGGGACAAACGCCCGGCCTCGGCGAACGGCCCTTGGGTCAGGCGCTCGTTGAGCCAGGCCAGGCCCGCCAACAGCACCGCGCCGACCAGCGCCAACAGCCCGAGCCACGGGCTGAACAGGAAGATCACCAGCAAGTAGAGCGGAAACCACGGCGCGTCGAAGAAGGCGAACAAGGCCTGGCCGGTGGCGAACTGGCGCAGCCCGGTCAGGTCGCCCAGGGCCTGTTGCGCGCCGTCCCGATGCCCGGCCAGGCTGGCCTGGCTGGCGGCCTCGAACACCCGTGGCGCCAGGCGCAGGTCAAGCCGTGTGCCCAGGCGGATCACCACCTGGCTGCGCAACCACTCCAGCGCGCCCATGAAGGCGAACAGGCCCAGCACCATCAGGCTGAGCATCAGCAAGGTCATCTCGTTGCCGGAAGACAGCACCCGGTCGTACACCTGCAGCATGTACAGGGCCGGCGCCAGCATCAGCAGATTGATGACGGCGGTGAACAGGGCGACATTGCCCAGCCCGCCACGGCAATCCAGCAGGGCCTGCCACAACTCGCCCGGGGCGTTGCGGGGTGTCTTCATCGATGACCTCGACAAGCGAGGCAGCCACAGGCATTTGACCTGCAGCCGGCCGCCTCGCAAAATTCGGAGGCACCACGGCCTGGGCCCGACAAGACGCGGGCCGTGGTGCGAGCAATGCGGCCAATGACGGTGCCATCCGTCATTGGCCTTTTTTCATGCCTGGCTTCAGGCGGCCAGGGCCAGGTCCTCAGGCAGTGCCTGCACGCCCACGGCCTGCGCGGAAGCTGCGCCGGAAGCGCCGCCCAGGGCTGCGGCCACCACGTCGAAGGTGTCGTTGGTCGACACGCCGTAGCTGGCCAGCAGGGTGTCCAGCACGCCTTCCAGCCCTGCGGTATTGCCCTGCATCAGGCCGTAGATCACGGTCTGCACTTCGTTGCCGGCACGCCCGGCGCCATGGGCGGCGTCCAGGTCCAGGCCATTGAAGTTCACCACGTAGTTGCCCAGGGTGAAGTCGCTGCCGCTGCCGCCACCCAGGACTTCACCCAGCGAGACGTTGTCCAGCGAACCCCACAGGTAGTGGTTGAGGTTGTCGCCCGGCGCCTTGCTCGGGTCGAACACATAGTGCAGGCCGTTGGCGTTGTTGCTGTCGGCGATGAACGCGTAGTCCGAGCTGTTGCGACCGTGGGTGGCGTACTGGTCGCCATCGTAGGTGCCGTTGCTGAAGCCGCCGGTGTTGCTGTAGCCGTGGCCTGCGGTGACGAAGCCGGCGCTCCAGAACGCCAGGTAGTCGTCGATGGTCGAGCTGGCGAAGGCGGCGTCATAGTTAACGGAAATAGTCATAACGGTTCCTCGTTCTTGCACAGTGAAGGCGAAGGCGTGTTCCGTGCCTTCGCGTCGCCCGGAATGGGCAAACCCGGTGGATCAGAAGCGGTACTCGAACATCCCGCTCAAGGTGCGGCCACGGGCCAGCGACAGGTTGTTGCCGTCGCCCATGGCCACGAAATAGGCCTCGTCGGTGGCGTTCTCCAGCGACAATGAGAGGTTGACGCTCGGGGTCATCCAGTAGCTGGCGTAGAGGTCGTAGACCTGGTACTTGGGCCACTGGGCCTGGTCGATCTTGTTGTAGGTGTGGCTCTTGAGGTTCTCGCCATTGCCCTCGCTGTAGCGCAGGCGCATGCCCACATCCAGACTGCGGTCGAGCAGGCGCATGCCCAGTGTCAGCGCGCCACGGTCGGCCGGCATGTAGGAGGCGTTGCCCATGATGTCACCGCAGCTGACGACTGCATTGGTGTCGGCGGCGGACTCGGCCCGCGACACACGGACCGGGAGCATGATGACGCGGTTGCCCACCCGTACCGGGCGCATGATGGTGCCGGCACTGACCAGACGCTGGGCGCCGCCCATGTAGAACTGGTTCGAGCAGAAGTCATTGCTGCCGATCATGTGGGTGTAGCTGAGCTGGCCGTAGTAGTCGCCGGCGTCATAGTCCAGGCTGTACTCCACGCCACGAAAGCGGGTGGTCTCCAGGTTGTTCTGGTACGCCGAGCGCCCCAGGGCGATGCCAGCCACGCTGCTGCCGGGCAGCGAGACGTTGGTGTCGAGGAACGAGAAGTTGTCGATACGCGTGTCGAAGTAGGCGACCTTGGCGCCGAAGCGGTCGCCGTCGCGCAGCAGCGATTCCTTGAAGATGTTCACGCCCAGCTCCCAGTTGTGCGACTCCTCGGCCTTGAGGAACGGGTTGGGGTAGACCATCTCGGCGCTGCCACCAGCATGCGGGCGGCCGCTCATGAACACTTCGGTGACTGCCGGCGGGCGCCAGCCACGGCCCCAGCGGGTGTACACCTGCAGCCATTCCGGCCCCGGTTTCACGGCAATGCCGAAGGTCGGCGAAAAACGCCCTTCCTCAGTGTCCTCGTCGAAGATCATGTGGGTCTGCCGACGGCTCAGCCCGACATCGGTGACCCCTTCGGGGTACATCCAGGTGGTGACGCCGGTCTTGCCGGTCAGGCGGTAGCGGTCATAACGCAGCCCGGCGTCCAGGGTCAGCCAGTCGTCGTGCTCGTAGGTGAGGTTGCCGAACAGGCTGGCCATCACCCGCTTGCCCTTGGGGTTGGCGCCCTGCACATAGGGCAGCGACTCCACCTCGTTGGCGGCGGCGACACGCTCGGTGCTGGGGCGGAAGCTGTCCTGGAACAACTCGGTGCCATAGTTGAAGCTCAGGGTGTCGGCTTGCCCCAGGTGCCAGCGCGAGGTGTTCTGCAACTGCAGGCCCCAGGTGTCGGTCTGGAAGCGGTCGCTGTAGGCCTCGACACGGTTGCCGGTGCTGGCGCTGGCCATGTTGTCGGCGTTCCAGCGGTCCTGACGGGTGGTCACGTAGTACAGCTTGGCCTTGAAATCGACCAGGTCGTTGTCGGGGCTGTAGCTGTAGTCGAGAGCAGCGTTCTTCGCGTTGATGTCGTTGCTGCCGGTGACCTGGTAGTAGTAGCGATTGCGCGTACTGTCGTTGTAGGTCCAGGCGTCCTTGCTGTCGGTGTCGGTCTCGAAGTAGCTCAATTGCACGCGCTGGTCGTCAGTCAGGTTCAGGCCGAGCTTGAACAATTGCGAGCGGGTCACGCTGTCCATCGCCCCGACTTCACCGTCGAGCCAGCTTTTCCAGGCTTCGCGGTTCTCCAGCTTGCCGCGGATCTGCGTGCCCAGGTTATCGGCGTTCTGCGTGCCGCTGCGATAGTTGCCAAAGTGCCGCTCGCTGTGGCCGAGCAGGATGTCGCCCCGCTCGTTGCCAATGGCGAACAGCGCGCTGCCATTGAAGTAGGTGCCGTTGCCCAGCTCACCGATACCGTGGCCGGCGCGCAGGCGGCCGCCGATGTCCTTGCCGGGGGCGAGCAGGTCGCTGGCCTGGACGGTATTGAAGCTGGCGATGCCGCCGATGACCCCGGCGCCGCCCATGCCGGCGGAAGTGCCCTTGTCGATCTCGACGCCCTGGATGAACTCCGGGTCGATGAACATCACACCGTTGCGCTGCTGGTGGCCGTTGACGTTGAAGTTCTGGCGCATGCCGTCGATGTTCATGTTGACCCGGCCGTAGTCCTGCACGCCGCGGATGTTCACCGACAACCCCGGGTCGCGCTGGTTGACCGCGGTATATACGCCGGCAGTCTGTTCCAGCAGGTCGGCGGCATGGCGTGGCGCACGCTGCTCGATCTGCTCGCGGGTGATCACGCTGACCGAGCGCGGCGCCTGGTACACCCAGTCGCCGTCACGGTTCGACTCGACATGGGTGGCCCCCAGTTCCAGTGCTTCGTCTGCCTGGGGAATTCGCTCCAGGCCGACCTGCCCGACAGCACTGAAGTGGTAGCGCACCGGGTTGCCACGCAACAGTTGGCGCAAGCCTTCCTCGGCCTCGTGGCTGCCCTGCAGCCCATCACTGCGCAGGCCGGCCAGCTTGCGGCTGTCGAAGAACACCTGCACGCCTGACTGCTCGGCGTAGGCGAGTACCGCGCTGTCGAGCGCCTGGGCCGGAATGTCGAACTGGATCAGGTTGCGCTTGGCGGTGCTCTGCTGGGGCGCGGCCTGCGCCATGCCGATCCCCATCGGCAAGGTGCAGCTTGCGAATGCCAGGCTACCGGCCAGGGCGAGGCGACCCAAAGGGCGCAGAGGTTGTTGTCGTGGCGTGCTCACTGCAATTGCTCGTCCGTTGTTGGCGTTTTCTAGTAATGAAAATCAATCTCAACAATCAGACGAGCAACACAGGAAAAGTCAGTAACGGAAAATGAAATTAATTGTTCGCCGCGCCGTTTCAGTAGATCACGGTCACGCCAGGCAGCTCGAAACGTCTGGCCTTGAGCTCGTCGGCCAGGACATTGGCCGCCGCGCCAAGGTTGTCGAGGCGGAATACACCGCTGACCTCGCGGCGTGCCAACGCTTCGTTCATCACCATCAGCCGCCCATCACGGTAGTGATTGAGCCGTGCCACCACTTCGGCCAACGGCTGGCGTTCGAACACCAGCACCCCGCGCTGCCAATCGGTGGCCCGGCGCAGGTCATGCCGTGGCCAGGGCCGCACGCCGGCCTGCTGGTCGTAGCGCAGGCTGTCGCCCTGCTCCAGCACCTGGCGGGCCTTGCCCTGCGTGGGCGGTGCCAGCAACTCCACGGCGACGCTGTGTTCGAGCATGCCGACCCAGCCGCCCTCGCCCGCCGCGCCGACCACGAAGCGGGTGCCCAGGGCGCGGCTGGTGGCGCCCGCGTACTCGACCACGAATGGCCGTTGCTCGGCGGCGCTGACGGGGGCGGCGGTGAAGATCGCTTCGCCCGTCAGCAAACGGATGCGCCGCTCCCGTTCGTCGAAGGCGACCTGAATGGCACTGCGGCTGTCCAGGTCGACCTGGCTGCCATCGGGCAGGGTCACCTGACGCACCTCGCCGGTGCCGGTGAGATAGTCGGCACGCCAGCCCAGCCAGGCCTGCGGCCCTTGCTGCACGGCCAGCACCGCCAGCAGCACCGTTGCCACGCAGGCAACCAGCCTGCGCAAGCGCGGGCGGTGCCGACGGGGCACCCTGGCGGGGCGTATTGCGCCTCGGTGGGCCTGGCCAGTGGCCGGAAGGCTCGCCAGTTGGCCCAGGTCGGCCCAGGTAGCCTGGGCCAACGCATAAGCTTGGGCGTGACGCGAGTCACTGCCGCACCACCGCTCGAGCGCCTGCTGCTGCGCGGTGCTCAGGGGGCCGGCGCCCTGCAGCACCACCCACTCGGCGGCCTGCTCGCGGATGGCTTGCTCGTTCTGGCTGCTCACACGGTTCTCTCGCGATCTGGTTATGTCTGGGCTGACGTCTGAGGCGGGGTTTGTCAGTAAACCGTTGGTCATTCGGTTTCCTGCAGGCACTGCATCACATAGGCCAGGGCCTTGGCCAAGTGCTTCTGCACGGAACTGTCGGAAATCCCCAGGTGGCGGGCGACCTCCGCGTGGGTCATGCCTTCCAGGCGGTTGAGACGAAACACCTGTTGGGTGCGCTCGGGCAGTTCACCGAGTATCGCCTGCAAACGACGCAGGTGCTGCTCCCGGGCCGCCTGTTCGTCGAGCGCCGGGCGCTCCTCGACAATGCTTTCAAGCGCTTCATGGGGAACCAGGTCGGTCTTGCGCCGCTGCTGCTGGCGCACATGGTCAACCATCAGGTTGTGCGCGGTGCGGTACAGGTAGGCCTGGGCGTTGTCGATCTGCTCATGACGCTGCTGCTCGGCCAGGCGCAGGAAGCTGTCCTGCACCAGGTCGGCCGCCAGCTGCGGGTCGCGCACCTTGCGCGTGAGCAGGCCCTGAAGGTTTTTCGCGTGCTTGAGGAAAAGCCGCTTGAGATCGAACTCCGCCACACGCACTCCATGGGTGGTCGCAAGGTGGCGGCATGCTACTAGCTATTGAGAATCACTTGCAAGAAGGCATTACAGAGGGTACTACCTGGTCGCAAACCTTATAGGTAAAGACTTCTGGCGCCGACAGAGCCACCTGCACCACCGGCACGAATCGACCGGTCGACTTGTAGAAGTCCTTCTGGATGCTCCTGGCGGGCTCGCGACCGGCAGTGCTGGTGTAGAAGAACGCCTCCACCGGCAGGTTGTGCACGTTCTGCGCCCAGGTCTTGATCACCACTTCGTTCTGGCGCCAGCGCACGTGTTCCTGATCGGGGTTTTCCCGCGCCTGCAGGCTCAAATCAAAGCCCGCCTTGTCCGGATCGAAACTGCACTGATGATCGTAACGCGCCTCACCCGTTGGATACTGCGTGAAGCGGCGGCGCCATTGTGTCACGGTGTTGATTTTCCCTAGCGCACAACGATCACTGTCTGCATAGCCCTTGTTCTTCCCACAACCGCTGCCATCCCGCGTCGCAGTACCGCCATCATAGGGATAGGCGCACAGCACTTTGAGCGGGAGCAAAGGCGCCACCCAACGGTTGCCTTCGGTAAGAATCAGGCCGTGGGTGCGGTTTTCCTGCAGCTTGAGGGTCTTCAGGTCGCGACGGATGTAGCTGAACGAAACACCACCGAGCTTCTGTGCGCCAGGGCTCGGGTTCCAGGCACGAAATGCCGGCGAGTAGTCGACCACGCGGATGAACACGCCATTGCATTGGTAGTCCGCCTGGTCGCCCGGGCAAGGCCCGGTCTCCTGAAAGCGGGCGTTCAAGCCCTGTACCACCTGCGCCCCCGACACCGCGACGCGGGCCAGCGCTGAAGTCACCGTCACGCTCAGCGGCCTGGAAACGACCAGAGCACCGGCACCAGCGATCTTGTAGCTGTAGGTGAGCGTGATCGAACGCCCGATATTCTCCTGCAGCCAGGCACGCGGAATACTGAACGTCAACGGCCCATCGTCAACCACCTTTTCTATCTTGGTGTCACGCGTGACTGAACCAACCAGGCGCACGCCAACCGTGTCACCCGGCGCCATGGCGCCGAAGAGCACCGTCACCTTGGCGTCATCGCCAAGGGAATCGAACTCCAGCTGGCCATCGACCGTCCCCGCGACGCCGAACTGTTCGGGCCGAGTGCTGACGATACTGACCGGTAGCGCGGCAGAGGTGAACAACTTGCCGGTACCCTTGGCCTTGTAGCTGTAGGTCAACGTGACCGTACGCCCCAGGTTTTCGCGCAACCATGACCGGGGCAGATTGAAGCTCAACACGCCCGGCGCGGTCACGGTCTGGATCACCGTATCGCGGGTGAGAACACCGGCCAGCCTGGCCCCGACCGTGTCGCCCTTGCCCATGCCGGTGTAGAACACCTTCAGGGTGGCGTCACCTGTCAACGGGTCGAGGTCCAGTTCGCTGCCAACGGCCTGTTGCAGGGCAAACACCGGCTGCTCAGGCAAGGGCTCGGCGACCGCGACAATCGACAGCAGCATCAGCACGAAAACCGGGAACGAGCGCATGCATGCATCCTCGTGGACGTGAGCGAAGGGGCTCAGCGTCGCAGAGGATTTCAAAACGCAAAACTGGCAAAAATGCCAGGTATGGCACCTGGCAGTGGTGCTTGTCGTTACTCGAACAGCGCGTCCAGCGCCTGCTCAAGGCGGGTCACCGCGATCACCTGCAGGCCCGCCGGTGCTTCCTTCGGCGCATTGCCCTTGGGCACGATGGCGCGCTTGAAACCATGCTTGGCCGCTTCCTTCAGGCGCTCCTGGCCACTGGGGACCGGACGCACCTCGCCCGACAGGCCGATCTCGCCGAACACCAGCAGGCCGTGGGCCAACGGGCGATTGCGCAGGCTCGACATCACCGCCGCCAGCAGCGCCAGGTCGGATGCAGTCTCGAGCACCTTGACCCCGCCCACCACGTTGAGGAACACGTCCTGGTCGTGGGTGGGGATGCCGCCGTGCCGGTGCAGCACCGCCAGCAGCATGGCCAGGCGGTTCTGGTCCAGGCCCAGGGTCACCCGGCGGGGGTTGGCCAGGTGGCTGTCGTCGACCAATGCCTGCACCTCCACCAGCATCGGCCGGGTCCCCTCCCAGGTGGCCATGACCACGCTGCCGGGCACTTCTTCCTGGGTGCGGTTGAGGAAGATCGCCGACGGGTTGGAGACCTCTTTCAGGCCGCGGTCGGTCATGCCGAACACGCCCAGTTCGTTGACCGCGCCGAAGCGGTTCTTCACCGCCCGCAGCAGGCGCAGGCGGCCATCGGACTCACCTTCGAAATACAGCACGGTATCGACCATGTGTTCCAGTACCCGTGGGCCGGCCAGCGAGCCCTCCTTGGTGACATGGCCTACCAGGAAGATCGCCGTGCCGCTCTGCTTGGCGTAGCGCACCAGCAGCGCCGTGCTCTCGCGCACCTGGGCCACGCCGCCGGGGGCCGACTGCAACTGCTCGGTGAAGATGGTCTGGATCGAGTCGATCACCATCACCCGCGGCTTCTCCACGCGGGCGGTGGCGATGATGGTTTCGATGCAGGTTTCGGTCATCACCTTGAGCTGGTCCTGGGGCAGGCCCAGGCGCCGCGAGCGCATGGCCACCTGCTGCTGCGACTCCTCGCCGGTGACGTACAGCGCAGGCATCTGCACGGCGATGTTGCACAAGGTCTGCAGGAGGATGGTCGACTTGCCGATGCCGGGGTCGCCACCAATCAGCACCACGGAGCCATCCACCAGCCCGCCCCCCAGCACCCGGTCAAGCTCGGTGCTGCTGGTGGTGAAGCGCGGGATCTCCTCGACGCTCACCTCGGCCAGGGTCTTGATCTGCGCCTGCTGCCCGGTCCAGCCGGCACGCCCGCTGGGGGCCGCGGCGCCGCCGCTCTCGATCATGGTTTCAACCAGGGTGTTCCAGGCGCCGCAATCGCCGCACTGCCCGGCCCATTTGGGGAAGGTCGCGCCGCACTCGGTGCAGCCATACAAGCGCTTGGCCTTGGCCATGGGCGGGGTCTCCTGGAAAAAACCGCCATGATAGCCGAACACGGACGTGTCTCGGGGGCCTCGAGGGGCGACAAAACTATTCGCGCTAAGCGCAGTCATTAGCTGCGAACGTCACGCATGAAGCGTTTTAGTGGCTTACACTGCGTTTACCTCTCCATTCGTAACAAAGGAATACAGCATGGGCATGCTCAGTGAATTCAAGGCCTTCGCGGTCAAGGGAAATGTCGTCGACATGGCGGTGGGTATCATCATCGGCGCGGCCTTCGGCAAGATCGTGTCGTCCTTCGTCGGTGACGTGATCATGCCCCCCATCGGCCTGCTGATCGGCGGCGTGGACTTCAGCGACCTGGCCATCACGCTCAAGGCCGCCGAAGGCGATGTGCCGGCCGTGGTGCTGGCTTATGGCAAATTCATCCAGACCATCCTTGACTTCATCATCGTCGCCTTCGCCATCTTCATGGGCGTGAAGGTAATCAACCGCCTCAAGCGCGAAGAAGCCGTGGCCCCGACCGCACCGCCAGTGCCCAGCGCCGAAGAGACCCTGCTGACCGAGATTCGCGACCTGCTCAAGGCGCAGAACCGCCAGCCCTGACCGAAGCCGGCGCCTATGACGCGCCCTGTAGGGGCCAGCCTTGCTGGCGAACGAGCGCGCCACGGTTTCAACAACGAGCCCTGGCCGGTTCGCCAGCAAGGCTGGCTCCTACAGGGGGATACCGCGCATTACCAGTAGTTTTCTACCGCCACCTGGCCGGGGCGCTTGCTCAGGCTCAGTTGCAGATCGCGGGCCTTCAGCACCTTGCGTGTCTCGTCGATCATCTCCGGGTTGCCGCAGAGCATGATCCGCGAGTGCTCCGGTGACAGCGCCAGCCCCGCCGCCTTCTCCAGTTCGCCATTCTCGATCAGCGTGGTGATGCGCGCGTTCAGCGCGCCCGGATGCTGCTCACGGGTCACCACCGGGATGAACTGCAGCTTGCCCGCGAACTCGGCCAGATAGTCGCGTTGTTCCAAGCCGGCAATCTCCTCCAGGTAGGCCAGTTCCTTCGCCTCGCGCACCGAGTACACCAGCTTGATGTTGTCGAAACGCTCCCAGGCCTCGAAGTCCTGAAGAATCGACATGAAGGGCGCAATACCGGTGCCAGTGGCCAACAGCCACAGGTCACGACCACCCACGAACCGGTCCAAGGTCAGGTAGCCGAATGCCTGGCGATCGATCAGCAAGGTGTCGCCCTCACCCAGCCGGCTGAGCTCACTGGTGAACTCGCCACCGGGCACCACGATGGAGAAGAAATCAAGGAACTCGTCGTGAGGTGCGCTGACCATGGAATACGCGCGCCAGACCACGCTGCCATCGGCCTTGGTCACCCCCAGGCGAGCGAACTGCCCGGCACGGAAGCGAAACCCGGCGTCGCGGCCGACCCGCAGGCTGAACAGGTTGGGGGTCAGGGGCTGGACGTCGAGCAGGGTCTGGCGGGTGAACTTGTCGGCACTGGCGGTCATGACGGGCTCCATCTACAGGTGCGCCTAGTGTCGCGCAATGCGGACAGGATAAACACCGTCGGTTTGTAGGGCATCGTCAACGGACTACAGCAAACTGCTTAGAAAGCGGCACAGCTATAGCAAAAAAACCGAGCACAGGACGAGGACATTTCCTACACTTCGTCCCGTGCGGCGTAGTTATTGGATCCATGGCGAAACAATGGAGCTTCACCGATGCCTTACTGGAAGAGCGAAGATATTCAGCAGCTGCTGGAAGAGCGCAATCCTCAGCGAATGTTCGAAATTGCCGTGACGATGTCCCAGGCACTGGGGATGGAATACCTCGGCCTAAGCCTGCACCTGCACATCGCCGCCCAAAATCCGCAGGTGATTCTCTACAACAATTATCCGCGCGAATGGAACGAACACTATCGACAGGGAAACTTCCTCACGATAGATCCGATAGTGTCAATGTGCCATAAAACGCTCAAACCGCAAATCTGGAGCGACGAACTGTACTGCGAGGTTCCACATTTTCGCGAATCGGCCATGCGATTCGGAATCACCCATGGCTGGACCCAGTCAGTCTTCGATCAACGGCACAATGAAAGTCAACTTAGCGTGTGCCGGGGCAAGCGCCCAATCAAGGTGAAAGAAGTCTATGACAAAGCTTCCCAGGTGATGTGGCTGTGCAACACATTGCACGCGGCGCTCAGTGAGCACCACCTGGAAAAACTCAGCCCGACACCCAATCTGAGCGAGCGTGAGCTGGAAGTGCTCAAATGGTCCGCAGGCGGCAAGACCGCCGCGGATGTGGCAACCATTCTGTCGCTGTCCACCAGCACGGTGAATTTCCATATTCGTAGTGTGATCAACAAGACCAACGCCGCGAACAAGGCTGGCGCCATCGCCGTCGCCTTCCTGCGCGGCCTGCTCTGACAGCCCGTCCCCCGTCGACGGGCAAAGCCCTGTAGAATCGCCCACCGCAAGCCTGCCGCACAGCGCGCCAGGCAGATTCGCAGCTGAGCCCATGTCATGCCCCTGTTCAACAGCCCCTTCGCCGACCTCGACCTGATCCGCCAGCCGGAGCAGGCCAACGACCCGCTGCTGGCCTTCGACGCCGCCGACCAGTATCTGCTGGAGCACCTGGCCGCCCAGGCCCCGGCAGCGAACTGCAAAGTACTGGTGCTCAATGACAGTTTCGGTGCCCTGGCGGCCAGCCTGGCTGGACGGCTGGAGGTGATCAGCAGCGGCGACTCGCACCTGGCGCGCATGGCGCTGGAGAAGAACCTGGCACGTAACGGCAAAGGCTTTGACAGCGTGCCGTTCATGCCTGCCAACGAAACCTGGCAAGGTCCGTTCGACCGGGTGCTGGTGCGTGTGCCCAAGACCCTGGCGCTGCTCGAGGAGCAACTGATCCGCCTGCAAGGCCAGCTTGCCCCGGGTGCCCAGGTGATCGCCGGCGCCATGATCAAGCACCTGCCACGCGCCGCGGGCGACCTGATGGAAAAGTACATCGGCCCGGTCCAGGCTTCGCTGGCGCAGAAAAAGGCCCGTCTGCTCACTGCCACCGTCGCCGAGCGCCCATTGGCGAGCTCTCCCTACCCTAGCCGCTACCGCCTGGACAGCCCTGCGCTGGAGCTGGTCAACCATGCCAACGTGTTCTGCCGCGAAGGGCTGGACATCGGCACCCGGGCCTTCCTGCCCCACCTGCCGCGCAACCTGGGCCAGGCGCGGGTCGCGGACCTGGGCTGCGGCAACGGCGTGCTGGCCATCGCCAGCGCCCTGGCCAACCCCGATGCCCACTACACGCTGGTGGACGAGTCGTACATGGCGGTGCAATCGGCCCGTGACAACTGGCAGGCGGCGCTGGGTGAACGCGCAGTCGAGATTCACGCAGCCGACGGCTTGGCCGGGCAAGAAAAGCAATCGTTGGAGGTGGTGCTGTGCAACCCGCCGTTCCACCAGCAACAGGTGGTCGGCGACTTCCTCGCCTGGCGGATGTTCCAGCAGGCGCGTGAGGCGCTGGTGGTGGGAGGTGCGCTGTACATCGTCGGCAACCGGCACCTGGGCTATCACAGCAAATTGGCGCGGTTGTTCCGGGGGGTCGAGCAGGTGGCGGCGACGCCGAAGTTCGTGGTGTTGAAAGCCCGGAAATGAAGAGGGCCGCTGCGCGGCCCATCGCGGGTAAACCCGCTCCTACAGGTACCGCGCCAGACCTGTAGGAGCCAGCCTTGCTGGCGAACACCGGCAAGGCCGGTGCCAAACACTGCCGTGTCTGCTTCGCAGGTCAGTGGGTACTCAACCCCGCCGCGCTCATGAACATGCGCATGCCATAAGCCACCACCCCCAGCGCCGCGACGCTCAGCGCCCAGATCAGCACCAGCCAGCCCAGGCGTTGCCACAACGGTTTTTTCTCTTCGACACTCATCACCACGCGCTCCTAGTGATAGCCATCTTCATGGGTCACCTTGCCGCGGAACACGTAGTAGCTCCAGTAGGTGTAACCCAGAATGAACGGCAGGATGAACAGCGTGCCCACCAGCATGAAGCCCTGGCTCTGCGGCGGCGCCGCGGCATCCCAGATGCTGATCGACGGCGGGATGATGTTCGGCCACAGGCTGATGCCCAGCCCGCTGTAGCCCAGGAAGATCAGCACCAGCGTCAACAGGAACGGCGTGTAGTGCGCGTTACGCGCCACCGCCCGCAGCAAGCCGTAGAAGGTCACCAGCACCAGGATCGGCACCGGCATGAACCAGACCAGGTTGGGCATGCTGAACCAGCGCTCGGCGATTTGCGGGTAGGCGATTGGCGTCCACAGGCTGACGATGCCGATCACCGCCAGCAGCACCAGCGCCAGGGGCCGGGCCATGTCATGCATTTTCTGCTGCAGTGGCCCTTCGGTCTTCATGATCAGCCAGGTGCAACCCAGCAAGGTGTAGGCCACGATCAGGCCCAGGCCGCAGAACAGCGTGAACGGGGTCAGCCAGTCCAGGGTGCCGCCGGCGAACTTGCGGTCGACCACCTTGAAGCCTTCGATGAAGGCCCCCAGGGCCACGCCCTGGAAGAAGGTCGCCACCAGCGAACCCCAGATGAACGCCTTGTCCCAGATATGCCGCTTGTTGGCCCTGGCCTTGAAGCGGAACTCGAAGGCCACGCCGCGGAAGATCAGCCCCACCAGCATCAGGATCAACGGCAGGTACAGCGCCTCGAGCACCACCGAGTAGGCCAGCGGGAAGGCACCGAACAATGCCGCGCCCCCCAGCACCAGCCAGGTTTCGTTGCCGTCCCATACCGGGGCGACGGTGTTCATCATCACATCACGGTCACGCTCGTCCTGGACGAAGGGGAAGAGCATGCCAATCCCCAGGTCGAAACCATCCATCACCACGTACATCATGACGCCGAAGATGATGATCACGGCCCAGATCAGCGGAAGATCGATACCCATCTCAGTTCCCCTTGCTCAGGCTGGTGGAGTCGGCCTCGTGGCCTTCATCGGCGGCGGACAGCGGCCGCGCCGGCGTGCGTTGCTGGCCAGGGCCACCCGGCGTGTGCTCCTCGCCTTCGCCGGTCTTCGGCCCTTTGCGCACCAGGCGCATCATGTAGCCGATGCCGGTGCCGAACAGGGCGAAGTAGACCACCACGAACATCACCAGGGTGAAGCCCAGCTGCGCGTAGCTATGGTTGGACACCCCATCGGCGGTGCGCATCAGCCCATAGACCACCCACGGCTGGCGGCCAACCTCGGTGGTGAACCAGCCGGCGAGGATGGCGATCAGCCCCGACGGGCCCATCCACAAGGTCAGGTAGA
This sequence comes from Pseudomonas entomophila L48, assembly GCF_000026105.1. Classification (NCBI taxonomy): domain Bacteria; kingdom Pseudomonadati; phylum Pseudomonadota; class Gammaproteobacteria; order Pseudomonadales; family Pseudomonadaceae; genus Pseudomonas; species Pseudomonas entomophila. The sequence continues at coordinate 5,080,910 of NC_008027.1, forward strand.
GGAACGGGCGCGAGCTGTACAGGGTGCCGCGCTTGCGCAGCCACAGGCTCCACAGGCCGACGACAATCATCAGCATGCCCAGCCCGACCATGATCCGGAACGACCAGAACACGATGGTGGAGTTGGGCCGATCCTCAGGTGGAAATTCCTTCATCGCCGGCACTTGCTTGTCCAGGCTGTGGGTGAGGATCAGGCTGCCCAGTGCCGGGATCTCGATCTTGAAGCGCGTGGTCTCGGCTTTCATATCGGGAATGCCGAACAGGATCAGCGGGGTTGGCTCACCGGGCTTGTTTTCCCAGTGCCCCTCGATGGCGGCGATCTTCACCGGCTGGTGCTTGAGGGTATTGAGCCCATGGAAGTCACCGATCACCGCCTGCACCGGCGCGACGATCAGCGCCATCCACATGGCCATCGACAGCATCTTGCGCACCGCCGGGTTGTCACGCCCGCGCAGCAGGTGCCAGGCCGCAGACGATCCGACGAAGAACGCGGTGGCGACGAAGGCCGCGGTGGCCATGTGCATCAGGCGATAGGGGAACGACGGGTTGAAGATCACGGCGAACCAGTCCACCGGGATCACCTGGCCATTGACGATCTCGTAGCCCTGGGGGGTCTGCATCCAGCTGTTGGAGGCAAGGATCCAGAACGTCGACACCAGCGTGCCGAGCGCCACCATGCAGGTGGCGAAGAAGTGCAGGCCACGGCCGACACGGTTCCAGCCGAACAGCATGACACCGAGGAAGCCGGCCTCCAGGAAGAAGGCGGTCAGCACCTCGTAGGTGAGCAGGGGGCCGGTGATGGAACCGGCGAAATCGGAGAACTGGCTCCAGTTGGTACCGAACTGATAGGCCATGACCAAACCGGAGACCACGCCCATGCCGAAGTTGACGGCGAAGATCTTCGACCAGAAGTGGTAGAGGTCACGGTAGGTGTTGTCGCCGGTCTTCAGCCAAAGACCTTCGAGGACGGCCAGGTAGCTCGCCAGGCCAATGGTGATGGCTGGGAACAGGATGTGAAAGGACACGGTAAAGGCAAACTGGATTCGGGCGAGCTCTAGGGCTTCTAATCCGAACATGGTGCTTCCTCTTCAGATAATCCGGCGGCCGGGCCCATGGCCCCGTCGCCCACTGCCCCCACGGGTGTCGAGTGTGGCCTGTTCTTCTTGTTGTGTTCGATCGCAGGGATTCCGGCCCGAAGGCCAAATCGTTGCTTTTGGAACGATTGATCCAGATCAACGACTGTTTGGAAGCATAGTCCTGAATGACCTATCCGGATGTGTGGTTGATTGCCGCGTGACCCGTTGCCTCACCCTCTTTTGCGCAGGTCGACAAGTTGATCCACGCGTCTTTCAGCAACCATTTGTTACAAACAGATGTTACGCTTCAGCCCCCTCTAGCACCGAGGTCGCAGGCTCGCCGATGTCCGATTCCACCCCGCAATTGCTGCGCCATCACCGCCCCTTCATCGCCTTCTGGCTGGCCCGGGTGTTCACCGCCAGTGGCTTCCAGATGCTCACCGTGGCCATCGGCTGGCACCTCTACCAACTGACCGGCAATGTGCTCGACCTGGGCCTGGTCGGCCTGGTCGAGTTCGCACCCCGCGTGCTGTTCATGCTGCACACCGGCCACGTCGCCGACCGCTATGACCGGCGCAAGGTCGCCGCCCTGTGCCAGACCCTGCAGGCGCTGATCGCCCTGGCGCTGGCCCTGGGCAGTTTTACCGACAACGTCAGCCGCGAGCTGATCTTCGTACTGGCCTTCCTGTTGGGGGCCGCCCGTTCGTTCGAGATGCCGGCGACCCAGGCCCTGTTGCCCAACGTGGTGCCACCCGGGCTGTTCCCCCGTGCGGTGGCGGCCTCGGCTTCGGCTTCGCAGGCGGCGACCATCGTCGCCCCGGCAGTGGGCGGCCTGCTCTATGCCTTCGGCAGTACCTGGGTGTATGGCCCGACGGTGGCCCTGTATGTCATCGCCTGCCTCCTCACCCTCAACCTGGACGCCCGCCAGCAGCTGCCACAACGCGGCCGCGCCAGCCTCGACTCGCTGCTGGCCGGGATCCGCTTCATCCGCAGCCGCCCGGACATCCTCGGCGCCATCTCGCTTGACCTGTTCGCCGTGCTGCTGGGCGGTGCCACCGCGCTGTTGCCGGTGTTCGCCAAGGACATCCTGCTCACCGGCGCCTGGGGCCTGGGCCTGTTGCGTTCGGCGCCCGCCGTCGGAGCTCTGCTGATGTCGCTTTGGCTGGCGCGCTTCCCGGTGGAGCGCAAGGTGGGGCTGACCATGTTCACCGCGGTGGGTGTATTCGGCGTGGCGACCATCGCCTTCGGCCTCTCGACCTCCTTCTGGTTCTCCCTGGTGGTGCTGGTGGTGCTGGGCGCGGCGGACATGATCAGCATGGTCATCCGCAGCGCCTTCGTGCAGTTGGAGACGCCGGACGAGATGCGTGGCCGGGTGAGCGCGGTGAATGGCTTGTTCATCGGTGCCTCGAATCAGCTCGGCGAGTTCGAATCGGGCGTTACCGCGCACTGGTTTGGCACAGTGCCGGCAGTGGTGCTCGGTGGCGTGGGCACACTGGTGGTGACCGGGGTGTGGATGAAGCTGTTCCCGACCCTGACCCACCGCGACCGTATGCATGAAGGCCACCCGTAGGAGCCAGCCTTGCTGGCGAAGCTTTTTCCCGCCGGCGCGTGCAATGCCCTTCGCCAGCAAGGCTGGCTCCTACAGATCATGTGCGAACCCCACCTCCCGAATGGCCATAGGCCCCCGCCATCCATGCTGGTATGATGCGCGGCTTTTTTCCGCCCCACACAAAACCACGGCATCCGGTACGGTCTGTGCTTTGCTGTTGGGGTCGATACATTCACGGCGCGAGGGCGCCCTGGGGAGCAGGCATGCTGGAAAGGCTGTTTCAACTAAGAGCACACAACACCAACGTGCGCACCGAGATTCTCGCGGGCGTCACCACCTTCCTGGCCATGGCCTACATCCTGTTCGTCAACCCGAGCATCCTCGGCGAGACCGGCATGGACAAGGGCGCGATCTTCGTCGCCACGTGCCTTGCCGCGGCCATCGGCTCGGTGACCATGGGCATCATCGCCAACTACCCGATCGCCCTGGCGCCGGGCATGGGCCTGAACGCCTTCTTCACCTACACCGTGGTCCTGCACATGGGCCACACCTGGCAGGTGGCATTGGGCGCGGTGTTCCTCTCCGCAGTGCTGTTCTTCCTGCTGTCGATCTTCCGCATCCGCGAGTGGATCGTGAACAGCATCCCGCTGCCGCTGCGCTCGGCCATTGCCGCCGGCATCGGCCTGTTCCTGGCGCTGATCGCCCTGCATAACGCCGGCATCGTCGTCGATAACCCGGCAACCCTGGTGGGCCTGGGCGACCTCAGCAAGCCGGCGCCGATCCTCGCCATCCTGGGCTTCTTCCTGATTGTCGCCCTTGAGTCGCTGAAGGTCCGTGGTGCGGTGCTGATCGGCATCCTGGCAGTGACCGTGGCCTCGATCGCGATGGGCGTCACTCCGTTCAATGGCGTGGTCTCGATGCCGCCTTCGCTGGCCCCGACCTTCCTGCAACTGGACATCGCCGGCGCCCTCGACGTGGGCCTGATCAGCGTGATCTTCGCCTTCCTGTTCGTCGACCTGTTCGACAACTCCGGCACCCTGATCGGCGTGGCCAAGCGCGCCGGCCTGATGGGCAAGGACGGCCACATGCCGAAAATGGGCCGCGCCCTGATCGCCGACAGCACCGCCGCCATGGCAGGCTCCCTGCTGGGCACCTCGACCACTACCAGCTACATCGAATCGGCCGCTGGCGTGAGCGCCGGGGGCCGCACCGGCCTGACCGCCATCGTGGTCGCGATCCTGTTCTTGCTGGCGCTGTTCTTCGCCCCGCTGGCCGGCAGCGTGCCGGCCTTCGCCACCGCCCCGGCGCTGCTGTTCGTCGCCGTGCTGATGGCCTCGGGCCTGGCCGAGATCAACTGGGACGACGTCACCGAAGCCGCGCCGGTGGTGGTGACCGCCCTGGCCATGCCGCTGACCTACTCGATCGCCAACGGCATCGCCTTCGGTTTCATCGCCTGGACCGCCATCAAACTGATCTCCGGTCGTCACCGCGACCTGAACCCGGCGCTGGTGATCCTGTCCATCCTGTTCGTCATCAAGCTGGGCTGGTTCAACGCATGAGTGCTGTCTTCGACCCCTCGCAATACGACGCGCAGCTGGCGGCCAAGGCCGCCCGCCTGCGCGAGCTGCTGGCACCGTTCGGCGCGCCGGAGCCGTCGGTGTTCGACTCGCCGCGCGAGCACTACCGCCTGCGCGCGGAGTTTCGCCTGTGGCGCGAGGGTGGCCAGCGCCACTACGCGATGTTCGCCCCGGGCGAGAAGCACAAGGCGATCCTGATCGACGACTTCCCCATTGCCAGCCAGCGCATCAACGAGCTGATGCCACGCCTGAAAGCCGCCTGGCAGGGCAACGAGGACTTGAACAACCGCCTGTTCCAGGTCGAGTTCCTCACCACCCTGGCCGGTGATGCGATGGTCACCCTGTGCTACCACCGTCCGCTGGACGAGGCCTGGGAAGCGGCCGCGCAGCAACTGGCCAGCGAGCTGAACGTCAGCGTGATCGGCCGCTCCAAGGGCAAGCGCGTGGTGATCGGCCGTGACTACGCGGTAGAGAACCTCGACATCGCCGGCCGCACCTTCAGCTACCGCCAGCCCGAAGGCGCGTTCACCCAGCCCAACGGCGCGGTGAACCAGAAGATGCTCGGCTGGGCCTTCGAGGCCATGGGCGAGCGTGACGACGACCTGCTCGAACTGTACTGCGGCAATGGCAACTTCACCCTGCCGCTGGCCACCCGCGCGCGCCAGGTGCTGGCCACCGAGATCAGCAAGACCTCGGTCAACGCCGCCCTGCACAACCTCGACGAGAACGGCGTCGACAACGTGCGCCTGGTGCGCCTGTCGGCCGAAGAGCTGACCCAGGCACTGAACGAGGTCCGCCCGTTCCGCCGCCTGGAAGGCATCGACCTGAAAAGCTACGACTTCGGCACCGTGTTCGTCGACCCGCCGCGCGCCGGCATGGACCCGGACACCTGCGAGCTGACCCGCCGCTTCGAGCGCATCCTGTACATTTCCTGCAACCCGGAGACCCTGGCGCAGAACATCGCCCAGCTGCAGGATACCCACCGTATCGAACGCTGCGCCCTGTTCGACCAGTTCCCCTACACCCACCACATGGAAAGCGGGGTGCTGCTGGTTCGGCGCTGACCCGCGATCGGGCGGGGCCGCAACGGCCCCGCCGCTCGCTGCAAGGAGTGATGTGCCGATGGACCAGTTGAGCGCCATGCAGACCTTCCGCCGGGTCGTCGACCTCGGCAGTTTCAGCGCCGCCGCCACGCAGGCGGGGCTGTCCCATACCGTGCTGTCGCGCCAGGTGAAGAACCTCGAACGTGAGCTCGGCACACAACTGCTCAACCGCACCACCCGCCGCCTGCAACTGACCGAAGCCGGCGCGCTGTTCTATCGCCACTGCGTGCAGATCCTCGAGCAGATGCAGGCGATGACCCTGGAGCTTTCCGAACACCAGCAACAGCCTACCGGCACCCTGCGCCTGGGTGTAGCCACCGCGTTTGGTGAACTGGAGTTGGGCCGCTGGTTGCCGGACTTCGTCGAACGCCACGAGCGCCTGCAGATCGAGCTCAACTGCAGCGATCGTTTCGTCGACCTGCTGGAAGAGGACATCGATGTCTGCCTGCGCGTGACCGACCACCTGCCCGACTCCAGCCTGGTGGCACGCAAGCTCGCCACCAGTGAGGTACTGCTGGTGGCCGCGCCCGCCTATCTTGAACGCCACGGCTGTCCCAGCACACCCGACGCGCTCGCGGCGCATCCATTGCTTGGCTACAGCCAACTGCTGCATCCGCAGCGCCTGCAACTTCACGGGCCAGCTGGGGAAACGACTGATGTGGTCATGCCCCGGCGTCTGAGCGCCAACTCGCCGATGGCCCTGCGCGCAGCCGCCATCGGTGGCCTGGGGATCGCCAGCTTCGACCGTTTCATCGTGCACGACGCCCTGCTCGACGGGCGCCTGACACCGGTACTTGAAGGGTGGTCACTCCCCTCGCGCGCGCTGTATGCCATCTATCCGCAAAGCCGCTACCTGGCGCCGAAGGTGCGCGCCCTGCTCGACTTTGTGCAGGCTTACTACGACACACCACGCTGGCAAACCTGATATGTGCCTTTATTGCACAAGTCATGGCATTCGATTGGCGTATTTGTGCTCTCAATGATTGATTAACCTTCGCTCCACCTTTTATCTGGCGAAGGAGCCCCCCATGAAAGCACTGAAACTGATGATCGCTGGCCTGACCCTGGCTGGCCTTGCCGGCACCGCTATCGCGGCAGGCGAACATCGCGTCTCGGTACCCGACAGCGCCACCCTCCAATGGCAGGAAGTCTCGGGCACGCAAGGCGCGGTGCGCTATGCCAATGTCGAAGGTGACCTGTTCGGCAAGGGCCCGTACTCGGCCTATGTACTGTTCCGCAAAGGCACCGACAATGGCCTGCATACCCACAGCCAGACATTGCCGACCGTGGTGTTGAGCGGCACGTTCTATGCCGTGATCGATGGCAAGCGCATCGAGTACCCGGCCGGTGCCTACTACAAGTTGCCAGCGAACCTGGTGCATGAAAGTGGCTGCACGGCGGCGGCCGACTGCCTGTTGTTCCAGTACCAGGCCGATGCCTTCGACCTGAATGCAGTCAAAGGCTGAGTGATCCCGTAGGAGCCGGCTTGCCGGCGAACCATGGCCCCACCCGGCGAAGGTTCGCCAGCAAGCTGGCTCCTACAGGGATTGGGGCAACATCAGAAATCGAAGAACACCGTCTCCCCTTCCCCTTGAATACGGATATCGAAGCGATACGCCGTCTTCCCCTCCACTTCGCAACGCCGGGCAATCAAGGTCTCCCGCCGCTGCGGCTGCTCGATCAGGTTGAGCACCGGGCACCGGGCGTTCGCCTCTCCCTCGTCATCGAAGTACAGCCGCGTGTGCAGGTGGATGTTGATCCCCCGGGCGAACAGGCTGAGGTTGATATGCGGCGCCATTGGCACCCCCGCGGCATTGTTCACCACACCTGGCTTGACAGTGTGCAGGGTCCACTCCCCGGCATCAAAGGTGGTGGCGGTGCGGCCGAAGCTGTTGAATACATGCTCATGGTTGTACGCGTCCTGGTAGAGGCCATTGGCGTCGGCCTGCCACACCTCCAGGAACGAGTCACGCACCAGGTGGCCGTTACCGTCGTACACCTGGCCGATCAGCAGGATGTGCTCACCCGGCGCGTCGGCCTTGGCCAGGCGGTTCCAGATTTCCTGGTCGCGGGTCGGGTTGCCGGCCGCCTCCAGGGCAAGGCCGATGTGCACGTAGGGGCCGGCGGTCTGCGAGGGGGTTTCCGGCAGCAGTTCGATAGGCATGGCGGAACTCCTCAGCGGTTTTCGAAGTGGGTCTGGCGCTGGCCGCGCAGGACGATGTCGAAGCGGTAGGCCAGGCAATCCATCGGGTTGGCGTTGCTCATGTCGAGCTTGGCGATCAGCCGCTCGACCGCGTCGGGGTTGGCGATCGACTTGACGATCGGGCACAGCGGGATCAACGGATCACCCTCGAAGTACAGCTGGGTGATCAGCTTGGTGGCGATCGACGGCCCGCTGATGGAGAAGTGGATATGCGCCGGGCGCCAGTCGTTGGGGCCATTGCGCCATGGGTAGGGGCCGGGCTTGATGGTGCGGAAGCTGTAGTAGCCGTCGCGATCCGTCAGGCAACGGCCAACACCACCGAAGTTCGGGTCCAGCGGGGCCAGGTAGCGGTCGTTCTTGTGCCGATAGCGGCCACCGGCGTTGGCCTGCCACATTTCCACCAAGGTATGCGGGACCGGCTTGCCGTACTGGTCGACCACCCGCCCGGCCACGATGATGCGCTCACCCACCGGCAGGCCGCCGTGGTTGAAGTTCAGCAGCAAGTCGTGGTCATGCTCGCCGAAGCGCAGGTGGGAAAAGTCCGGGCCGGTGGTTTCACTGATCGACTGCGGGATGCTGACCAGCGCCTGGCGCGGGGAGCGCGCCACCGAGGTCTTGTAGTCGGGGGTGAAGGCCTTGGGGTGCCAGTTGCGATCACGGATCACGAAGCGGCTGGTGTCCTGGGCGGGCATGCCGATGTCCTCTCTTGGAATTGTCGAACGCCTGGGCGTGGTAGGCGGACTTGCAGTTTCCGATAGGCCCTTGGTGATGAATATTGATTTTCAGGGTCACATACATAACCATTTGGTTATGCATGATCATGCAAGGCACCCGCCTGTGCGGCGCTGGGCTAATCTTTGACTTCATGTTTCACAAACCGGAGAGCAGTACATGGAATGGCGAAAAGGTCGACGCAGCGACAACGTGGTCGATGCCCGCGGCGAAGGGGGTGGCGGCGGCGGGATGCGCTTCGGGGGCGGCAAGGGCCTGGGGCTGGGCGCCATCCTGCTGATCGTCGGTATCGGCTGGCTGACCGGGCAGGACCCGCTGCAGATCCTGGGCCAACTGGCCGGGCAAATGGACCAGCAGCAGACCGCGCCCGCCAGCGTAGGCAGCAAGGCGCCGCCGGCCAACGACGAGCAGGCCGAGTTCGTCGCCTCGATCCTCGGCGACACCGAAGACACCTGGAAAGCCCTGTTCGCCCAAGCCGGCAAGCAATACCGCGACCCGAAGCTGGTGCTGTTCAGCGGCCAGGTCAACTCCGCTTGCGGTTTTGCCTCTTCAGCGGTGGGGCCGTTCTACTGCCCGGGTGACCAGCGCGTGTACCTGGACATGACCTTCTTCCGCGAAATGGAAACCCGCTTCCGCGCCGCCGGCGACTTCGCCCAGGCCTATGTGATCGCCCATGAGATCGGCCACCACGTGCAGACGTTGCTCGGGGTTTCGGCCAAGGTCGACGCGGCCCGACGCAACGGCCAACGCATGGAGGGCGACAATGGCTTGCTGGTGCGCCAGGAACTGCAGGCCGACTGCCTGGCTGGCGTTTGGGCCTACCAGGCGCAGAAGCGCTTGAACTGGCTTGAGCCCGGCGATGTGGAAGAAGCGCTCAATGCCGCCAACGCTATCGGTGACGACCGCCTGCAACAGCAGGGGCAAGGCCGCGTGGTACCGGATTCATTCACCCATGGCACCTCGCAACAGCGGGTGCGCTGGTTCAAGGCTGGGTTCTCCAGTGGCGACCTGAACCAGTGCGACACCTTCAGTGCGCGTAGCCTTTAAGCTCCGGGGCCGCTTCGCGGCCCATTCGCGGATGAATCCGCTCCTACAGGCGTTGTGTTGGGGGAATGGGGGCTACTTGCACATTTCTTCCTTCAACCCCGCTGGCTGCTCCGGTGCCTTGCGCCACTGCGGCAACCCGATGAGCACCACCGCGCCGATGATCACCGCCATTGCCACGCACTCCTCGGCGCCAATCTGCTCACCCGCGAAGACAATCCCCAGCAGCACCGCCACGGCCGGGTTGACGTAGGCATAGCTGGTGGCCGCCGCTGGGCGCACGTGCTTGAGCAGGTACATGTAGGCGCTGAACGCCAGGATCGAACCGAAGAACACCAGGTAGGCCAACGCGCCCCAACCGGCCGCGGTGGGCATCTGCGTCATGCGCTCACCGCTCAGGGCGCTGGCGATCAGCAGCACGACACCCCCTACCAGCATCTCGGCGGCACTGGCCATGGCGCCTTGGGGCAGGGGCAGGTTCTTGCTCCACACCGAGCCAAACGCCCAGGCCGCCGCCGCGAACAGGATCAACGCCGCCCCCATGGGGCTGGCCTGCAGGTTCGACCCCATGTTGAGCATGCCGATACCCACCAGCCCGAGGGCGATTCCCGCCCATTCCAGCCGCGAGTTGCGGTGGCCGAACATCAACCCGAACACCAGGGTGAACAACGGCACGGTCGCCACCGCCAGCGCTGCCACGCCCGAGGCCACGCCCGCGTGCTCGGCCAGGGTCACGCCACCGTTGCCACAACTGAGCAGCAAGAAGCCGATCGCCCCCGCCGCTCGCCATTGCGGCCAAGTCGGCGCGGGTACGCCACGCCAGCGCAGGAAGCCATACAGCAGGCAACCCGCGATGACAAAGCGCACGCCCGCCATCAGCATCGGCGGCCACGACGCCACACCAATGCGGATGACCAGGTAGGTCGAACCCCAGACCAGGTACAGGGCAAGGAAGGCACCGACAAGCAACAGTGGGAAGCGACGGGAAGCAGGCATGGTGTTGGGCTCGAAATCCGTTTACAGGTGGCCTAGTTTAGAAAGGGCACCGGCCAAACATAAGTTACAAAACACGTTTAAATCACCCGAACACTTTGCTATGAACGGTAATTTTCAACCCTCACCGTTGATTGCAAAGCCACCAGGAAACGTCATGGACAAGTACGACCGCATGCTGCTCGCCGCCCTGCTGGAAAATGGTCGCGCCACCTACGCCCAGCTGGCGCGCCAGGTGAATCTCTCAGCCCCCGCGGTGGCTGAGCGAGTGGCCAAGCTCGAAGCCAGCGGGGTGATCAGTGGTTACACGGCCAAGGTCGACCTGGAGAAAATCGGCCTGCCGATCCAGTGCGTGATCGAGTTGCGCCTGGCCAGCCATGGCAACCAGCAGGCCTACGACGCCCTGACCCGCATCCCCGAGCTGATCGAATGCCACCGGGTCACCGGCGACCCCTGCGTGATCATGCAGGCGGCGGTGGCGTCGATGGGGGAGTTGGAGGCGTTGATCAACCGGGTGTCGCAGTTGGGCTTCAGCAAGACCTCGATCGTGCTATCCAGTGCAGTGGAGCGCCGGGTGCCGCTGGCACACCTGGAAGCCACCCCCAAAAAAACCTGACCCCCCGCCCCCCTGTAGGAGCCAGCTTGCTGGCGAACCACTGCCAGCGCATGGCCATGTACCTTGGTTCGCCAGCAAGCTGGCTCCTACAAAGCGCATCAGTGGCGCAGGAGCAGCTTGCCCTCGATCGGCACGTAGCGACTGGCCGAACGGATCAGCGACAACGCCGTGAGCCCGGGCACCCCATACACCACGGTCTCGACCCCATGACGCTTTGCCGCCCGCTCCAGCAACAGGTCGAAATCGCCGTCCCCCGAGGCCAGCACTACCTGGTCGACCCGCTCCGCCGCTTCGATCACATCGAGGGTGATACCCACATCCCAGTCGCCCTTGGCCGAGCCATCGGCACGCTGGATGTAGGGTTTGAGGCGCACCTCGAAACCGAGGTTGCGCAGGATCTGCTGGAACTGTTGCTGCTTGCTGTCGCCGCGGTCGATTGCATAAGCAACCGCTTCGACGATCTGGCCTTCGCGGCTGACTTCAGCCCACAGCGTGGTGTAGTTGAAGTGGCAACCGTGGACCTGGCGCACGGTGTAGTAGAGGTTCTGCACATCGGCGAACAGCGCGATCTTCTTCAAGCCAGGGCACCTCGTTGAATACATGAGAGGGGCTGCTGCGCAGCCCATCGCGGCACAAGGCCGCTCCTACAGGGACGGTGTGATGCCTGCAGGAGCGGCCTTGCGCCGCGAACAGGGCGCAACGCGCCCCCGGATGCCAACGAGTATGCCAGACCCTTCAGACGAAGGTGTCGTCGTCCGAGAAGAAGCCGCCATCGTCGCTGCCGTAGTCGGTGTCGGCATATCCACCCTGGTCGTTGCCCCAACCGCTGTTGTCGGCCACCTGGCGCTGGCTGTCATGGTCGCTGGCCGGGGCCGGCTCCTCCTTGATCACCTCGACGATCTGCTCAGGCTGCGCGTTGTGATTGAACAGGCTGCTGATGCCCTGGGCCAGCAGCACGCCCCCGGCAACGCCAGCAGCGGTCTGCATCGCGCCACCCAGGAAGCTGCTCGCTCCGCTGCGAGCGGGCGCGGGCACCGCGCCGAAACCGGGTTGCGCCTGGGGCTGGGCATAGGCCTGTGGCGCCGGTTCGCGCCAGCCACCGCCGGAGGATGGCGGTGGCGCGACCGAACGTTGAGGCTCCGGTGCCGGGTTACGCGCACCGGCGCCAAAGATGCTGGAAAGGAAACCGCCACCGCCGTTGTTGCTGCTCGATCGGGTCGCCTCAAGCTGCGCGCGGGCCTGCTTGAGGTCGGCCTCCAACTGCTTGTTCTGCTCGTCCAGGCGCTTGATCGCCGCCTCCTGCACCAGGATCGCCTGGGCCATGTAGTAGGGCGCCGCCGGTTGCTGGCGCAGGCGTTCCTCGATATGCGCCTGGGCCTGGGCATCACGCGGCTGGGCGGGATCCTCGGCTTGCTTGAGACGGCTGAACAGGCCGTCGATCAGGGTTTGTTCTTCAGTGTTCATCAGGGCAACCTCGTGCGCGGAACAGGACATCGGACAGCGTCAAAGATGGGGGGCCGGGCGCTGCGATTCAATTAACGGGGCCATGAAACTTTTTTCAGCAAGCAGGCGGTCTGGGCTAAAGTGATGCCCTGCTTTTTCTGCCATGCGATGTTGACCGATGAATCCGCTGAGCGTTCTGCGCGACTCCCTGTACTTCTTCCGCCGTCACCTGACGAGCATTCTTCAGCTGTGCCTGCCGTTGGTGGTGCTCGAAGCCCTGGGCACCCAGCTGCTCTACAGCCAACTGGGCGAACAGGCCTCGCCTGCCTACGGCATGCTGGTCAGCCTGCTGTTCTACCCGCTGTACAGCGCCGCGCTGATCCTCTACCTCGACACCCGCAGCAACGGCCAGCCGATTGCCAAGCGCGACCTGTTCGCCCGCGCCGTGCAACTGTGGCCGGCTTTGGCCCTGTTGATCCTGATCAGCTCGCTGCTGATCATGGCGGGCCTGGCACTGTTCATCTTCCCAGGCGTGTGGATCATGGTGAACCTGGTGTTCGCCGAATACCTGCTGGTGCTGCGCGGCCTGCCGGTGATCGAGTCGATGCGCACCAGCGCGCGCATGACCACCGGGCACTTCCTGCGCATCATGGTCTGCATGCTCTCGGTGCTGGCCCCGCTGTGGCTGATCGACGGCCTGCTGCTGACCGCCTTCCCCGATCCGCAGCCGGGCGTGCAGTTGCTGCTCGACAGCCTGAGCGGATTCCTCCAGCTGTTCAGTACCGTGGTGCTGTACCGCCTGTTCATGTTGCTCGAAGGCGAAGCCAGCGCCTGACCGGGGTCAGGTACCCCTCGGCTTGGCCCGCGCCGTGGCCTCGGCCACCAACGGGTCGTCCGGCCAGTAGTGCTTGGGGTAGCGTCCCTTCAAGTCCTTCTTCACTTCGGCATACGTCGTGCGCCAGAAGTTGGCCAGGTCCTGGGTAACCTGCACGGGCTGGCGCGCCGGCGACAACAAGTGCAGCTTGACCTGCTGCCTGCCATTGGCGATGCGCGGCGTATCGGCCAGACCGAACAGTTCCTGCAGGCGCACGGCGAGGATCGGCGGCTGCTCGCTGTAGTCCAGACGGATGCTCGAGCCTGACGGAACCGCCAGGTGCGAGGGCGCGAGCTCCTCCAGGCGCTGGGGCAACGGCCACGGCAGCAGGTTGCGCAGCAGCGACGGCAGGTCCAGGGCGGCGAAATGGCTCAGCCGCGAGACCTTGCCCAGGTAGGGCTGCAGCCAGTCTTCCAGGCTGGCCAACAACGCTTCGTCGCCCAGGTCCGGCCATTCGCTCGCGCCCTGCTGTTGCAGGTCGAGCTGGCGCAACAGGGCGACACGGGCCTGCCACTGGCGCAGCTCGGGCGTCCAGGTCAGCAGGTTCAGGCCCTTGCGCCGCACCAGGCCCAACAGCGCCTTCGCGCGGGTATCGTCGTCCAGGCCAGTCAGGGGTTCGCGGCTGAGCACCAGCTCGCCAACCTTGCGCTGGCGTTCGGCACGCAGTACCTGTTCGCGTTCGTCCCAATCGAGCAGGTCTAGGCATTCGACCTGCTCGGCCAGCACGTCCTCGAACAGCAGCGGATCGAAGTCGGCGGCGAGGTAGATACGCTCCTCGCGCTGGCCCTGACGGCTGCCCAGGTCGGCGATCACCAGCCACGGGCATTTCATCAACGCATCGACTTCGCTGAACATCGCCGCGCGGCCGTTGGCCAGGCGGTATTCGGCACCACCTTCGCGGCGCTGCTGTGCCACGCGGTCCGGATAAGCCAAAGCCAGCAGCGCGCCAAGCCAGCGTGGGTGGTCAGGATCGGCCACCGCCGCACGCGGTTTGCCGCGCAGTTGCCCGCGATACTGGCGTGCCAGCTGGCGGGCGCGCTGCACACCACCCTGGCCACTGCGGCCAGTGCGGGTTTCGCCACTGAGCAAGGCAAGGCGAGTGTGCAGGTCGGCACCGCCGCCACGCAGGATATCGCGCTCGCCAAGCAAGGCGGCCACGTCGCAGGCCATGTCGGCCAACCCCAGATCCTGGCCGCGCAGCAGCAGGTGGGCGATGCGCGGGTGCGCGGGCAAACCGGCCATGGCCTGGCCATGTTCGTTCAGGTTGTCGCGGCTGCCGGGCTTGAAGGCGCCGAGCCGCGCCAACAAGTCCTGGGCCTGGGCGTAGGCGGCAGCCGGTGGCTGGTCGAGCCAGCTCAACTGCTCCGGCGGCACGCCCCAGCGCGCCAGCTGCAAGGCCAGCCCGGCCAGGTCGGCCTGGAGGATCTCGGCGCTGCCATGCGCGGCCAACTGATCGTGTTGCGCCTCGGACCACAGGCGATAGCACACGCCCGGTTCCAGTCGCCCCGCCCGGCCGGCACGCTGGGTGGCGCTGGCGCGGGAGATACGCTGGGTGTCCAGGCGGGTCATGCCGCTACCCGGGTCGAAGCGCGGCACCCGCGCAAGACCGGCATCGATCACCACGCGCACACCGTCAATGGTCAGGCTGGTCTCGGCGATATTGGTGGCCAGCACAACCTTGCGCTGGCCCTTGGGCGCCGGCTCGATGGCGGCGCGCTGGGCATTCAGGTCGAGCTCGCCGTGCAACGGGCAGAGCAGGATGCCCGGGCAATCGCCCAAGGCTTCCTGCAAGGACTGATGAACACGGCGTATCTCGGCCTGGCCGGGGAGGAACACCAGCAGGCTGCCGCTTTCATCCGCCAGCGCTTGCAGCACGCAATCGACCACCCGCGGCTCGATGAATTCGCCAGGCTGGAACGGCCGGCTCCAGCGGATATCCACCGGGTACATGCGGCCCTGGCTGCTGACCACCGGGGCTTCGTCGAGCAGCCGTGACAGACGCTCGCCTTCCAGTGTCGCCGACATCAGCAGGATCTTCAGCGGCGGCTCATCGCGCAGCAGTGCGCGGCCATTGAGGCTCAGGGCCAGGGCCAGGTCGGCGTCGAGGCTGCGCTCGTGGAACTCGTCGAAGATCAGCAGCCCGACACCCTCCAGTGCGGGGTCGGCCTGCAAGCGGCGGGTGAGAATACCCTCGGTCACCACCTCGATGCGGGTGTTCGGCCCAACCTTGCTGTCCAGGCGAATGCGGTAACCGACCGTGCCGCCCACCTGCTCCCCCCGCTCGCTCGCCAGCCGTTCGGCCGCGGCGCGCGCGGCCAGGCGGCGCGGTTCGAGCATGAGGATGGTCTGGCCGGCGAGCCACGGCTCGTCCAGCAGGGCCAGGGGTACGCGGGTGGTCTTGCCGGCGCCGGGCGGCGCCTCGAGCACCGCCTCGTCGCGCAGGCGCAGGGCCTGGCGCAGTTCGGGCAGTACTGCATCGATCGGTAATGAATTCATGGTGGTCCTCGAACAATCGTCCGAGTATAACGGCGAACCGAGCCTGCCCTATCATGGTCTTAGCTTCAGGCGTTGGCGCGTGCCTTCGCCCCTTGTAGCGCCTACTTTTCCGGAGATTCACATGCGCATCCCTTCCCGCGTCATTGGTGGCGTGCTCATCGCCACGCTGCTGACCCAGCTGACGGCCTGCGGCACCCTGTTCTACCCCGACCGCCGCGGCCAGATCGAAGGCAAGATCGACCCAGTGGTCGCGGCGCTGGACGCCATCGGCATTCTCTTCTATGTCATCCCCGGCCTGATTGCCTTCGGTATCGATTTCGCCACCGGTGCCATCTACTACCCCGGCGGCCAGACCGCGCATATCGACCCGGCCAAGCTCAAGCCCGCCATCAACGCCGACGGCCAGGTCGACAAGGTCAAGCTGCAGGCCATACTCGAGAGCGAGCTGGGTCAACGCCTGCCGCTGAACGACCCACGCCTGATCCAGCACCGTGGCAGTGTCGAACAACTGGCCGCCTATGGCCTGGTTCCGGCAGCCTGATTTCTTCAAGGACGCAATCACGCGCATGACCGCGACCGCCGAACACAAGCGCCTGCTGCGCCTGGCCACCCGCGCTTCGCTGACGGTGGCCAGCCTGCTGGTACTGGCCAAGGCCGTGGCCTGGTGGCTTAGCGGCTCGGTGAGCCTGCTGGCCGGGCTGACCGACTCGGCGCTGGATGCCGTGGCCTCGTTCCTCAACCTGCTCGCCGTGCATTACGCGTTGCGCCCGGCCGACGACGACCACCGCTTCGGCCACGGCAAGGCCGAAGCCCTGGCCGGCATGGCCCAGGCACTGTTCATCGCGGTCAGCGCGGTGTTGATCGGGGTGCAGGCCGTGGAACGGTTGCAAGCGCCACAGCCGCTGGGCGACACCGCCGCCGGCATCGTGGTCATGCTGCTGTCACTGGTACTGACCCTGGCGCTGCTGGCCTTCCAGCGCAAGGTCATCCGCCTCACCGGCTCCACGGCGGTGCGCGCCGACTCCCTGCACTACCGCTCCGACCTGCTGCTCAACGGCAGCATCCTCCTGGCGCTGTTGCTGGCGCGCTTCGGCTGGCCGCAGCTGGATGCGCTGTTCGGCCTGGGCATTGCCCTGTACATCCTGTGGAGCGCGATCCAGATCGCCCGCGAAAGCACAGCGATCCTGATGGACCAGGAGCTGCCGGCCGACATCGGCGAACGCATGCTCGAAGTAGTGCTGGCGATTCCCGGGGTGAAGGGCGTGCACGACCTGCGTACGCGGGTGTCGGGGAGCCACTGGTTCGTGCAGTTGCACCTTGAACTGCCCGGGGAGCTGCCACTGCATCAGGCCCACGAACTGTGCGTGCAGGCTTCGCAGGCCATTCGCGAGCGTTACCCGCGGGCGGATGTGATGGTGCATGCCGACCCAGTCTGAGCAGAGCCTCACCACAACCCCGTAGGAGCCAGCCTTGCTGGCGAACACCGGCAAGGCCGGTGCCCGGCACTGCAGTGCCTGCATAGCGGCTAAAGCCGCTCCTACAGGAATCAGTTGATGCTATAGCCTCGTCCACTCAGGCAGGCGCCCAGCGATCGCCGGTAGTTGTCGGCCACATTGGCCGGTGGCGCGTAGGTCGCAGTGGCAGGGTCGAAGCCTGTCTGGCTGACCGCCCAGCGATGGCACTGATAACGGTCCTGCTCCTGCTGCTCCGGTCCCTGCCCATAGGCCGGGTAGGCGATCACGTCATAACCGTTGTACGGCTGCTGGACAGGCGCTGGCGCCGGCACGGTGGTGGGCGGATTGACCACCACATACTCTCGACTGTCGGCCTGGTACTGGTAGTAGGTGTCAGCCACCAGGAAGAACAACGCGCCCCCCAGCCACACTTCACGGGCATAGGGCGGCAGGTAGCCGACCCTCACGCCGTAGGGCGGCCTGACCACTACATAGCCGCCGCCATGCGGGCGATACCAATAGCCACCGGAATAGAAGTAATCCTGCCCACGATAAGGCACTTTCCAGTAACGGTCCGGGAAACGGTCGACACTATGGCCGGGGTGATACTGCGGCCCCGGGCCCCAACCGTTGCCATGGCCATCCGGGCGGCCGGCCCAGTCACCGCCCGGCCGCTGCCCGTAGTAACGGTCGTCGCCATGGCGACGCGGGATGTCCTGGTAATAACCCTGGCGCGGCGGCTGGGTCTGGCGCACTTCGTCACGGGAATTGAGCGGCGAACCGCGCCCGCCATTGGGGTCCTCCGGCCCTTGGGCCAAAGCGCCCAGGCTCACACCCATGCCCAGCAAACCAACACCTGCCAACTGCCAGATGCGCGACCTCATGTTGTTCCTCTCGTTTGGGAAAACTGCATGGTGCCCAGTTTACCGTGGCACCTGGCCAGAGAGATGAAATCGCAGGTATAAAAAAGGGAGGCCTTGCGGCCTCCCTTCGGGAATTGTCGTCCGTGCTCGGCGCTTGTGACACCGGCTCACCTCGCGCCGTCTTCTGGACAGTGCGTAGCCCGGGGGCCTGGCGGATCCTGTTGGATGGCCGGCCGCGACCGCCCGTCTGGGGCGCGTCGCCGTGGACTGATGTCCGGGCAGTGATTCTGGTGATAAAGATAGGTCGAATGGTGCGGCAGGGGATTGCGAAGATTGCTCTGATAAATAGCACTTGCGCAATTTTTAACCCTGGATTGATAATTCGCCGCAATCTGATCAGAAAAGGCCTTTTCCATGAGCAAGCTCGACCGCTACGACCTGAGCATCCTCGCCGAATTGCAGCGTGACGCGCGCATCTCCAACCAGGAGCTGGCCGAGCGCATCGGCCTGTCCCCCTCCCCTTGCTCGCGTCGGGTCAAGCAACTCGAGGACGACGGCTACATCTCGCGCCAGGTGGCGCTGCTGGACCGCAAGAAGCTTGGGTTGAGCCTGACCGCCTATGTGCTGATCGGCATGGACCGCCACACCCCCGAGCGCTTCGAGACCTTCGAGGCGGCAATCCGCAGCCTGCCCCAGGTGCTCGAATGCAGCCTGGTCACCGGGATGGACGCCGACTACCAGCTCAAGGTGGTGGTGCCGGACATGGACCACTACCAGAAACTGCTGCTCGGCAGCCTGACTCGCATCGAAGGCGTGACCAGCGTGCGCTCGAGCTTCGTGCTCAACCAGGTGCTGGCCAGCACCGAGCTGCCCTTGACCCATCTGCGTTGAATCCCTCGGCGCAGGGCGTATGATCGGGTGCTCAGCCTGCCTGGAGTGAACTGATGGATCCCGCCGTATTCGAAGAGTGGATGATGATTGTCCTGGTCACCGTGCTGATCGCTTTCATGGGCTTCATCGTCTGGGACCTGGCGAAGAAATCCAAGGCGGGGCGCTTCGGCACCCTGATCCTATTCTTCGTCCTTGGCCTGGGGGTGCTGGCGTTCATCATCAAGAGCGTGGTGGTGGGGTTCCTCGAAGGCGTCTAGAGCGGGTTCGCCGGCAAGCCGGCTCCTACGGAGATTTGCACAGCACCTGTAGGAGCCGGCTTGCCGGCGAACCGCGCACGATCACAACTTCGCCACCACTTCCCGCCAGCAACCCTGCTCCAGCCCCTCGATCGTCCAATCACCGATACGTACCCGCACCAGGCGCAAGGTTGGCAACCCCACCGCCGCCGTCATCCGCCGCACCTGGCGGTTTCGCCCCTCACGGATCACCAGCTCCAGCCAGGCTGTCGGCACGCTCTTGCGAAAGCGTACCGGCGGATTACGCGGCCAAAGCTCGGGCTCCTCGAGCAAGCGTGCCTCGGCTGGCAGCGTTGGCCCGTCATTGAGCTCGACCCCCTCACGCAGGCGCTTGAGTTGCTCTTCGCTCGGCTCACCCTCGACCTGCACCCAGTAGGTCTTGGCCAGCTTGTGCTTGGGGTCGGCGATACGCGCCTGCAAGCGGCCGTCATTGGTCAGCAACAACAGCCCCTCGCTGTCGCGATCCAACCGCCCGGCCGGATAGATGCCAGGGATGTCGATGAAGTCCTTGAGCGTGGCACGCCCCTCGCCGTCGCTGAACTGCGTCAGCACGTCGAACGGTTTGTTGAACAGGATCAGGCGAGGCTCGGCCGGCGGCGCCTTGGGCTGGCGACGCGGGCCGGAAGGCCGCGCCGTCGGACGGCGCGGTGTGTTGCGGGGTGGCAGGGACATGGATCCTCAGCGGAACGGCGGCTCATCGAAGCTGCGCAGTTTACGCGAGTGCAGCGAGTTGAGCTCGGTGCGCAGCAGGTCGAGGGCGGCGATACCGATCTTCAGGTGCTGGCTGACCGCGCGGTTGTAGAACGCGTTGGCCGAACCCGGCAGCTTGATCTCGCTGTGCAGCGGCTTGTCGGACACGCACAGCAAAGTGCCGTACGGCACGCGCAGGCGGTAGCCCTGGGCGGCGATGGTGCCGCTCTCCATGTCCACGGCCACAGCGCGGGACAGGTTTATCAACGGCCGCTCCTGGGCCCAGCGCAGCTCCCAGTTGCGGTCGTCGTAGGTGAGCACGGTGCCGGTGCGCAGGCGCTTCTTCAACTGGTCGCCGCGCTCGCCGGTGACCTGCGCCGCCGCTTCCTGCAGGGCCAACTGCACTTCGGCGAGGGCCGGGATCGGGATATTGGGTGGTACCACGCGGTCGAGGATACCGTCACGGCGCATGTAGGCGTGGGCCAATACGTAGTCGCCGATGGTCTGCGACTGGCGCAGGCCGCCGCAGTGGCCGATCATCAGCCAGCAGTGCGGGCGCAGGACAGCCAGGTGATCGGTGATGTTCTTGGCGTTGGACGGCCCGACACCGATGTTGACCAGGGTGATGCCGTCGCCATCGGCGGCGATCAGGTGGTAGGCCGGCATCTGGTAGCGGTGCCAGACCACGCTGGCGACCAGCGCCTGGGCCTCGCCGTGGTCCATGCCTTTCTCGATGATCACGTTGCCCGGCAACACCATGCGCACGAAGCGCGGGTCCTCGCGCAGTTGCTCCAGGCCGTGGCCGATGAACTGGTCGACATAACGGTGGTAGTTGGTGAGCAGGATCCATGGCTGCATGTGCCGCCAGTCGCTGCCGGTGTAGTGCACCAGGCGGCGCAGGGAGAAGTCCACGCGGGCGGCGTCGAACAGTGCCAGCGGCAGCGTGTCGGCGCTTTCCCAGTCGTACAGGCCGTCGGCGATGTTGTCGGTGGCCGCCGACAGGTCGGTGCTGGGGAACACCCGCGCCAGCTGCGCCGCGGTGATGCCGCTGCCGGCCAGTTCATCGCCCTGGTCGACCACGTAGGGGTACGGGATGTTCTGTTCACTGACACCCACTTCCACGCTCACGGTGTAGTCGTGCATCAACGGGCGCAGTTGCTCCAGCAGGTAGCTGCGAAAGGCCGCAGGCTGGGTGACGGTGACGCTGTAGGTGCCGGCCACCTGGACCTTGGCGTAGGCGCGGGTGGTGGCGGCGACTTCACCCAGGCTGTGGTAGGTGAGGCGCAGGGCCGGGTAGCGGAACAGTGCGCGCTCGGCCTCGGTCGGTTCGGTGCGGTCCTTGAGGTAGCGCTTGAGGGCCTGGCTCAAGGCCCCGGTGGCCTGTTCATGCAAGGCCGCCAGACGGTCGACGGCCTGTTCGGGGGTAGCAACGACTGCAAACGCTTGGCTCACGCTGGGCTTCCTGTCTTAGGGACATGCATGCCAACCATCTTGCCTGCGTTCACGGGTAAATACACCCCCGGATATCGGCCACCCGGTCCCCGTGGAAGCCTCTGTGCGGTGTCGGCCTCACTGGCCTCTTCGCCGGCAAAGCCGGCTCCTACAGGAGATCTATGCACCGTTCCACACCGGAGTCGCACGCGCCACCAGTGCCGCTGCGTCCACGCCTCGCGGCAACGCGCCATACACCCGGCCGCTGCCGCTCAACCGGCTACCGATGAACGCATCGCTGACTGTTGCATTGCCTGCCTCGAGCAAAAGCTTGGCCTGCAGCGCCAGTGCAATGTCCTCGGTCAGCTGGCGTGCGCGGTACTGGATATCGCCAGTGTCGGCGAAGGCGCCTTTGAGGTTGCCGATGAACGCAGCCAGCCGCGCGTCGCCATGGCCATCCCCCAGTTCGCTGAACAGCGCGTCGAGCACGCCTGGTTCCTTGGACAAGGCTCGCAACACGTCCAGGCACTGCACGTTGCCCGACCCCTCCCAGGTGGAGTTGACCGGCGCCTCGCGGTACAGCCGTGGCAGGATGCTGTCCTCGACATAACCGGCGCCCCCCAGGCACTCGGCGGCTTCGTTGATCATTCCCGGCGCCCGCTTGCAGATCCAGTACTTGCCCACCGCCGTCACCAGCCGCGAGAAGTGTGCCTGCTGCGGATCGTCCAGCTGGTCAAGCGCCTGGCACATACGCAGGCTCAGGGCCAGCGCGGCCTCGCTCTCCAGCGCCAGGTCGGCCAGCACGTTCTGCATCAACGGTTGCTCGTTGAGCACACGGCCACCGACCTTGCGGTGCGCACAGTGATGCGCCGCCTGGGTCAGGGCCTGGCGCATCAGCGCGCTGGAGCCGACCATGCAGTCGAAGCGGGTCATGGCCACCATCTCGATAATGGTCGGTACGCCCCGGCCCTCTTCGCCCACCATCCACGCCAAGGCGCCACGGAACTCCACTTCACTGGAGGCGTTGGAGCAGTTGCCGAGCTTGTTCTTCAGGCGTTGGATATAGAACTGGTTGCGCTGGTCGTCCGGGCGGTGGCGCGGCAGCAGGAAGCAGCTCAAACCCTTGTCGGTCTGGGCCAGGGTGAGGAAGGCGTCGCACATGGGCGCCGAGCAGAACCACTTGTGCCCCACCAGCTCGTAAGGCTGGCCCGGGCCCGGCGCGCCCACCGGGTAGGCGCGTGTGGTGTTGGCGCGCACATCGGTGCCGCCCTGTTTCTCGGTCATGGCCATGCCGAGGGTGACCCCGGCCTTGTGCCGGTCGCCAATGTTGCGGGGGTCGTACTCTCGAGCAAGGATCTTCGGCAACCAGTAGCCCGCCAGCGCCGGCTGCAACCGCAGCGCCGGCACGGCGGCGAAGGTCATGGTCAGCGGGCAGCCGGTGCCGGCCTCGGCCTGGCTGTGCAGGTAGGTCATCGAGGCACGCGCCACGTGGGCACCTGCGCGCGGCTCGGCCCAGGGTAGTGACGGCAGGCCGTGCTCGACAGCGGTGCGCATCAGTTCGTGGTAGGCGGGGTGGAACTCAACCAGGTCGATGCGATGGCCATAGCGGTCGTGGCTGCTGAACTCGGGCTTGTGGGCATTGGCGAGAAACCCCGCAGTCATCAACGGGCCGCCGGCCAGGGCGCCGTAGGCGTCGATACGCGACTCGGCCCAGCCGGCACCGAAACGCCGCGACCACTCCTGGAGCGGCAGGTCGAGGCGGTAGAGATTGGCGCCGTCCAGCGAAGGTGGCTGGTTGGTGACTTCGTGGGTTTCAGCGAACTGGTGCAGGTTCATCGGGGCCTCCTGGTTCCGGTCGTGCCTGAAAGCCCCAGTGAAGCACCGCTGCCCGGTGAGTCAAAGTGACAAAACGGACTACATGGGGGGCACTTCGCCGGCGTGCCGGCGAACGGTTGCCCTCAGAAGCGGCTCAAGCCAGAGGCCGCTCGGGTTGGCGGCAGTTGCACCTGCGCCACGGCCAGTGTCAGGCTCAATTCGAAACGACTACCCAGCCCCGGTGTGGACTCATGGGACAACTTGGCATCGATCAGCTCGCCCAACTGCCGGCAGATCGAAAGGCCCACCCCCAACCCGCCGTAGCGCCGGGTCATCGACCCATCCACCTGAGCGAACCGCTGGTACAGCACCGCCTGGTCCAGGTCATCGAAACCGATGCCGCTGTCGCTGATGGTAATGCTCAAAGCCAGGCTGTCCGGCCCGACACGACGGCCTCGCACCTGCACGGTAACGCCCCCCTGATGGGTGAATTTCAGGCCGTTGTCCACCAGACAGGCCACGCAGCGAGCAAGCTTCTGCGCATCGCCCACCAGGCTGTCGGGCAGATCGGCAGGCACATCAAGGCTCAGGTAAAGGCCTTTGGCCAGGGCCTGGCTGGCGTAACCCGCGCGCAGCTCCTGCATCAGCCGCCGCAGGCTGAACGGCCCATGCTGGTTGCGCAGGTGGCCGGCCTGCAGCTCGGTGAGGATGAGAATGTCGTCGACCATCGCCATCATGTCCTGGGCGGAGCCGGTGGCGGTGCGATGGTACTGGGCCTGCTCTGCACTCATGGGCAGGGTGTGCAGCAGCTCAAGCGAGCCAATCACACCGTTCATCGGCGTGCGCAATTCATGGGTCACGGTGGCCAGGAACTCATCCTTGAGCCGGTTGCTGCGGGCCAGTTGCAGGTTCATCTGTTCCAGCGTACGGCCGGTCTCGCGCAGGGTCTGGGCCTGCTGCTCGCGCAGGCTGTTGATGCGGTCGGCCAAGGCCAGCGACAGCAGCGCCACCTCCAGCGCCGAACCCAACTGGCTGGCGTACATGGTGATGAACAGGTTCGGCAGGTAGCCCAGCACCATCAGGGTGTTGACCAGCCCGCCGAGCAGGAAGGCGGTCCAGGCGATGATGAACCAGCGCGCCACCCGCAGCCCGCGCCACCCGGCATACAGCCCGGCGCTGAAGATGCTCACGGTGAACAGCAGCGCCAACAGCGTGGCCATGCGCAGCGCCACGCCGTAGCGCAGGGTCAGCGCCAGGACCATGACCAGGCCACCGCCAGCCATCAGCACCATCAGCAGGCGATCGAAACCTCGGCTCAAGCGCCCCAGTTGCAGGAAATGACGGGCGAACTGGCAACCGAACAAACCGGCGGCGCCAATGAAGAACGGCGTCGCGGCATTGGCCCACCATGGGCTGTCCGGCCAGAAATAGGCGATGCCGGCACCATTGACCGATACCTGGTAGAAACCGAACGAGGCGATGTACAGGATGTAGTAGAGGTAACTGACATCACGCACGCTGAGGTAGATGAACAGGTTGTACACCAGCATCACCAGCAACACGCCGTAGATCATCCCCAGCACGTACAGGCGGGTGGGCTGGTCCTCGAGATAGGTTTCGGCCGACCACAGGGTCAGTGGCGCCTGGATCGAACCCTGGCTGTGCAAGCGCAGGTAGGCGGTGGTCGACTGGCCAGGACGCATGGGCAGTTCGAACAGGTAGTTGTTCTGGCGGATCTGCCGGCTGGCGTAAGGCAGTGCGTCACCGGTGCGCTGGGCCAGGCGGTAGGTTCCCTGCTCATCCGGCAGGTAGAGCTCCAGGTGGTCCAGGGGCGGATAGGCCAGTTCCAGCAGCCATTGGCGCGGCGCGGCAGAAGGAGGGGCGGCGTAGTCGAGGTCGATGCGCAGCCAGAACACCGAGGTCGAATAACCGGCGTTCAACACCTCGTCCTGGTGCTGCACGAAGTGGCTGGCAAAGGAGGGGGCGCTGACCTGGGTGATCGTGGCGTTGCCATCGTGGTCCTCGTAGACCAGCATGGAACGGCCCAGCGGCAGACGGCCGGTGCTGTCATTGAATTCGACCGCTCCGGCGAGCAAGGGCAAGCAGCCCAGAAGCACAATCAGCAAATAGCGCATACAGCCCCAGCATGGCCTGTCCAGTCGCGTCGCGGTTGCCTCCTTTCCCTTTGAGACGACGTGATCCGGCAGAGCCCGTTTATCGAGTTATCCGAGCACTCTAGCATAGCTTTTCGGCATGGCCAGAGGCCACTGCGAATTTGCCTTCAGAAGCTCTAGAATGCAGCTTTCAGAGATTCACACAATTACATCTTGACCACTTGATCAGCAAATCTTGCGCAGCGACCGATCCGCGCAAAAAGGTTTGGTGATAAGCTCGCCGACCATGAATACCTACAGCTCCCGCCCCGTTGTCCTCTGTCTGTCCGGCCACGACCCCAGTGGTGGCGCCGGCCTGCAGGCAGATATCGAAGCCCTGCTCGCCCAGGGCTGTCACGCCGCGCCTGCCGTGACCGCCCTGACCGTGCAGGATACCGTCAACGTTTCCGACTTCCGCGTGCTCGACCGCGAGTGGGTGCTGGCCCAGGCCAACGCCGTGCTGGCCGACTCCACGGTGGCCGCGGTCAAGCTGGGCATGCTCGGTTCGATCGAGATGGTCGACACCGTCGCCGAACTGCTCGCCGCGCACCCGCACCTGCCGCTGGTCTGCGACCCGGTGCTGCGTGCCGGCGGCGGCGGTCGCCTGGGCAAGGACGAGGTCGGCTACGCCCTGCGCGAACGCCTGCTGCCCCTGGCCACCATCGCCACGCCGAACCTGCCGGAAGCGCGCATCCTCGCGGAACTGCCGGACGGCACGGCGGACGAATGCGCCGAGAAACTGCTGCCGTTCTGTAGACACCTGCTGATCACCGGCGGTCACGGTGACGAGAGCGAAATCCACAACCGCCTGTACAGCCGCGACGGCCAGTCGCACACCTGGACCTGCCAGCGCCTGCCGGGCAGCTACCACGGCTCGGGTTGCACCCTGGCCAGCGCCCTGGCCGGTCGCCTGGCCCTCGGCGAGCAGCTGCAAAGCGCCGTGCGCAGTGCCCTGGACTACACCTGGCGCACCCTGCGTGACGCCGAGCAACTGGGCAAGGGCCAGTACGTGCCGCGCCGCCTGCCCCTGGATTTCTGCTCCTGACACGAGGCCACCCGATGACGCTCCGCGGTCTGTATGCCATCACCGACAGCCAGCTGCTCGCCGGCCGTTTCCTCAGCCATGTCGAGGCGGCGCTCGAAGGCGGCGTCTGCCTGCTGCAGTACCGCGACAAGAGCGACGACGCCGGTCGCCGCCTGCGTGAAGCCGAAGGCCTGAAGAAGCTCTGCGAGCGCTATGGCACGCAGCTGATCATCAACGATGACGCCGAACTGGCCGCACGCCTGGGCGTTGGCGTGCACCTGGGCCAGACCGACGGCCCACTGACGCCGGCCCGCGCCCTGCTCGGCCGCCAGGCGATCATCGGTTCCACCTGCCACGCCAGCCTCGAGCTCGCCGAGCAGGCCGCCAGCGAAGGCGCCAGCTATGTCGCCTTCGGCCGCTTCTTCAATTCCGTCACCAAGCCGGGCGCCCCGGCCGCCAGCCTCGAACTGCTGGAGCAGGCCCGTGCCCGCGTGAAACTGCCGATCGCGGTGATCGGCGGCATCACCCTCGACAACGCCGCCCCGCTGGTCGCCCATGGCGCCGACCTGCTGGCGGTGATCCACGGCTTGTTCGGTGCCGACAGCGCGCAGGAAGTCACCCGCCGCGCCCGCGCCTTCAACGCCCTGTTCGCCTCCTGATTTCGAGAGAAGATCCCATGTCCCGTTCCGAAGCACTGTTCGCCCAAGCCCAGAAGCACATCCCCGGTGGCGTCAACTCGCCCGTGCGCGCCTTCAAGAGCGTTGGCGGCACCCCATTGTTCTTCAAGCACGCCGAAGGCGCCTACGTCATCGACGAGGATGACAAGCGCTACGTCGACTACGTCGGTTCCTGGGGCCCGATGATCCTCGGCCACGGCCACCCGGAGGTGCTCGACGCGGTACGCAACCAGTTGCAACACGGCCTGTCGTACGGCGCGCCGACCGCCATGGAAACCGAGATGGCCGACCTGGTCTGCTCGATCGTGCCGTCGATGGAAATGGTGCGCATGGTCAGCTCCGGTACCGAAGCGACCATGAGCGCCATCCGCCTGGCCCGTGGCTACACCGGCCGCGACGCGATCATCAAGTTCGAGGGCTGCTACCACGGCCACTCCGACAGCCTGCTGGTCAAGGCCGGTTCCGGCCTGCTGACACAAGGCGTACCAAGCTCGGCCGGCGTGCCAGCGGACTTCGCCAAGCACACCCTGACGCTGCCGTTCAACGACATCGCCGCGGTCGAGAAAACCCTCGCCGAAGTCGGCCAGACCGTGGCCTGCATCATCGTCGAGCCGGTGGCCGGCAACATGAACTGCGTGCCTCCGGCGCCGGGCTTCCTCGAAGGCCTGCGCGAGCAGTGCGACAAGCATGGCGTGGTACTGATCTTCGATGAAGTGATGACCGGTTTCCGCGTGTCGCTGGGCGGTGCCCAGGGCTACTACGGCATCACCCCGGACCTGTCGACCTTCGGCAAGATCGTCGGTGGCGGCATGCCCGTTGGCTGCTTCGGTGGCAAGCGCGAGATCATGGGCTGCATTGCCCCGCTCGGCCCGGTCTACCAGGCCGGCACCCTGTCGGGCAACCCGCTGGCGATGGCCGCCGGCCTGACCACCCTGAAGCTGATCAGCCGCCCCGGCTTCCATGACGAACTGACAGCCTTCACCAGCCGCATGCTCGACGGCCTGCAGCAACGCGCTGATGCCGCAGGCGTACCGTTCGTCACCACACAGGCAGGCGCCATGTTCGGCCTGTACTTCAGCGGCGCCGACGACATCGTCACCTTCGACGATGTGATGGCCAGCGACGCGGAACGCTTCAAGCGCTTCTTCCACCTGATGCTCGAAGGTGGCGTGTACCTGGCCCCGAGCGCCTTCGAGGCCGGCTTCACCTCCATCGCCCATGGCGACAAGGAGCTGCAGATCACCCTGGATGCGGCCGAGCGCGCCTTCGCCAAGCTCAAATGATCCGAGCCAGTTCGCCGGCAAGCCGGCTCCTACAGCGACCGTAGGAGCCGGCTTGCCGGCGAACAACTCTCTACGCGTAACCCCGTTCACAAACCCACGCTGAAGCCTCTTCTTCTTTCAAGAGGCAGAAATTCGAGTAAATCTTTGTAAGGTTGGCGCTGCTTATCCCATAATGTGCCACCAGAGACATTGGCCGCAGCTTTGCAGAGGTAAGTCGATCCCCATGAACCGCACCGGCCGCGCCCTGACCCTGGGCTGCCTGTTGCTACTTCAGCCCCTGCTGGCCCTGGCGGAGGGCGGTAACTCGTTGCTGATTCCGGCAACGGGCCGCTGCACCCTCAATACCGCGCCCGAGGAGCTTGAGAGCGCCCTGAAGGCCTGCGAGCGGACGGCGGAATCCGGGGATGCCGAAGCGCAGTACGAACTGGGCGAGTTCTACTACAGCGGCACGCCACGCCACCTCGACTTCGCCCTCAAATGGTTCGAAAAAGCCTCGCTGCAAGGCCAGGCCCAGGCGCAGTACCGTCTCGGTTCGATGTTCTTCCATGGCGAAGGCGTCAAGGCCAACAACGTGCAGGCCTACATCCTGCTGAAAATGGCCGCGGTCAACGGGGCGGAGGACGCCCTGGACATGGCCGACGAAGTCACCGAGCAAATGCCCCGCGACGAACTCGAGCACGCCACCCAGGTGCTCGGCCAGATCTTCCGCAAGTACCTGCTCGAATTGCAGAACGCCGAAGGGCGCACGCCCTTTTCGCCGTTGCCCTGAGCCCTCGCCTTCACCCTATCGTCAACTTCCACTGCCACGATACATTGCAGGCGGGCAAACGCCGTTGGTGTCATCGGCCGCCTTGCGACGCAAGGCCCCCTTGACGTGGCACGACCTCTGTAGGAGCGGCTTCAGCCGCGATCACCCGCGAAGCGGGTGCCAGCCCCCGCGGCGCCTGCATCGCGGCTAAAGCCGCTCCTACAAAGGGCGGCGCAAGCAGGCCTGAATGCGAAGGCGCCCGCGCAGGACCACACCCCTTGATCGTTTCAGTGCTTTCGCCACTGCCATTCAAGGGTTATTCTTGAGTTCACATCCATCGCCGTCGAGCGGCTAAAAACGACCTTGAACGCACCCATACAACCCCATCGTTTCATCCTCGAACCCTTCGAGGCCCACCGTTTCGCCAACCTGTGCGGCCAGTTCGACGAGCACCTGCGCCTGATCGAACAACGCCTGGCCATCGAGATCCGCAACCGCGGCAATCAATTCGAGCTGATCGGCGAACCCAAGACCACTTCCGCAGCTGAACAGCTGTTGCGCCGTCTCTACCGCGAGACCAAGGCCAACGATCTGTCGCCGGAAACCGTCCACCTCTATCTCCAGGAGTCGGCCGTCGAACACATCGACAACCCGGCCGTCAACGAGGTCGGCGTCACGCTGCGCACGCGCAAGGGCAACATTCGCCCGCGCGGGCTCAACCAGCAGCGCTACGTCAAGGAAATCCTGGCCAACGACATCAACTTCGGCATCGGCCCGGCCGGTACCGGCAAGACGTACCTGGCGGTCGCCTGCGCCGTCGACGCCCTGGAGCGCGAACAGGTGCGCCGCATCCTGCTGGTGCGTCCGGCGGTCGAGGCCGGCGAGAAGCTCGGTTTCCTGCCCGGCGACCTGGCACAGAAAATCGACCCGTATCTGCGCCCGCTCTACGACGCACTCTACGAAATGCTCGGCTTCGAACACGTGGCCAAGCTGATCGAGCGCCAGGTGATCGAGATCGCGCCGCTGGCGTACATGCGCGGCCGCACGCTCAACAACAGCTTCATCATTCTCGACGAAAGCCAGAACACCACCCTCGAGCAGATGAAGATGTTCCTCACCCGCATCGGCTTCGGCTCGACCGCGGTGATCACTGGCGACATCACCCAGGTCGACCTGCCACGCGGCACCAAATCGGGCCTGGCCCACGTGATCGAGGTGCTCAAGGACGTGCCGGGCATCAGCTTCACCCATTTCCAACCCAAGGACGTGGTGCGCCACCCATTGGTGCAGCGTATCGTCGAAGCCTACGACCGCTTCGAAGCCCGTCAGTCGAAGCCCGAGGCCACCGGCAAAGATGCTTGAACTCGACCTGCAACGGGCCACGGACGCCGCTGCCCCCGATGACGCCGCCTTCCGCCGCTGGTGCGAGCTGGCCCTGCGCCAGCGCACAGCCGACTCGGAGATGACCATCCGCCTGGTCGACGAAGCCGAAGGCCGCGAGCTGAACCACACTTACCGGCACAAGGACTACGCGACGAACGTGCTGTCCTTCCCCGCCGACGTCCCCGACGACCTGCTCGACATCCCGCTGCTGGGTGACCTGGTGATCTGCGTGCCGGTGGTCGAGCGCGAAGCCCGGGAACAGGGCAAGGCGCTCGAGGCGCACTGGGCGCACCTGGTCATCCACGGTTGCCTGCACCTGCTCGGCTACGACCACATCGAAGACGATGAGGCCGAGGAGATGGAAGCGCTGGAACGAGAATTGCTGGCGGAACTGGGTCACCCGGACCCCTACGCCGACGACGAAACCGATTCAATCACACACTGAACACTGCAAGGATCACGAGTAACCGCCATGAGCGAAGATCGATCGAGCAACGGGCAAAAGTCCTGGCTGGGTAAGCTGACCCAGGCTTTTGCCCATGAGCCGAAAAACCGCCAGGAGCTCCTCGAGCTGCTGCGCGAAGCCCATCAGAACAAGCTGCTCGACAGCGAAGCGCTGACCATCGTCGAAGGCGCCATCCAGGTCGCCGACCTGCAGGTACGCGACATCATGGTGCCGCGCTCGCAGATGATCAGCATCAAGGCCAGCCAGTCGCCACGCGAATTCCTGCCGGCGGTGATCGACGCCGCGCACTCGCGCTACCCGGTGATCGGCGAGAGCCACGACGATGTGCTCGGCATCCTGCTCGCCAAGGACCTGCTGCCACTCATCCTCAAAGAGAACGGTGACAGCTTCAACATCAAGGACCTGCTGCGCCCAGCCACCTTCGTGCCCGAGTCGAAGCGCCTGAACGTGCTGCTGCGCGAGTTCCGCGCCAACCACAACCACATGGCCATCGTCATCGACGAATACGGCGGCGTGGCGGGCCTGGTCACCATCGAAGACGTGCTCGAGCAGATCGTCGGCGACATCGAGGACGAACACGATGTCGAGGAAGACAGCTACATCAAGCCACTGCCCAGCGGCGACTTCCTGATCAAGGCGCTCACGCCCATCGAGAATTTCAACGCGTTCTTCGACAGCACCTTCTCCGATGACGAGTTCGACACCGTCGGCGGCTTGGTCATGAGTGCCTTTGGCCACCTGCCCAAGCGTAACGAAACCACCGAGATCGGCAGCTACCGTTTCCGTGTTCTCAACGCCGACAGTCGCCGGATACACTTGCTGCGCCTGACACCGATCACCCGCTAAGGAACGACATGCGCTGGATCACCCGCCCCGGCTGGCCCGGTAACCTGCTGGCCCTGGCGGCCGGCGCCTCCACCCTCCTGGCCCTGGCGCCTTTCGACATCTGGCCGCTGGCCCTGCTGTCCCTGGCCCTGTTCTACGCAGGCCTGCGCGAGCTGAGCCCGCGTCAGGCCCTGGGCCGTGGCTGGTGCTTCGGCTTCGGCCTGTACGGCGCCGGCACCTGGTGGATCTACGTCAGCATGAACACTTACGGCGGCGCCTCGCCGCTGTTGGCGATCGCCTTGCTGGTAGCGTTCTTCGCCTGCCTGGCGTTCTTCTTCGCCCTGCCCGCCTGGCTCTGGGCGCGCTGGCTGCGCCGCGACGAAGCACCATTGGCCGACGCCTTGTGCTTCGCCGCCCTGTGGCTGTTGCAAGAGGCCTTCCGCGGCTGGTTCCTCACCGGCTTTCCCTGGCTCTACGCCGGCTACAGCCAGCTCGACGGCCCACTTGCCGGCCTCGCCCCGCTGGGCGGTGTATGGCTGATTTCCTTCGCCCTGGCGCTGACCGCCGCCCTGCTGTGCAACCTCCATCGCCTGCGCGAACGCCGTTCGTTCCTGGCTGTGGGTGTGCTGTTGCTGGCGACGCCCTGGATTATCGGCCTGGCCCTCAAGGACCACGCCTGGACCAAGCCAGCGGGCGACCCGCTGAAGGTCGCCGCCCTGCAAGGCAATGTGGAACAGGACCTGAAATGGGACCCCGCCCACGTCAACGCGCAACTGGCGCTGTACCGCGACATGAGCTTCAGCTCGAAACCCGTCGATTTGCTGGTCTGGCCGGAAACCGCGGTGCCCGTGCTCAAGGACCAGGCCCAGGGCTACATCGACATGATGGGTGGCTTTGCCGCCGACCGGCATTCGGCGCTGATCACCGGTGTGCCGGTGCGCCAGGAAGTGCGCCACCAGCGCCGCTACTTCAACGGCGTCACCGTAACCGGTGAAGGCGACGGCACCTACCTCAAGCAGAAGCTGGTGCCGTTTGGTGAGTACGTGCCATTGCAAGACATGCTGCGCGGGCTGATCGAGTTCTTCAACCTGCCGATGTCGGACTTCGCTCGCGGCCCTGAGGACCAGCCACTGCTGCAGGCCAAGGGCTACCAGATCGCCCCGTACATCTGCTACGAAGTGGTCTACCCGGAATTCGCCGCCAGCCTGGCGGCGCGCAGCGACCTGCTGCTGACCATCAGCAACGACACTTGGTTCGGCACGTCGATCGGCCCGCTGCAGCACTTGCAGATGGCCCAGATGCGCGCGCTTGAGGCCGGTCGCTGGATGATCCGCGCCACCAACAACGGCGTGACCGCGCTGATCGACCCATTCGGCCGGATCACCGCGCAAGTGCCGCAGTTTCAGCGGGCGGTGCTGTATGGCGAGGTGGTGCCGATGCAGCAACTGACGCCCTACCTGCAATGGCGTTCGTGGCCGCTGGCGATCGTCTGCACCTTGTTGCTGGGTTGGGCCTTGCTGGCCGGGCGAATCGCTAAAACAGTCTGAACGGCGAAGCCCTTGTAGGAGCGGCTTTAGCCGCGATGCAGGCACCACGGTGCCTGGCACCCGCTTAGCGGGTGATCGCGGCTGAAGCCGCTCCTACAGGGATCGCGTACGCCAGGCATCAGTAGAACACCCGATACCCCAGCAACCCCACCGCCTCGTTCAACAACTGCCCGCTCTGCCACATCGCCCGCCCTTCCGGCAGCAGCCCGCCAAACGGCCGCGCATGCTCCCGGCCGAGGAAGCCCACCGGCGCCGGCACCACTTCAAACCCGGCCCGCTCGAAGCTCCAGCGCGAACGCTGCATATGCCAGGCCTGGGTCACCACCACCACACGACGAATACCCAGCGGTTGCAACAGCTTCGCCGTGAAGTCGGCATTCTCCCAGGTGGTACGGCTGGCCTCTTCCTTCCAGGTGACCCTCACCCCGAAATCGGCCTCCAGCCGATCCGCCATCAATTGCGCCTCACTGGGCGGCGTGCCGTAGTGCAGACCGCCACTGGTCAACACCGGCAGTCCGGAAGCCTTGGCCAACTGGGCGGCGAAACGCATGCGCTCCAGCGCGACGTAGGTCGGCTGGTCCGAGCCGCCCCAGGCCGGATCACCCCGCTCACGCCCGGCACCAAGGACCACAATGGCATCGGCCTTGGTCGCCAGGTCCTTCCAACTGGCCAGTTCAAGGGGCGGTTCGGTCTCCAGCGCCCGCGCAGCCTGCTCCACCACCAGCGGCAGGCTCATCAGCCACACCCCCCCCAATCCAACGGTGAAACAGAAAGCCGCCAGGCGCGGCCGCCGTCGTCGCCACCACCAAGCGGCCAGCAGCAGGAGCAGGAGCAGGCCCGGGGGCATCAACCATTGTTTGATGAAAAAGCGAATCGGCATGACATACCTCCATGGAAGGCATGCAGCCTAAGAGGATCGGCGCCGGGCCTCAAGGGCGACCGGCACCGATCGGAGCGTGTGTAACGAAGAACCGGCGCGTTGCCCTGCGCCTGCAACCCTGAACGGCTATCGGGACGGCAGCGTCCTGGATCTGGCTGGAGCGGTTGAACGCTTTCTATCCTTGAGCCAGATGATCCTGGCCGTGGACTGTTCCGGCTGCGTATACGCACCGGCGCTGGCATGACGGCTTTCCGGGAGGGATTCCAGGTAGGCCTTGATCACCTCGAACTCGGCGTGGCTCAGGCCGCGCAATTCCAGTTCGGTGGGCATCTCATCGCGCAATCGTACCGAAGTCCTGGCGATTTCCAGTGCCAGGCCCAGCCGGTCGATCAGGCGCTCGTACAGCTCCGGTTTGTTTGCAGGTAGTTGCGACTCTCCCATCCGTTCACCTCATTGAAGGTAAGAATATCTCCCCCCACAAAAGAGCTTAGCGTCGCTGGCAAAAGCGGCCGTCCGTCACGACCAACGGCCCGCGCGGCGCGCGATGCAAACTGGGTTTCCCACGACGCGCGGCGCTCATGTATGCTACGGCGTTCACTCTATTACGACACCGGAGTGCCGGACGCAGCGAGGTCGCGCTGCCTGGAACATGTCTCTTATCTCTCAATACAAAGTAGCCATGCACGAACAATACACACCCCGTGATGTAGAAGCCGCCGCCCAGAATGCCTGGGACGAGCAACAATCGTTCGCTGTTACCGAACAGCCAGGCAAAGAGACTTACTACTGCCTATCGATGTTCCCGTACCCGAGCGGCAAGCTACACATGGGCCACGTGCGCAACTACACCATCGGCGACGTGATTGCCCGCTACCAGCGCATGCTCGGCAAGAACGTCCTGCAACCGATGGGTTGGGACGCCTTCGGCATGCCGGCGGAAAACGCCGCGATGAAGAACAACGTCGCCCCGGCCAAGTGGACCTACGAAAACATCGACTACATGAAGACCCAGCTCAAGAGCCTGGGCCTGGCCATCGATTGGTCCCGTGAGGTCACCACCTGCAAGCCGGACTACTACCGCTGGGAACAGTGGCTGTTCACCCGCCTGTTCGAAAAAGGCGTCATCTACCGCAAGAACGGCACCGTCAACTGGGACCCTGCCGACCAGACCGTGCTGGCCAACGAGCAAGTCATCGACGGCCGTGGCTGGCGCTCGGGCGCGCTGATCGAGAAGCGCGAGATCCCGATGTACTACTTCCGCATCACCGACTACGCCGACGAGCTGCTGGAAAGCCTCGACGAGCTGCCGGGCTGGCCCGAGCAGGTCAAGACGATGCAGCGCAACTGGATCGGCAAGTCGCGCGGCATGGAAGTGCAGTTCCCGTACGACCAGGCCAGCATTGGCCATGAAGGCACCCTGAAGGTCTTCACCACCCGTCCAGACACGCTGATGGGCGCTACCTACGTGGCCGTCGCCGCCGAGCACCCGCTGGCCACCCAGGCCGCCCAGGGCAACGCGGCGCTGCAGGCGTTCATCGACGAGTGCAAGAGCGGCAGCGTCGCCGAGGCCGACATGGCCACGCAGGAGAAGAAGGGCATGGCCACTTCCCTGTTCGTCGAGCACCCGCTGACCGGTGAGAAGCTGCCGGTGTGGGTCGCCAACTACGTGCTGATGCACTACGGCGATGGCGCCGTAATGGCCGTACCGGCCCACGACGAGCGCGACTTCGAGTTCGCCCACAAGTACAACCTGCCGGTCAAGGCCGTGGTGCGCACCAGCGCCGGTGACGACGTTGGCAGCGAATGGCTGGCCGCCTACGGCGAGCATGGCCAACTGATCAACTCCGGCGAGTTCGACGGCCTGGACTTCCAGGGCGCCTTCGACGCCATCGAAGCCGCGCTGATCCGCAAGGACCTCGGCAAGTCGCGCACTCAGTTCCGCCTGCGCGACTGGGGCATCAGCCGCCAGCGCTACTGGGGCTGCCCGATCCCGATTATCCACTGCCCGTCCTGCGGCGACGTGCCGGTGCCGGAAGACCAACTGCCGGTGACGCTGCCAGAGAACGTGGTGCCGGACGGCGCCGGTTCGCCACTGGCGCGCATGCCTGAGTTCTACGAATGCACCTGCCCGAAATGCGGCACGGCGGCCAAGCGCGAAACCGACACCATGGACACCTTCGTCGAGTCGTCCTGGTACTTCGCCCGCTACGCCTCCCCTAACTATGACAAGGGCCTGGTCGACCCGAAAGCCGCCAACCACTGGCTGCCCGTAGACCAGTACATCGGCGGTATCGAGCACGCCATCCTGCACCTGCTGTACGCGCGCTTCTTCCACAAGCTGATGCGTGACGAAGGCCTGGTCACCTCGAACGAGCCGTTCAAGAACCTGCTCACCCAAGGCATGGTCGTCGCCGAAACGTACTACCGTGTCGCCAGCAACGGCGGCAAGGACTGGTTCAACCCGGCCGACGTCGAGATCGAGCGCGACGCGAAAGCCAAGATCATTGGCGCGCGCCTGAAGACCGACGGCCTGCCGGTGGAAATCGGCGGCACCGAAAAGATGTCGAAGTCGAAGAACAACGGCGTCGATCCGCAATCGATGATCGAGCAATACGGCGCTGATACCTGCCGCCTGTTCATGATGTTCGCCTCGCCGCCCGACATGAGCCTGGAGTGGTCCGACTCTGGCGTCGAGGGTGCCAGCCGCTTCCTGCGTCGCGTCTGGCGCCTGGCCCAGGCCCACGTGGCACAGGGCCTGCCGGGCCAGCTGGACATCGCCGCCCTGAGCGACGAGCAGAAAGTCATCCGCCGCGCCATCCACGCCGCGATCAAGCAAGCCAGCACCGACGTGGGCCAGTTCCATAAGTTCAACACCGCCATCGCCCAGGTGATGACCGTGATGAACGTGCTGGAGAAGGCCCCGCAGGTCACCGCCCAGGATCGCGCCCTGCTGCAGGAAGGCCTTGAGGCCGTCACCCTGCTGCTGGCGCCGATCACCCCGCACATTTCGCACGAACTGTGGAAGCAGTTGGGCCATGAGCAGGCAGTGATCGACGCGACCTGGCCGAGCGTCGACGAAAGCGCCCTGGTGCAGGACACCGTGACGCTGGTGGTGCAGGTCAACGGCAAGCTGCGTGGCCAGGTGGAAATGCCTGCCGCCGCCAGCCGTGAAGAGATTGAAGCCGCCGCCCGCAACAACGAGAACGTCCTGCGATTCACCGATGGCCTGACCATCCGCAAGGTCATCGTGGTACCGGGCAAGCTGGTCAACATCGTCGCCAATTGATGGCAACGCCCACCCGCACGGGTGGGCGTATTCGGCCCACGAGGGAGCTACAACATGATCAAACGCAATCTGCTGGTAATGGGCCTGGCCGTACTGCTCAGCGCCTGCGGTTTCCAGCTGCGCGGCACTGGCACCACCGAACTGACCATCAAGGAACTGGACCTCGGCGCCCGTAACGCTTACGGCGACACGGTCAAGCAACTGCGCACCACGCTGCAGAACAGCGGCGTGAAGGTCTACAGCGGCGCGCCTTACAAGCTCGTGCTCACCAACGAGCAGGAAACCCAGCGCGCGGCAACCTACACCGGCGGCTCCCGCTCGGCGGAATACGAGCTGACCACCGTGCTCAACTACACGATCCAAGGTCAGAACGACAGCGTTCTGCTGGAAGACAAGCTGCAAGTGCAGAAGTACTACGTGTACGACGGCAACAACATCACCGGCTCCGGCCAGGAAGCCACCCAAGTTCGCAGCGAAATCCGCCGCGACCTGGTCCAGGGCATGATGGTACGCCTGCAGCAACTGACCCCGGCCCGCCTCGACGACCTGCAACGCAAGGCCGACGAGCGCGCCCAGGCCGAAGCACGCGCCCTGCAGGAAGCGCAACGCATCCAGGACGAGACACCCCAGCAATCGCCGCTGGAAATCCCGGCCAACTGAGCCTGAACGGGGCACCTGAGGTGCCCCGCCTCTTTCTATGAAACTGTCCCCCGCCCAACTCAACAAGCACCTGCAAGGCCAGCTTGCGCCTGTATACATCGTCAGCGGTGACGACCCGCTGCTGTGCCAGGAAGCCGCCGACGCCATTCGTGGCGCAGCACGCCAGCAGGGCTTCGATGAACGCCAGGTGTTCAGCGCCGACGCCAACTTCGACTGGGGCAACCTGCTTCAGGCCGGTGCCAGCCTGTCGTTGTTCGCCCAGCGTCGCCTGCTGGAGCTGCGCCTGCCCTCCGGCAAACCCGGTGACAAAGGCGCCGCCGCGCTGATGGAATATTGCGCCAGGCCTGCCGAGGACACGCTATTACTGATCAGCCTGCCCAAGCTCGATGGCAGCGCGCAGAAAACCAAGTGGGGCAAGGCGCTGATAGAAGGCGAGCACTGCCAGTTCGTGCAGATCTGGCCGGTGGATGCGCAACAACTGCCGCAGTGGATCAACCAGCGCCTGTCGCAGGCCGGCCTGTCGGCCCAACGTGATGCGGTCGACCTGATCGCCGCACGGGTGGAGGGCAACCTGCTGGCTGCCGCCCAGGAAATCGAGAAGCTCAAGCTGCTCGCCGAAGGCAACCAGATCACCGTCGAGACCGTCCAGGCCGCCGTCGCCGACAGCGCCCGCTTCGATGTCTTCGGCTTGGTCGATGCCAT
This sequence comes from Pseudomonas entomophila L48, assembly GCF_000026105.1. Taxonomy (NCBI): domain Bacteria; kingdom Pseudomonadati; phylum Pseudomonadota; class Gammaproteobacteria; order Pseudomonadales; family Pseudomonadaceae; genus Pseudomonas; species Pseudomonas entomophila. The sequence goes on from NC_008027.1 coordinate 5,119,689, forward strand.
TCTCAACGGTGAAGCGGCCCACGCCCTGCGCATGCTCGAAGGCCTGCGTGGCGAGGGGGTCGAGCCGCCGGTCATACTCTGGGCGTTGGCCCGTGAGTTGCGCCTGCTGGCTGGGCTGGCCCTGCAATTCAGCCAAGGTGTACCGCTGGACAAAGCCTTCAGCCAGGCCCGGCCACCCGTGTGGGACAAACGTCGCCCACTGGTGAGCAAAGCCCTGCAACGCCTTTCGGCACAGCGCTGGGCCATGCTGCTGCAGGATGCCCAGCGCATCGATGCGCAGATCAAGGGGCAAGCCGAAGGGTCACCCTGGACCGGCCTGACCCGGCTGTCGCTGCTGATGGCAGGGCAACGCCTGACCCTCCCGTCCGAGTAGGAGCGGCTTCAGCCGCGATCACCCGCAAAGCGGGTGCCAGATGCCGCGTCGCCTGCATCGCGGCTGAAGCCGCTCCTACAGAGACCGCGCCGCCCTCAAGATCATCGCCGCCGGCTTTGCCGGCGAACAGCTTTCAAACCATAAACACAATCAATTGGCTCTCCTCTGCCCAAACGCCTAAAGTCCACCACGAAATCCACCCTGACCGGGAACCCACCATGAGCAAGAAACCCAAGAAGCACGGTCCCAACAAAGCCAAGTCGATCATCGCCCAACCGCTGTTCCGCTGCCGACAGGAACAACCGAACAAGGGCAAAGGCAGCTACCGCCGCGAAGCCTTCCAATCGAGAGATTGGGAGGCTTCTTGCTTTATGGCCGCCTGAAAGGGCATGAAAGGCGCAGGCATGGTATGGTCGGCACCTGACCTGCAATTCTGGATCTGTGCATGCCCTCTCGTCTCACTCTACGCTGGCAACCACGCCAGCTGATCGCTGCCACCAGCTTCATCCTGCTCGTCGCCTGCGCGGAGAAACCCACCGCCGCGGACGCCCTGCCGCTGGCACCTGCCCAGCCCGCCCCGGTCGTCACCCTGCCCAGCACCACCCCTGAAGTCAGCACCGAAATCCAGCCGTTGCAGACCTTCGCCCAATGGCAGGCAGGCTTCCGCCAGCAAGCCCTGCAGGCAGGCATCAGCCCCAGCCTGTTCGACCGCGCCTTCCTCGGCGTCACGCCAGACATGGATGTGATCAAGGCCGACCGCAGCCAACCCGAGTTCACCCGCCCGGTCTGGGAGTATCTCGACGGTGCCTTGTCGCCCCTGCGCGTGCGCAACGGCAAGAAGCTGCTGGAGCAGAACAGCGAACTGCTGAGCCGTATCGAACAGCGCTACGGCGTCGACCGCCAGGTGCTGGTCTCGGTCTGGGGCATGGAGAGCAACTTCGGCCAGTTCCAGGGCAGCAAGTCGGTGATCCGCTCGCTGGCCACCCTCGCCTACGAAGGCCGTCGCCCGCAGTTCGCCCAGGACCAGCTGATCGCCGCCCTGCAGATCCTGCAGAACGGCGATATCCAGCCCGACGCCATGCGTGGCTCCTGGGCCGGCGCCATGGGCCAGACCCAGTTCATCCCGACCACCTACCTGACTCACGCCGTGGACTTCGACGGCGATGGTCGCCGCGACATCTGGAACAGCACCGCCGACGCCCTGGCGTCCACCGCCCACTACCTTCAAGCTTCCGGCTGGAAGCGTGGCCAGCCTTGGGGCTTCGAGGTGCAGGTGCCGGCCGGCTTCGACTTCTGGCTGGCCGACGGCAGCCAGCGCAAGAGCGTCAGCGAGTGGCTGCAACTGGGCGTGACCTTGCCAGCTGGCACCCAACTGCCCGCAGGCAGCAGCCAGCTCTCCGCCGCGCTGCTGTTGCCGGCTGGCGCCCGCGGCCCGGCCTTCCTGGTGCTGGACAACTTCCGCGCCATCCTCAAGTACAACAACTCGTCGTCGTATGCGTTGGCGGTGAGCCTGCTGGGGGATCGTTTCTACGGTTGGGGCTTTATCGCAGGCAGCTGGCCCAAGGACGACCTGCCCCTGAGCCGTAGCGAGCGTATCGAGCTGCAGACGCTGCTCAATGCCAATGGGCACGAGGCGGGCAATGCCGATGGCATCATCGGTGCCAATACCCGCAAGGCCATCCGCAACGCGCAGCAGGCGCAGGGCTGGCCGGCGGATGGGTATCCGACGCACAAGCTGCTCGATAGCCTGCGTCGTTGAGACCTGTTCGCCGGCAAGCCGGCTCCTACAGGCCTGCGCCGATCTAAGGACTTGCGCTGTACCTGTAGGAGCCGGCCTTGCCGGCGATGGGCCGCAACGCGGCCCCGACCACTTCAAGCCTTGAACAATCCCTGCTCCAGCACCACCCTCTGCTGGCCGGCATCCAGCTGCACCCTCGCCCCCAGCGGCAGGCACACGTTCGGATTGCAATGCCCACTGCGCCACCCCGCCAACACCGGCACCCCAAGCGGCCCGAAGATATCCAGCAGCAGCGGCGTCAATGAAGCGACCGTAATCCCCGCAAAATCCCCCACCAGCACACCTCGCACGCCCTCCAGCTTGCCCGCCAGGCGCAGCTGGGTCAGCAGGCGGTCCACCCGATAAAGCGGCTCGTTGACATCCTCGATGAACAGAATGCTGTCGCGGGTATCAATCTCCGCCAGCGAGCCCATCGTGGCGCCCAGCATCGACAGGTTGCCCCCCATCAGGCGCCCGGAGGCCACTCCAGGTACCACAGTGGTAAGCGGGAAGGCGGCAGGATGGCCAATCTCATCCCCCTTCCCCAACTGCCCGCCCAACTGTTCGAACAGCGAACCCACGGTTGGCTCGAGCTTGTCACCCAGCAGGTCGGCATTGAGCATCGCCCCGTGGAACGTGACCAGGCCTGAATACCGGTTGATGGCCGTGTGCAAGGCGGTGATATCGCTGTAGCCGATCAACGGCTTGGGATGGCGGCGAATCAGCTCGAGATCGAGGGCATCAAGCAGACGCATGCTGCCATAGCCACCCCGCATGCAGAGGATCGCGTCGATGCCGGGGTCGCGAAAGGCATCGTGCAGGTCCTGGAGACGCTGCTGGTCGCTGCCCGCCAGGTAACCATCCGCCTGGCTTACCCCGGGATAGAGACGGCAACGGTATCCCCGCCGCTCGAACCACTGACGGGCCTTGTCAGCATCCACCCTGGCCGGCCCCGCCGGCGCGACGATGGCGAAGCAGGCATTGTCGGGCAATGCCTTGGGCAACAGGGATTCAACAGTCTCCACACAATTCATCGCGCCACTCCTTGCAGCTTGTCGCTTGAAACTTGCAGCTAAAAAAAAGCCGATGCCGCCTTACGGCGTGCATCGGCATCGTTCGCTCAAGCTCGTATCAGAGCTTGATCTTGGCTTCGTGGGCCTGCTGGTCGGCGTGGTACGACGAGCGTACCAGCGGGCCGGAGGCAACGTTCTTGAAGCCCATCTTGTAGCCTTCCTCGGCGAACCAGGCGAAGGTGTCAGGGTGCACGAAGCGCTGCACCGGCAGGTGGTTGCGCGACGGTTGCAGGTACTGGCCCAGGGTCAGCATGTCGATGTCGTGCTCACGCATGCGGTGCATGACCTCGATGACTTCCTCGTCGGTCTCGCCCAGGCCCAGCATCAGGCCAGACTTGGTCGGTACGTGCGGAACCATCTGCTTGAACTTCTGCAGCAGGTCCAGCGACCAGTCGTAGTCCGAGCCCGGACGCGCGGCCTTGTACAGGCGGGGCACGGTTTCGAGGTTGTGGTTGAACACGTCCGGCGGGGTCTGCGCAGTGATCTCCAGCGCCACATCCATACGCCCACGGTAGTCCGGGACCAGGGTCTCCAGCTGTACGCCCGGCGACAGCGCGCGGATTTCGCGGATGCAGTCGGCGAAGTGCTGGGCGCCGCCGTCTCGCAGGTCGTCGCGGTCCACCGAAGTGATCACCACGTACTTCAGGCGCAGGTCGGCGATAGCGATGGCCAGGTTCTTCGGTTCGTCCAGGTCCAGTGGCTTCGGACGGCCGTGGCCGACGTCGCAGAACGGGCAGCGACGGGTGCAGATGTCGCCCATGATCATGAACGTGGCGGTACCGCCGGAGAAGCACTCGCCCAGGTTCGGGCAGGAGGCCTCCTCGCAGACGCTGTGCAGCTTGTGCTTGCGCAACAGTTGCTTGATACGGTCGACTTCCGGCGAAACCGGGATGCGCACGCGAATCCAGTCAGGCTTCTTCGGGAGCTCTTCGGTGGGGATGATTTTCACCGGGATGCGCGCCACCTTCTCGGCGCCGCGCAGCTTCACACCGGCCTCGACTTTCTTCGGGGCAGGGCGTGGGGTGACGTCTTGCGTCGGGATCAGGTTCGGCACGGCTTCTTGCACAGTTGTCATAATCAGTCGATTCCGCCCGTCAGGGTCGTCTGCTCAGCATAGTCGAGGTGCCTGACCAGCTGTCCGCGCAGCCTTGTCCTGACCTCGTCGAGTTCGATCGGGCCTGCCAGGTCACGCAGCTGGGTCATGGCCAGCCCCGCATACCCACAGGGGTTGATTCGGCGGAATGGCGCGAGGTCCATGTCCACGTTCAGGGCAAGGCCGTGGAAGGAACGGCCATTGCGGATTCGAAGGCCAAGGGACGCGATCTTCGCGCCATCGACATAGACGCCAGGGGCATCGGGCTTGGCCACGGCCTGTACGCCATAGCTGGCGAGCAGGTCGATCAGGGTCTGCTCGATGCGGCTGACCAGTTCGCGCACGCCAATGCTCAGGCGGCGCACGTCCAGCAGCAAGTAAGCCACCAGCTGGCCGGGGCCATGATAAGTGACCTGGCCGCCGCGGTCGGTCTGCACCACCGGGATCTCGCCCGGGATCAGCAGGTGCTCGGCCTTGCCGGCCTGCCCCTGGGTGAACACCGGCGGGTGCTCCACCAGCCAGACTTCGTCCTGGCTTTCGGGGCCACGTTGCTCGGTAAAGCGACGCATGGCCTCCAGCACCGGTTCATAGGGCTGCAGGCCAAGATCGCGAATACCGAGAACGCCGGACATCACAGCACCATTTTCACGATGCCGGTCGCACGCAGGGCACTGTTGATGTCGTGCAGCTGGTTCTCGCTCTCGGCAACGATATGCAGTTGCACCGTGGTGTACTTGCCTTCCTTGCTCTGGCGCTCGGCCAGGGTCGACAGGTCGACCTTGGCGTGCTTGCTGAGGATCTCGATCACGGTGTCACGGAAACCGACAACGGTGTCGCCGATCACCTTGATCGGGTAGTCCTCGCAGGGGAATTCGATTTTGTGCGACTTGACGTCTTCTTCGCTCATGGCGGAAACGGCCTCGTAAGCCGTGACAACAGCATCGCCCCCGCCTGGTTCACGGGGGCGTGCAGGTCACGTATCAGTTGAACAAACCGTAGAAGAACAGGCGGATGCTATCCCACACACGGCCGAAGAAACCAGCTTCCTCCACGCCGTCGAGGGCGATGAGGTCGGCGCTGTGAACAACTTTCTCGTCCAGTTTGACTTCCACTTTACCGATCACGTCACCTTTGGCGATCGGGGCGGTCAGTTGCGGGTTCATGGTCATCGAAGCCTGGAGGCGTTTCAATTGGCCTTTAGGCATGGTCATGGTCAGGTCGTTGGCCAGGCCGGCTTTCACCTGGTTGGTCGCGCCTTTCCACACCGGAGCCTGAGTCAGCTCGGTACCTTTCTGGTAGAAGGTCTGGGTTTCGAAGAAGCGGAAACCGTAGGTCAGCAGTTTTTGCGTCTCGGCGGCGCGGGACTGCTCGCTGTTGGTGCCGAACACCACGGCGATCAGGCGCTGGCCGTCGCGAACGGCCGAGGCGACCATGCAGTAGCCGGCTTCGTCGGTGTGGCCGGTCTTCAGGCCGTCAACGGTCTTGTCGCGCCACAGCAGCAGGTTGCGGTTAGGCTGCTTGATGTTGTTCCAGTAGAACTCTTTCTGCGAGTAGATGGCGTAGTGCGCGGGGTCTTCGTTGATGATCGCGCGCGCCAGCAGGGCCATGTCGTGGGCCGAGGAGTAGTGCTCCGGGTTCGGCAGGCCGGTCGGGTTCATGAAGTGGCTGTTGGCCATCCCCAGGTCGCCGGCGGTCTTGTTCATCATGTCGGCGAAGGCGTCTTCGCTGCCGGCGATGTGCTCGGACAGGGCAACAGAGGCATCGTTGCCCGACTGGATGATGATGCCGTGCAGCAGATCGCTGACGGTGACCTGGCTACCGACCTTGATGAACATGCGCGAACCACCGGTGCGCCAGGCGTTCTCGCTGACGGTGACCGGGTCGTTCTCGCCGATCTGGCCGCGACGGATGTCCAGGGTGGCGATGTAGGCGGTCATCAGCTTGGTCAGGCTGGCGGGTGGCAGGCGCTCGTCACCGTTGTTCTCGACCAGCACGTTGCCGCTGGACGCGTCCATGAGTACGTAGGACTTGGCGGCCAGTTGCGGAGGTGCCGGCATCATCTGCTCCGCCGCGAAGGCAGCAGGCGTGATCAGCAGCAGAACGGGCAGGCAGAGTCGTTTGGCAAGGTTGGTGATGTTCATCCGTCTCTCGTAAATCGCTAATGGTCTGATGTTTCGTGGGCAGGTTCGGTTGCCCAGCGCCCCGTCAGTCTAGTTTTATGGCCTGAGGCCTGGCCCGAATGTGCGGCGTAATGCCGCTGCGGGCAAAAACGGGCATTGTACATGCCATTGCCCGGCAATTCATGAACAAACCGACAGGTCGGCGTTGCCTGTTTTGGGACCTTTGGTTCAGGCACGCCCCTGTAGGAGCGGCCTTGTGCCGCGAAAGGGCTGCAAAGCAGCCCCGGCGATATCGGCAGAATCGCTGAAGTCTGGGGCCGCGTTGCGCCTCTTTCGCGGCACAAGGCCGCTCCTACAGAGTGCATAGCGCCCTCAGGGTCTAATCAGTGACCACCTTCGCCTGCCCCAGATTCGCCAGGCGAATGCTGTCCTGGGCCTGCTGGATCTCGCCCTGGCTGTTGATCGGCCCCAGGCGCACCCGGTGAAGCGTTTGCTGGTTGCGCACGATGGAGCTGATGAACACCGGCGCGCTGACCATGGTGCTCAGCTTCGAGCGCAGCAGCTCGGCGGCGTCCGGGTTGGCGAACGCACCCACCTGCAGGAAGCTGCCACCGTTGCCGTTCGGTACGTTGTTACCCCCCACCTGCACCGGCACCACGGGCGCCGCGTGCTGCTGTGGCGGCGGCGTCCATTGCTCGATCCGCCCGGTACTGGCCGGAATCGGCTGGGCCTGGGCCACCTGTGGTTCCTTGAGCATCAGCGGAGGCTGCTGGCCACGCTGGGCCCACCATTGCTGTGGATCGATTCCCTCGACGCGCACATGCGCGGTGCCGATCTCGGCATAACCGAGCTTCTTCGCTGCCGCATAAGACAAGTCGATGATGCGATCGGAGTAGAACGGGCCACGATCGTTGACCCGCAGGATCACGGTGCGGCCGTTGGCCAGGTTGGTCACCCGCACGTAGGCCGGCAGCGGCAGGGTCTTGTGCGCCGCGCTCATGCCGTAAAGGTCATAGAGCTCACCGTTGGCGGTGTTCTGGCCGTGGAACTTGGTGCCGTACCACGAGGCGGTACCCTCGGCGCGGTAGCTGCGCGAGTCCTGCATCGGATAGTAGGTCTTGCCCATCACTGTGTACGGGTTGGCCTTGTAGTTGCCGGTGTGCACGGTCGGGGTGGCGTCGGGGATCTTGTTGACGTCGACGTCCCACCAGGGCGCGCCATCCTTGTGGGCGCGGTTGATGTCCAGGCCCGGCTGCGCGCGGACGGTGTTGCCACCCGTCTGCGGTGCGGGGCGGCTGGAGGAGCAACTGGCCAGGACCAGGCCCACGGCGAGGCAGGTCAACAGTTTGGCGGTGTTCACTGTGAAGAATTCGCGCATTACTTGACGCCCCGTGCCAGAACCAGCTGTTCCGAAAGCTGATGCACCGCCATGGCGTACATCACGCTGCGGTTGTAGCGAGTGATCGCATAGAAGTTCTTCAGGCCCATCCAGTACTCAGGGCCGTTTTCGCCCTCCAGGCGGAAGGCGGTGACCGGCAGATCATCGCGCAACGCATCATGGCTCGACCAGCCCAGCGCTCGCAACTCCCCGACCGTCTTCACCGGCTCGATGCCCGTGGTCAGGCCCTCGTCGACGCGCTCGCCGCGCACCTGAGCACGGCTGACAACGGCCTCGCCGGCCACCCAGCCATGGCGCTTGAAGTAGCTGGCGACGCTGCCGATGGCATCGTCCGGGTTGTTCCAGATATTGATGTGGCCGTCACCGTCGAAGTCCACCGCATAGTTGCGGAAGCTGCTGGGCATGAACTGCGGCAGGCCCATGGCACCGGCATAGGAGCCCTTGAGCGTCAGTGGGTCGAGCTGTTCCTCGCGGGCCAGCAGGAGGAACTCGCGCAGCTCCTTGCGGAAGAATTCGGCACGCGGCGGGTAGTCGAAGCCCAGCGTGGACAGGGCATCGATGACGCGATAGTTGCCGGTATTGCGACCGAAGAAGGTCTCCACGCCAATGATCGAGACGATATATTGCGCCGGCACGCCATATTCCTGCTCGGCGCGGGCCAGGGCGGCCTCGTGCTGGCGCCAGAAGTCCACACCGCGGGCAATGCGCGCATCGGTGAGGAACATCGGGCGGTATTCTTTCCAGGGTTTGACCCGCTCGGCCGGCCGCGAGATCGCGTCGAGGATCGCCTGCTTGCGCTGTACCTCGCGGAACACGCCCATCAGTTGCTCGCCGGCAAAGCCGTAGTCGCGGGTCATCTCACCGACGAACTCGGCCACCTGGGGCGAGTTGTCGTAATCGCCGGCAACAGCCTGCTGGACAGCGCCGAACAGGCCCACCGCGCCGATCCACGGCACACAACGGGCAGCCCAGTTACGCACTGCTTGCATTGAATTCTTCACCTTTTTCAAACTTGCGCGATCCATTTGCGGTGCGTGTGGATCGACATCAGAACGCCAAACGCTGACAGCAGCGTCACCAACGAAGTTCCGCCATAGCTGATGAAGGGCAGCGGCACGCCCACCACGGGCAGAAGGCCGCTGACCATACCGATATTGACGAACACATAAACAAAGAAGGTCATGGTCAGGCTGCCCGCGAGCAGCTTGCCGAACAGCGTCTGCGCCTGGGCAGTGATCATCAGCCCGCGGCCGATCAGCAGCAGGTAGACGATCAGCAGCAGGCAGATGCCGACCAGGCCGAACTCCTCACCCAGCACGGCGATGATGAAGTCGGTATGGCTCTCGGGCAGGAAGTCCAGGTGCGACTGGGTGCCCAGCAGCCAGCCCTTGCCGAACACCCCGCCCGAGCCGATCGCCGCCTTGGACTGGATGATGTTCCAGCCGGTGCCCAACGGGTCGCTTTCCGGGTCGAGGAAGGTCAGCACGCGCTGCTTCTGATAGTCGTGCATGACGAAGAACCACATGGCCACCGCCACCGGCACCGCCGCGGCGATCACGCTGATGATCCAGCGCCAGCGCAGGCCGCCCATGAACAACACGAAGGCGCCGGAGGCGAGGATCAGCAACGCCGTGCCCAGGTCAGGCTGGCGCACGATGAGGATGAACGGCACACCGATCATCACCAGGCTGATCGCCACATGTTTGAGGTGCGGTGGCAAGGTGCGCTTGGACAGGTACCAGGCGATGGTCGCCGGCATGATGATCTTCATGAACTCCGAGGGCTGGAAACGGATCACCCCCGGGATGTTGATCCAGCGCGTGGCGCCCATGGCGTTGTGGCCCATCACGTCCACCACCACCAGCAGGAACACCCCGGCCAGGTAGGCCAGGGGTACCCAGCGCGCCATGAAGCGCGGCTCGAGCTGGGCGATGACGAACATCGACACCAGGCCGATGCCGAACGAGCTGGCCTGCTTCATCAGCAGGTCCCAGTTCTTGCCGCTGGCCGAATAGAGCACGAACAGGCTGCCGGCGGCCAGCGTCAGCAGGATGAGCAGCAAGGGGCCGTCGACATGGATGCGCTGCAGGAAGCTGGCGCGCCTGCGCATCACGTCCTCGCTGGAGAGCATGCGATCGAAATTGTTCTTCACGGGGCCGGTTCCTGGGCGACTGTGGCAGGGCCGAACTCAGGCTTGAGGCGGCCGTTCTCGTCGAGCAGCCAGGCATCCATGACCTGACGCACCACGGGGGCGGCGACGCCGGAGCCGGACTCGCCGTTCTCGACCATCACCGAGACCACGATCTTCGGGTCCTCGGCGGGGGCGAAGGCAACGAACAGCGCATGGTCGCGGTGCCGTTCCTGGAGTTTGTTGCGGTCGTACTTCTCGCCCTGCTTGATCGCCACGACCTGAGCCGTGCCGCTCTTGCCGGCGATGCGGTAGATCGAGCCAAGAGCGGCCTTGCGCGCGGTACCGCGGGCGCCGTGCATCACCTGCTCCATGCCGTGGGTAACCTTGGCCCAGTCGGACTTGTCACGCAGGACGATGTTCTCCATGGGGTTCTCGTCCACCGGCGGCTGGCCTTCGATGGTCTTGGCCAAGTGCGGGCGGTTCCACACGCCCTTGTTGGCGATCAGCGCAGTGGCCTGGGCCAGTTGCAGGGGCGTGGCCTGCATGTAGCCCTGGCCGATGCCGAGGATCAGGGTTTCGCCCGGGAACCAGGCCTGGCGGCGAGTGGCGCGCTTCCACTCGCGCGATGGCATGAGGCCGGGGGATTCTTCGAACATGTCCAGCGACACTTTCTGGCCGATGCCGAACTTGTTCATGTAGCTGGACAGTCGATCGATGCCCATCTTGTGCGCAAGATCGTAGAAGTACGTATCGTTTGAACGCATGATCGCCACATCCAGATCCACCCAGCCATCGCCGGTACGGTTCCAGTTGCGGTACTTGTGATCGTAGTTGGGCAGTTGGTAGTAGCCAGGGTCGAACACCCGGCTACCGGCCGTGACCACACCACTGTCGAGACCGGCGATGGCCACCGCCGGCTTGATGGTCGAGCCGGGCGGGTACAAGCCGCGCAACACGCGGTTGAACAGCGGCCGGTCGATCGAGTCGCGCAGCTCGGCGTAGGCCTTGAAACTGATGCCGGTGACGAACAGATTGGGGTCGAAGCTCGGTTGGCTGACCATCGCCAGCACCTCGCCGGTGCGCGGGTCGAGGGCCACGATGGCGCCACGGCGCCCGCCCAGGGCCTGCTCGGCAGCTTCCTGCAGCTTGATGTCGAGGCTCAGGACAATATCCTTGCCCGGCTTGGGGTCGGTGCGCTTGAGCACCCGCAGCACACGGCCGCGGGCGTTGGTCTCGACTTCCTCGTAACCCACCTGGCCGTGCAACTCGGGTTCGTAAAAACGCTCGATACCAGTCTTGCCGATATGGTGGGTGCCGCTGTAGTTCACCGGATCGAGGGTCTTGAGTTCCTTCTCGTTGATCCGCCCCACATACCCCACGGAATGAGCAAAATGCGCACCCTGCGGGTAGTGGCGCACCAACTGCGCGGCCACTTCCACGCCAGGCAGGCGGAACTGGTTCACGGCGATGCGGGCGATCTGTTCTTCGTTGAGCTCGAACAGGATGGGTACCGGCTCGAAGGGCCGGCGCCCCTGTTTCATGCGCTTCTCGAACAGGGCGCGATCGTCCGGCGTCAGCTCCAGCACTTCGACGATCACATCCAGCACGTCCTGCCACTTGCCGGGGTTGCCGGCGCGCTCGCGGGTCATGACCAGGCTGAAGCTGGGACGGTTGTCGGCGACCACCACGCCGTTGCGGTCGAAGATCAGCCCGCGGGTCGGTGGAATCGGCTGCACATGCACCCGGTTGTTCTCCGACAGCGTCGAGTGGTAGTCGTACTGGATGACCTGCAGGAAGTACAGCCGGGCGATCAACACGCAGACGAGCGCCACCACCGCCACGGCGCCCACGACGACGCGGTTGCGCACCAGGCGGGCGTCTTTCTCGTGGTCCTTGAGGCGGATCTGCTGCGGCATCGGGCGGGCTTACAGGTTCATTTGTGGTAGGGATGCCCGGACAACACCGTCCAGGCGCGGTAGATCTGCTCGCCGATGAGTATCCTTACCAACGGGTGCGGCAGCGTCAGTGGCGACAGCGACCAGCGCTGCTCGCTGCGTGCACAGACCTCCGGTGCCAGCCCTTCCGGGCCACCCACCATCAGGTTGACCGTGCGCGCATCCAGGCGCCAGCGGTCCAGTTCGCCCGCCAGTTGCTCGGTACTCCAGGGCTTGCCATGGACCTCGAGGGTGACAATGCGTTCCCCGGGCTGCACCTTGCTCAGCATCGCCTCGCCCTCCTGACGGATCAGGCGGGCGACATCGGCGTTCTTGCCGCGGGTGTTCAGCGGGATTTCCACCAGCTCCAGCGCAAGCTCGGAGGGCAGGCGCTTGGCATATTCATGCCAGCCTTCCTCGACCCATTTCGGCATGCGCGAGCCGACCGCGATCAGACGCAGACGCACGGCGCGACCTTATTCCCGATCCTTGAGCTTATCGGAATAGTCGTGGGTGTTTTCCGGGCTGTGGTGCTTGCCATCGGCGGCACGGCTCTGCTCGGCACCCAGCCACAGGCGCTCCAGGTCGTAGAACTGGCGGGCGGCGGCGGTCATCATGTGCACGATGACGTCGTTCAGGTCGAGCAGCACCCAGTCGCTGTCTCCCTTGCCTTCTTCGCCCAGTGGCTGCGCGCCCTTGGCCTTGACCGCTTCGCGGACCTTTTCCAGCATCGCGTTGATCTGGCGGTTGGAGGTACCGGTGGCGATGATCATGTAGTCGGTCAGGCTGTGCTTGTCACGCACGTCGATGACTTGAATGTCCTGGGCCTTGACGTCTTCCAGCGCGGCCTTGGTCAGTTCGACCAGTTCTTCGCCACTGATGCCATTGATTTTCTGCTTGGTCATATAAAACTCGTTCAACTCATTGAATGAGGCGCTCGCTGGCGCCGTCAGTTGGACGCACGATACAGGTCGTGCGCCTCGATATAGGCCAGTACTGCGTCCGGCACCAGGAACCGCGCCGACTTGCCGCTGGCCAGCAGCTGTCGGATTTGCGTGGCGGACACCGCGAGCGGGGTCTGCCAGACGAACGAAATGTGCCCCGCCGGGCCGGACATGGCGGTGGGATCGCTCTCCGAGCGCGCCGCCAGCAGGTTGCGCAACTCGTCAGGGGGTTCGACATCGGCATCCGGGCGCTGCAGCACCAGGATGTGACAGTGTTGCAACAGTTCTTCCCAACGGTGCCAGCTGGGCAGGCCACAGAAGGCATCCCAGCCCAGCACCAGGAACAACTGGTCATGCGTGTTCAGTTCAGCACGAATCGATTCGAGCGTGTCGATGGTGTACGACGGCTTGTCGCGGGCCAGCTCACGATCATCGACACTCAGGCCGCCGACACCTGCCACCGCGTCGCGCACCATGGCCAGGCGGTCTTGTGCCGACACCTGTGGCGTGTCGCGGTGTGGCGGGCGGGCGTTGGGCAGCAGGCGCAGCTCGTCCAGGCGCATGAACTCGGCCACTTCCAGCGCACTGCGCAGGTGGCCGATATGCACCGGGTCGAAGGTACCGCCGAGAATGCCGACGCGCCGGACTGCCAAGGCACTGCTCAACTCAGCACGGCTCCTGGCCGCGCAGCTGGCCGTCGCCGATCACCACGTACTTCTCGCAGGTCAGGCCTTCCAGGCCGACCGGGCCGCGGGCGTGCAGCTTGTCGGTGGAGATACCGATCTCCGCGCCCAGGCCATATTCGAAGCCGTCGGCGAAGCAGGTCGGGGTGTTGAGCATGACCGACGCCGAGTCGACTTCGGCCATGAAGCGCCGGGCCTGACCCTGGTGTTCGGTGATGATCGAATCGGTGTGGTGCGAGCCGTAGTGATTGATGTGCTCGATGGCCTGCTCCAGGCCGTCGACGATGCGGATCGACAGGATCGCGTCGAGATACTCGGTGTGCCAGTCATCTTCGCTGGCCGGTTTGCTGTCGATGATCGCTCGGGTGCGCTCGCAACCGCGCAGCTCGACGCCCTTCTCCTGGAAGCGGCGGGCCATCTCCGGCAGGAAGCGCTCGGCCACGCGCTGGTCGACCAGCAGCGTTTCCATGGCGCCGCAGATGCCGTAGCGGTAGGTCTTGGCGTTGAAGGCGACGCGCCAGGCCTTGTCCAGGTCGGCGTGTTCATCGACGAAGATGTGGCAGATGCCGTCAAGGTGCTTGATCACCGGCACCCGGGCGTCGCGGCTGATGCGCTCGATCAGGCCACGGCCGCCGCGCGGGACGATGACGTCGACGTATTCCGGCATGCTGATCAGCGCGCCGACCGCCTCACGGTCGGTGGTCTCGACCACCTGCACCACCGCTGGTGGCAGGCCGGCCTCGGCCAGGCCACGCTGGATGCAGGTGGCAATGGCGCGGTTGGAGTGGATGGCTTCGGAGCCGCCGCGCAGGATGGTGGCGTTGCCCGACTTCAGGCACAGGCTGGCGGCATCGATGGTCACGTTGGGGCGCGACTCGTAGATGATCCCGATCACCCCCAGCGGCACGCGCATCTTGCCGACCTGGATGCCCGACGGGCGGTAGCTCATGTCGCGGATGGCGCCGACCGGGTCCGGCAGGCTGGCCACCTGGCGCAGGCCGGTGATCATGCCGTCGATGCGCGCCGGAGTGAGCGCCAGGCGATCGAGCAGCGCCGGCTCCAGGCCGTTCTTGCGACCGTTGGCCAAGTCTTGCTCGTTGGCTGCGGTGAGCGCGTCGCGGGCCGCGTCGAGGGCGGCGGCGGCGGCCTGCAGGGCGCGGTTCTTCTGCGCGGTGCTGGCACGGCCGATCACCCGCGAGGCCTCACGGGCGGCGCGACCCAGGCGGGTCATGTAGTCAAGAACGGACTCGGTCATGGGCTCGGTGTCTTGGCAAAGGGGAAATCGGCTGATTATAACTGGAGCGCTCGGGTACGCCCAGCGGCGGGTGGCGGATGGTAGAAAATGGCTGGGGGGAATGGGTAGGAAAGATGTAACCGCTCATATCGAGAAATCCCGGGTTGGATTCAGCTTTTTCGCGGGCAAACCCACGCCCACAGGGGACGAAAGCGCCTTGCTCAGCCGGAGCGGGCTTGCCCGCGAAAAGGTCAACACCAATGTCATTCAGCCTCGATTAAGCCATTCATTGCTATCATCCCAGCCTCGACAGCCATGAACCGCCTGTATGTCCGCCCCAGCCCCCTGCCCGGCCCGCGCGCTGCCCGACAGCTTCTTCGACCGCGACGCCCAGACCCTCGCCCGCGAACTGCTGGGCAAGGTCATCCGCCACCGCCACGGCGATCTCTGGTTGGCCGCGCGGATCATCGAGACCGAGGCTTACTACCTGACCGACAAGGGCAGCCACGCCTCTTTGGGCTACACCGAGAAGCGCAAGGCGCTGTTCCTCGACGGCGGCCACATCTACATGTACTACGCCCGGGGCGGCGACTCGCTGAATTTCAGCGCCCAGGGCCCGGGCAACGCCGTGCTGATCAAGTCCGCCTACCCCTGGGTCGACGCCCTCTCGGACGAGAACAGCCTGGCGCAGATGCAACTGAACAACCCGGACGCCAGCGGCAACCTGCGCCCACCCGAGCGCCTGTGCAATGGCCAGACCCTGCTATGCCGCGCCATGGGCCTGAAAGTGCCGCACTGGGACGCGCAACGGTTCGACCCCGAGCGCCTGTACGTCGAAGACTGCGGCATCGCCGTGAATCGGGTGATCCAGGCGGCGCGCCTGGGCATCCCCCACGGCCGCGACGAACACCTGCCCTACCGCTTCGTCGACGCCGAGTACGCCCGCTATTGCACCCGCAACCCGTTGCGCCGCGGCCAGCACGAAGGCCACGACTTCTTCATTCTCGAACAAGGAAACTGACCCATGGGCCAATGGCTCGACAGCCTGACCGCCTGGCTCGGCGCCAACCCGCAGTGGCTTGGCCTGGCGATTTTCGTGATCGCTTGCGTGGAATGCCTCGCCATTGCCGGCATCATCGTGCCCGGCACTGTGCTGCTGTTCGCCGTCGCCGTACTGGCCGGCAGCGGTGCCTTCACGCTTGGGGAAACCCTGCTGCTGGGCTTCCTCGGCGGCGTGCTCGGGGACGCGATCTCTTATGGTGTGGGCAAGTACTTCCACCAGAACATCCGCCGCCTGCCGCTGCTGCGCGGCCACCCGGAGTGGATCGGCAGCGCCGAGGCGTACTTCCAGCGCTATGGCATCGCCAGCCTGCTGGTCGGCCGCTTCATCGGCCCGTTGCGCCCAATGCTGCCGATGGTCGCCGGCATGTTCGACATGCCACTACCGCGTTTCATCGCCGTCAGCCTGGTGGCCGGCGCCGGTTGGTCGGTCGCCTACCTGCTGCCCGGCTGGGCCACCGGCGCGGCGATGCGCCTGCCGTTGCCGGAAGGCTTCTGGCTGGATGCCGGCATCGTCTTCGGTACCCTCGCGGTGCTGATCGGCCTGAGCCTGAACAGCAGCCTGCGCGACCAGCGTTATGGCACCCGGCTGATTGCCGGGCTGAGCGGCCTGGCGGTAGCGGCACTGTTCATCGGCTGGCCCTATCTCAACGAGTTCGACCAGGGCCTGATGACCCTGGTGCAAGAGCATCGCAGCCAGGCCATCGATGGCGCCGTGGTGATGATCACCCGGCTGGGTGACTTCCGCACTCAATTCTTCCTGGGTGGCCTGCTGACCGGCCTGCTGTTGCTGGCCCGGCAATGGCGCCATGCCCTGTTCGCCGGGGCGACGTTGATCGGCACCGCGCTGGCCAATGGCTCGTTGAAATGGCTGTTTGCCCGCGCACGCCCGGAAGTGCTGGCCGACCCGCTGACCAGCTACAGCATGCCCAGCGGGCACAGTTCGGCGTCGTTCGCGTTCTTCCTGGTGCTGGCGGTGCTGGCCGGCCGTGGCCAACCGCCGCGCATGCGCCTGACCTGGGTGATGCTGGGCTGCCTGCCGGCGCTGGCCATCGCCCTGTCGCGGGTATACCTGGGGGCGCATTGGCCGACCGATATCCTGGCCGGGGCGTTGCTGGCGTGCTGTGTGTGCGCGGCGAGCCTGACGCTGGTGCAGCATCGCCAGCCGCTCATGGCCTTGTCGCAACGGGTGTGGTGGCTGGTGCTGCCGGCCTGTGTCGCGCTGCTGGCGTTCTTCATGCTGCATGCCCTGCCCAAGGCACTGCTGCGTTACCAGTACTAAAAAGCTTCGCCGGCAAGCCGGCTCCTACGAAAAGCGGCCGGCGCCCAACCTGTAGGAGCCGGCTTGCCGGCGAACAGGAGGTCAGGCGAACAACTCACCCTGGATCCGCTCCAGCAGCGCCTGGATCGCCTCCAGCCGCCGCTGCGGCGAGTCGATCGCCAGCAGGTCCAGCTTGTCCTCCTCCATGAACGGCAGCAGGTACGCCAGCTGGTTGCCCAGCGCCTGGCGCCCATCGACATCCCGGGGCATGTCCAGTGCCTCCACCATCGGGTGCTCGCCCAGGGCCAGCAGCAACGCCAGCAGGTCATCGTCCTGCTCCACCAGCGGGCTGTCCGCCTGATCAGGCAACCACTGCACCTCGGCGAGCATGAGCTGGTCCTTCTGCACCTCGGTCTGCTCGACAGTGAACCGCCGGACACCTTCGACCCGAATACCCAGCAAGCCATTGTCCTGCTGCACGAAGTCGCGGATCAGCGCCTCGCAACCAATCGAGGCCACCACCGGCGGGGCCTTGCCCACCTGCTCGCCTTCGAGGATGCACACCACACCAAAGCCCGCGCCCTGCTTCATGCAACGGCCGATCATGTCCAGGTAGCGTGCCTCGAAGATCTGCAGATCGAGCAGGCAACCGGGAAACAACACGGTATTGAGGGGAAAAAGCGGTAGCGTCATGGGTTTTCCTCAAGCCACCAGGCTGACCGCCAACGGCAGGAACACTGCCGTGGCCACGCCCATCAGGCTCATCGCCAGCGCGGCGAAGGCGCCGCATTCATCACTTTCCTGCAAGGCCACCGAAGTGCCCACCGCATGGGCTGTCACCCCCAGCGCCATGCCCCGTGCCTCGGGGCTGAGCACGCCGAAACGGGTCAGCAGCGCCGGGCCGAAGATCGCCCCGATCACCCCGGTGATCAGCACGAACACCGCCGCCAGGGCCGCTACGCCGCCAATCTGCTCGGCCACCAGCATGGCGATGGGCGAAGTCACCGACTTCGGCGCCATGGTCATCAGGATCATGTGCTCGGCGCCGAACCACAACCCCAACGCCAGGCACGCCACGGTGGCGAACAGCCCTCCGACTACCAGCGTAGTAAATGTCGGCCAGAACAGTTGGCGGATGCGCCGCAGGTTGAGGTACAGCGGCACCGCCAGGGCCACGGTGGCCGGGCCGAGAAGAATGTTCATGATCTCGGTGCTCTTGCGGTATTCGCTGTAGTCGATACCGCACAGCAGCAGTACGCCGATCACCACCAGCATCGACACCAGCACTGGCTGCAGGAAGATCCAGCGGGTCTTTTCGTAGGCCGCCAGCACCAGCTGGTAGGCGGCCAGCGTGATACCGATGCCGAACAGCGGGTGGTGGATGACCGCATCGAGCGCGCCCTGCCAGTCGAGGGTCATGGCCGCTCCTCGCGCTGGCCCTGGCGATGGATGAGTTTCTGCATCAGCACGCCGACGAACACCAGGGTCAGCAGGCAGGAGATCAGCAGCGCGCCGACGATGGCCCAGAAGTCCGCGGCGATATCCTTGGCGTAGACCATCACCCCCACCGCTGGGGGCACCAGCAGCAATGGCAGGTAGCGCAACAGGCTGCTGGCGGCATCATTGAGTGGCTTGCCCACTTCTCCACGGATCATCAGGAAGGCCAGCAGCAACAGCAGGCCGATGATCGGCCCGGGCAGGATCGCCAGGAACAGGTGATTGATCGCCGTCCCCAGCAACTGGAACAGCACCAGCCAGGTCAAACCACGCAACAGCATAAGGACCTCCCGAGAGCATGGCGGCCATTATAAGCACGCTAAGCAAGTGTCTATAAGGCGATATTCGGCGAAAAGCAGGCAACTTGACTGAAACGGTTCGTCGTGCTGATCTTGCACATTCGTACCAAATGACAATCTGGAGAGTCGCGATGCCCTATGTACCCGTTACAGAGCTTTCGCAGTACGTTGGAAAGGAACTGGGACGTTCCGCCTGGCTGAAGATCGACCAGCAACGCATCAACCTGTTCGCCGAGGCCACCGGCGATTTCCAGTTCATCCATGTGGACCCGGCGAAAGCGGCCAAGACCCCCTTCGGCACCACCATCGCCCATGGTTTCCTCACCCTGTCGCTGATCCCCAAGCTGATGGAAGACATCCTGGTGCTGCCCGAAGGGCTGAAGATGGTGGTCAACTACGGGCTCGACAGCGTGCGCTTCATCCAGCCGGTGAAGGTCGACAGCAATGTGCGATTGAAGGTCGAGCTGGTCGACGCCATTGAGAAGAAGCCTGGGCAGTGGTTGCTCAAGGCGACCGTCACCCTCGAGATCGAAGGTGAGGAGAAACCGGCCTATATCGCCGAACCGCTGTCGCTCTGTTTCGTCTGAGATCCCTGACACGATTTGTTGGGAATCCCCCAGCCCTGTGGGAGCCGCTGCCTTGTGCTGACTGCACTGGCCCATTTGCCGGCAAGGCCGGCTCCTACAGGCAAGGTGCTGATACCGGCCACATCCCCCTCGCATTCTGCGGCATACTCGGCGCATCGTTCGTCCGGACTCCACCATGCGCCCATTGCTCCCCCTCACCCTGATCCTGTTGCTCACTGCCTGTGGCGAAGGCGAACCCCTGTCGCCACCGGACGCACGCCTGCCCGATGGCGGTCGCTACCGTGGCCAGGTGGTCAATGGCCTGCTGCAGGGCGAAGGGCGCATCGACTACCCCAACGGCAGCTGGTACGCCGGCACCTTCAAGGATGGCCAGTGGCACGGCCAGGGCGAATGGCACGGCAGCAACGGCGAGGTGTACCGCGGCCAGTTCAGCGAAGGCCTGTTCCAGGGCCTGGGCGACCTCAGCACCCCTGGCAGCCACTATGCCGGCACCTTCAAACATGGCCGACGCGATGGCGAGGGCGCGCTCAAGCAGCACGACCAGACCTACCGTGGCCAATTCAAGGATGACCAGTACGATGGCGCCGGCCAGCTCGAACTGGCCGACGGCAGCCGCTACCAGGGCCTGTTCGCCAAGGGCAAGCCCAATGGCGCGGGTGTTCGCAGCGACGCCAGCGGCAACCAGTTCAGCGGCCACTTCATCGACGGCCAGCTACAAGGCGCCGGCACCTACGACAGCGCCGACGGCGAGCAATACATCGGTGAGTTCAAGGACAACCGCCTGGAAGGTCGCGGCCGCTACGAGAACGCCGATGGCGACGTGTGGATCGGCGACTTCAAGGACGGCGTGCTGGTCGGTGAAGGCGAGCTGCTGGGCAGCGATGGCAGCCGCTACAAGGGCGGCTTCCGCGACTGGCGCTTCAACGGCATGGGCACCCTGCAACTGGCTGATGGCAGCCAGTATGCCGGCGGCTTTGCCGACGACGCCTACCAGGGGCACGGCCAGCTGACCCGCGCCGACGGCAAGGCCGAGGGCGGCACCTGGGTCAATGGTGTGCGTGTGCGCGACGAGAAGGGCAAGCTGCTCCCCGACCCCCTCGACCTTGCCCTGCTCAACCAGGGCAAGCTGCTGGACGACGCACTGGCCAAGTTGCCTCGTTCGGCCGCACCGCTGCAGCTTTACAGCCTGGTGGTGGCCGGGGATGGCCAGCAGAGCGTGTTCCTGCGCGAAGCCGACTACGTCAGCAACATGCTCAAGGTGCGCTTCGGCGCCCAGGGCCAGGTCACCCTGGTCAACCACCGCGACCACCTGGCCGACCGCCCCATGGCCACCCGCGAGAACCTCACCCGCGCCGCCCGCACCCTGGCCGAACGCAGCGGCCCGGAAGACCTGGTGTTCATCTACCTGACCAGCCACGGCAGCCACGACCACCAGTTGGTGCTGGACCAGCCGCGCCTGCAACTGGCCGACCTGAGCGCCGGTGAACTGGCAAGCGCCCTGGCGCCGCTCAAGGAGCGTGACAAGGTGATTGTCATCTCGGCCTGCTATTCCGGGGGCTACATCGCCCCGCTCAAGGACGACCGGACCCTGATCATGACCGCCGCGCGCCCCGACCGGGTGTCTTTCGGCTGTTCGGAAGAAGCCGACTTCACCTACTTCGGCGATGCCCTGTTCGCCCAGGCGCTGAACCAGACCGACGACCTGAAACAGGCGTTTGAACTGGCGCGCAAGACCGTTGCCGAAAGAGAACGACGGGACGGTTTCGACGCCTCCGAGCCGCAACTGTGGGCGCCGCCAGCGGTAATCGCGCACTGGCAGCGCCTGCGCCGGCAGCAGGCCGAGCAAGCCTTGGGCACTGACGCCCGCCCCGCGGCGGGTGACCGCGCAAAAACACCGGGCACCCACTAAGCTTTGAAGTAACAAGGGAGAGACATCATGTACTTGACGCCTCAGCATGTCCTGCTTGCCGGTGCCACGGGTCTGACGGGTGAACACCTGCTCGACCGCCTGCTCAACGAACCCACCATCAGCCGTGTGCTGGCGCCAACCCGCCGGCCACTGGCCGAGCACCCGCACCTGGAAAACCCGGTGGGTGACCCGGCTGTGTTTCTCCCGCAACTGGCTGGCCGCGTCGATATCGCCTTCTGCTGCCTGGGCACCACGCTCAAGCAGGCCGGTTCCGAATCCGCCTTCCGCGCCGTCGACCTGGACATGGTCGTGGCCTTCAGCAAACGTGCCCGGGAGATGGGCGCGCGCCACCTGCTGGTGATCAGCGCCCTGGGCGCAGACCCGAAATCCACGATCTTCTACAACCGGGTCAAGGGTGAAATGGAGGAGGCGCTCAAGCAACAGGATTGGCCGCAGCTGACCATCGTGCGACCGTCGCTGCTGCTGGGTGAACGCACCCAACCGCGGCTGGGCGAACGCCTGGCCGCGCCGCTGATGCGCCTGGTACCAGGCAAGTACCGGGGCATCGAGGTTTGTGCCTTGGCCCGGGCGTTGTGGCGCCTGGCGCTGGAGGAGGAGGACGGCATACGCGTCGTCGAGTCCGACGAGTTGCGCAAGCTGGGCAAGCGCTGATCATCTGACCTGACGCGACCTCTGTAGGAGAGGCTTCAGCCGCGATGTGGACAACGCGGTGCCCGGCATTCGCTTCGCGAATGATCGCGGCTGAAGCCGCTCCTACAGGCTTCACTCGCTGACCTGGAACTCCACCCGCGCCGTTTCACCACTTTCATCCAGCGCACTCAACTCGGTCCGCCCAACCTGCTCGAAACGCACCAGCAAGCTGTCCTGGCCACGGGTCTCGCCCAGCGGCTGACCATTGAGGAACCACCAGCGCTGCCCGCCGCCTCCCAACGCCGAGACACGCAACTGCAACGCCTCGCTGCTGGTGGCAGGCCTTCGCAGGTTGTCGCCCGGGCGCACGCCGACGATCGACAGGGGCGGCGCGCTGGCTCCCACTAGCGGCGGGCAGGTCGGATCCACGGCCGGCAACCGGACCAACCGTCGTTCGGCCCGGGGCAACCAAGGCTCCAGGGGGGCCGGCCACAACGCGATGTCACGGGCCGTGGCGCCAGGACAACCGCTGCCCACCCGCAACCCCTGCTCATTCACCCAGACGGACTCATGCAACCCAAGCCCCAACGGCTGGTCGGCCGCCTGCAAGGTCGGCGGAGTGGTGCCGTCGAGGGTCCAGGCAAAGCGCTGGCGGCGGCAGTTGGGGTCCTGGCGGTTCATCGGCTGGCCCAACGGCCAGCAGATCGCCGCGACTCCCACCGACTCCGGCACCGGCTCCACCGGCACGTTGATGCCACGCTGGGCATCGCGATTGCTGAGCAGGTCGTGCACCTGGAGCATCAACGGCGCCGCCGAGGCCAGGCCGAACTGCCCTGGAACCGGGGTACCATCGGGGCGGCCGATCCACACGCCGATCAGGTAGCGCGGACCGACGCCGACCGACCAGGCATCGCGAAAACCATAGCTGGTGCCTGTCTTCCAGGCCAACTGTGGCCGCTGCACCAGTTCGGCGTGAGGGTCGCGGTCCGGACGGGCCAGGCCGCTGAGAATACGCCGGGTGATCCAGGCCGAGCCCGGCGACAACAGCCGCCGCTCCAGCAACGGGTCCTGGGGTTGCAGGCGGATCTGCGCGCTGCGCCCCTCACGGGCGAACGCGGCATAGCCACCGACCAGATCCTCCAACCGGCTGCCCGCGCCCCCCAGGATCAGCGACAAGTTCGGCTCAGCCAACGGCGGCAGAATCAACGGCACGCCGCCCATGCGCATCTGCGCGGCGAAACGCTTCGGGCCATAGGCCTCGAGCAACTGCACCGCCGGCAGGTTGAGCGACAGCGCCAACGCGGAGCTGGCCGACACCGGGCCACTGAAGCCCATGGAGAAATTGCCCGGGCGATAGTCACCATAACGCCGCGGTACATCCTGCAGCAGCGACTCGGAATGGATCAGGCCCTCGTCCATGGCCATGGCATAGAGGAAGGGTTTGAGCGTCGAGCCGGGCGAACGCAGGGCGTGGATCATGTCGACATGGCCGAAGCGACGCTCATCGGCCAGGTCGATCGACCCCAGATAGGCGCGCACCGCCATGCTTTGCGTCTCCACCACCAGCAGCGCGGCCGAGGTGCGTTCAGGCAGTCGGGCGCGCCAGCCCAGCAACAGGTCTTCCAGACGCCGCTGCAGGGCGGCGTCGATCGTCGTACGGATCAGTGGCGGGCTGTCGGGGCTGTTCAGGCGTCGAGCCAGCAGCGGTGCCAGCGCCGGCTCCTGGCGAGGGGCGAGCAGCAACGGTTCCTCGCGTGCTTCGTCGATGCGCTGGGCCGGCCACACCTGGTACTCGGCCAGGCGTTGCAGGACCTTGTCACGGGCGCGCTGGGCGCGCTCGGGGTGACGGTCGGGGCGCAAGCGGCTGGGGGCCTGGGGCAATACGGCGAGCAACGCCGCCTCGGCGGGCGTCAAGTGCTTCGGCGACTTGCCCAGGTAGGCCCAGCTGGCCGCCGCCACCCCTTGCAGGGTGCCGCCGAAGGGCGCGCGGTTCAGGTAGAGCTGCAGGATCTCCTGTTTCGACAGGTGCCACTCCAGCTGTGCCGTGCGCCACAACTGGCGCAGCTTGCCCGCCAGGGTGCGGTCGTGCGGGTCGAGCAGACGCGCCACCTGCATCGACAGGGTGCTGCCCCCCGACACCACGCGCCCGCCACGCACGTTGAGCCAGGCCGCCCGGGCCAGGGCCATGGGGTTGACCCCGGGGTGCTGATAGAACCAGCGATCCTCATAGGCCAGCAATGCCTCGAGGTACAGCGGCGACACCTCGTCCGGGCTGACCGGGTAACGCCATACGCCATCGGCGTCGGCGAAGCGCCACAACGGCGTGCCGTCCTCGGCCAGCACCACCCGCGCCAGATCGTCGCCGGGCATCGGCAATGGCCAGATTCGATCGGCCAGCCATAGCAAGGCAAAGGTCGACAGGATCGTCACGCAGACTCGGCGTAGCCCCCTGGCAAGGCGCGGGCGCGCTAAGCTTGGCATCGGGAACCGACCGGGCCGGAGGATGGCCAAAGGCGGGGAACCGCCGATTCGTTCATCAGGAAGCGACTATGCATGTAGAAGGTTTTTTCGAGTGGCTGGGCCAGGTACTGGGTTCGGTGATCCGTTTCATCGTCGACGGCCTGGGCGGGTTGTTCAACCTGCTGGCCAACGCCGGCGGCAATTTCATCGACGGCCTGGCGCGCACGCTGGGGATGGACACCTCGCTGGTCAGCATCCTGGCACTCATCGTTGGCCTGATGTTGCTGTACTCGGCGATCCGCGCGTTCCTGCGGGCGTCGATCGTCCTCGGGATCATCTGGACGATGCTGGGGTTGTGGGTGTTGAGCTGGGTGGTGCATTGAGCACTTGTCACAGCACTGGCGTGGGAGCGGCCTTGCGTCGCGAAAGGGCTGCATAGCAGCCCCAGCGACCTTTGCCGAACCGTCTGGATCCTGGGGCCGCTCTGCGGCCCTTTCGCGACGCAAGGCCGCTCCTACAGGAGGCGCGTTGGTTCAGCGGGCGCGCACCACCATCTCTCCCTGGCTCTCGCCAATCGCCTGCAAGTTCGGCCGGTACATCGACTCCACCTGCGGTGGCGGAATGCGGTAGCTGCCCGGCGTCACCGCACGGGCCAGGTACAGCAGGTGGGTGGTGCCGTAGCTGTCCAGCTTGAGCGCCGCCACATAGCGATCGTCACGGTACTCCTGGTGCACCACGCTGGCGTTCTGCATCGACTCGCGCCACTGCTTCACCGCACTGCTGGCGTTATCCAGGCTGGCAGCGCTCTGGGCGAGGTTCTGGTTTTCCAGCTCCAGGCCCGCCGGCAGCAGGTCCACCACCAACGCGTCAAGCACCTGGCTTTGCGCTTTGAGCGCCAGGTGCACCAGCACCAGGTCGCCACTGCGCAGGCTGCGCACATCCAGCTGCTGGCCATTCATGCCCAGGTACTCGCGACGGATCTCCAGGCCGTTGCCACTGGCAGCCGGGGCCTGGCGCGGGTAGCCGGACAAGGTCAGTTGCTGGTACAGCGTGTCGCCACCCTCGTTCTGCACGGTCAGCGGCGAGGCCAGCAATGGGCCTTCGAGCTTCATCCCCGAGTCGTTGTTACTGAACTCGCGGATTTCACCGGCGCTGTTCAGGCGCGCCTTCCAGTTGCCCTCGGGCTTGCCCAACAGGCCGCGGCCGGCGAGGAACAGCGCGTTGCGCTCCTGGGTGGACAGCCAGCGGTTGGCGGCCAGTTCGTCGGACAGCGCGAACAGGCGCTGGTCAACTTGATTGCCCGCCAGGTTGTTCTCCTGCAGCAGCGCCAGGATCAGCGCCTGGTCACGCACGGCACTGCCGTAGTCGGCCATCCAGCCCTTGCCGCGGCCAACCGCCAGGCCGGCCTTGAGCACGTCCTGCGAACGCTGCTTGTCGCCCATCTTGTCCAGCGCCACCGCCAGTTGCACCAGCGGCAGCCCGGAACGGGCATCGGCGCGGCGATCGTACAGGCTGCGCAGGGCACCCAGCGGCGCCTGTTGACTGCGCGCCAGCACCAGGCCGGCGTAGGCCTGCACGGCGAAGCGGATGTGGTCGGCGTCCTGGCTGTAATCGACTTCGATCAGGTTGCGCTCCTGCACATAACGCAGCAGGCGTTCGGTGGCCTTCTTCAGCACTTCGGCCGGCACACCGTAGCCTTGCTCGCGGGCCCGCAGCAGGAAGTCGGTGACATAGGCGGTCAACCAGTACTCTTCCTCGCTGTCGGAACTCCACAGGCCGAAGCTGCCGTTGTAGCGCTGCATCCCCAGCAGGTGCTCGATGCCCATCTCGATCTTGCGCTTGCGCACATCGGCCGGCTCGCCCTTGATGCCCAGGCGCTTGAGGCTGTCGGCGTCGGCGTACAGCGACGGGTACAGGCCACTGGTGGTCTGCTCCAGGCAACCGTAGGGGTAGGCCTCGAGGGCGCGGATCTGCTCGGCCAGGTTCAGCGGTGGGCGGCTCGACAGCGCCAGGGTGGCTTCCAGGCCGGCCGCTTCGAACTCGGCCAGATCGCTCTCAGGCAGATTCCAGGGTTGGTCCTTCAACGCCACACGGTAATGCTTGAGCATCGCCGGGTAGGCCGGGCGAACACCCAGGGTCCACTCGCGCTCGAAGGCATTGGCCGGTTCGCCCGGTAGCTGCAGGCCATTGACCTGCACGCGCACCTTGCCCTGGCCCAGGCCACCCTGGGCCTGCACCGGTATCATCAATGTGATGCGCTGGCCTTCGCCGAGTGCGACGTTCTGCTGGGCGCCACCGACCAGGCTCAGTTGGCCTTCGGCGACCAGTTGCACGGTCAGTTGCTGGGCACGGCCGGAGAGGTTGGCCAGGTCCAGCGCCAGGCTGGTGCGGTCGCCACCGGCGAGGAAGCGTGGTGCCGACAGCTCGGCGATCAGCGGCGCGGCAACCACGGTCTTGCCTTCGGCCACACCGAAGTGCTCTTCGGTCCAGGCCTGGGCCATCAAGCGCAGTTCGCCGTTGAAGTCGGGGATGTCGACCGTGGCCTGTCCCTCACCCTTGTCATCGAGTGTCACCGGCACACTCTGCTGGGCGACGATGGTCACCGTGGTGTTCGGGCGCTTGCCGCCCTTGGCCATGGCGGCGTCACCGCCGAAGGCGAGGCTGGCCAGGCGGCCCTGGCCGGCTTCGATCAGCTGGCCGTAGATGTCCAGCTGGTCGGCGCCGTAGGCCTTGCGCCCGAATAGGCTGGCGAACGGATCGGGGGTCTTGAAGTCGGTGATGTTGAGGATGCCTACGTCCACCGCGGACAGCAGTACGTGGATCTGCTTCGGCACACTGCCGTCGGCATTGGCGGCCTTGAACTTGACCGTCAGCGGTTGCTTGGGTCGCATCTTCTCCGGCGCCTGCAAGCTGACCGCGAGCTTGCGCTCGGCGCGGTCCAACGGCAGGTGCAGCACACCCACGGCGCGTTTGGGGGTGGCGTTGGCCTTGCGCTCGCCCGGGCGGATCACCAGGGCGCTGATGTACAGGTCGTGGCGGGCCCATTTCTTGTCCAGCTCGACGTCGAAGGTCTTGCCCTCGGCCGGTACGTCGATTTCCTGCCACCACAGCGGGCCATCGGCGGACTCGATCATCAGGTAGCCACTGCCGGCGGCCGGCGGGGTGACGGTGACCTTGGCCGTGGCACCGTCCTTATAGGCCGGTTTGTCCAGGGCGATTTTCACCTGGTCGGGGCGCACGGCACCGCCTTCGGCGTTGTCCTGGGCACGGTAGCCGGCCCAGAAGCGCTCGCTGGAGACCAGGCCGGTCTGCGGGTCTTCCACTTCGACACGGTACGGGCCCCACTCCACCTGGAAGTTCAGCTTGGCGGTGGAACCGGCCTTCACACTGACGGTTTCCTCGGCCTGGGTGAGGAATTTCTCGTTGTAGTTGTAGCTCCAGCCGTCGCTCTGCGAGTAGTTCCAGTAGTAGTCGCGGCGTTCGCGAATCAGGCGCACCTTCAGGTTGTTGGCGGCGAGTTTCTTGCCGTCGCGGTCGGCGACCAGGAACTCGAACTCCACCGGGCCATCGCCGTCGGTCTCTTCGCCATCGAACAGGCCACGCAGGCCCGGCAGGCGCTCGGCGGGCCAGATCGGTTGCTCCAGGCGGCGGGTGATCGGCCGGCCACCGGACTCCTGCAGGCTGGCCTGTACGGTCAGCAACAGCGGCGAGCGGGCTTCGGCCCAGCGGCTGTCGATGTCGATTCGCGACTTGCCGTTCTGGTCGAGGGTGACTTCGTCCAGCTCCAGGTCCTGGCTCAGGTCGGTCTCGGTGATCGCGCCGAACTGGTAGCCCGGCAGCGCCTTCACCGCTTCACGCAGCGGGCGCACGTAGGCCTGGCCGCTCAGGCGATTGCCGGCGGCGGGCGCGCCATAGAGGTAGCGGCCATTGACCTGAATCGACGCGGTCTCGTCCGGCGACAGCGGCGTGCTGCTGCCCTTGAGCTCCAGCGCCAGGCGCTCGGGGAGGAAGTCCTCGACGAGGAATTCATAGACCTGCTTGCGGCCACCGCCCAGGTCCAGCAGCAGTTGCCAGCGGCCGGTCGGTGCCTCGGTGGCGAGTTGCAGCTGGTACTGGAACAGGCCGTTCTGGTCGGCCTCCCAGACGAACTTGCGGCTGACCTGTTCGTCGGGGCGGCGCACTTCGACGCTCACCGGCTGGGCTTTGACCGGCTTGCCGTCCTGGTCACGCAGCAGGCCGTTGAGCAGTACGGTCTCGCCCGGACGATAGAGGTCACGCGGGCCGAAGATGAAGAATTGCAGCGGGTTGGCCTGGGGGCCGGTGATATCGAACTCGGCCAGGTCCAGCGCGGCAGTATTCAGCCGCAACAAGGTGGTGTGCACGCCCTGGGTGGCGATCAGGGTGTCGGCCTTCGTGGTGATGGGTAGCTGGGCATGGCCATCGCCATCGGTCTTGGCCTGGGCCAGCAGCTTGCCCTTGTCGTCGTGCAGTTCGAGGGTGACGTCCTTGAGCGCCTTGCCGCCTTCCAGGGCCTGGGTGAACACGTCCAGGCGATCACGGTAGCGGTGGGCGGACACGCCGATATCACTCAAGGTGAACAGGGTGGCCGGTTGCGAGTAGTCGTAGGTGCCCGAGGCGCGCATCACTGCCAGGTACACGCCCGGCTCCTGCAGTGGTTTGATCCCGGCGATCGGCAACAGCACGGTTTCGCGGGTGTTGCGCGCGGGGTTGAGGTCGAAGCGGCCACTGTAGACCAGCTCGGCCATGTCCAGGGTTTCCTTGGACTGGTAGTAGTACAGGCTGGAGTTGCGGCCCCAGTTGACCAGGAAGGTCGAGAGCATGTCCGGCTTGATGCGGAAGAACTCGACATCGACCTTGTCGACGTTCAGGGCGATCACCGGCAGGCCTTCGGCCAGGCGCGTGGGCAGCAGCGAGCCACGGCTGGCGAAGCCCACGGTGGGCTGCATGTCGCGGGTTTCGAAGCGGCTGACCGACTCGGCCTGCAGCGCGTTGCCGTTGACCGAAAGCAGGCCCTTGTCGATGGTCAAGACCATCTTGCGCTGCGGCTCCAGGTGGCGCAGGCGCAGCTCCATCTGGTTGTCGGAGAGTTCCCAGGCACCGTCGACCTTGCCTTTGACGGTGTCCACCAGGTGCAGCTTGGCGGCAAAGTCCTGGTTGGCGTCCAGCGGCGCGGAAAGGCTGACCGACAGGGTGCTGGCGCCGTCGAGCTGCACTTCCGAGACGTCCAGCACGGTCAGCTCGCGGCCGGCGTAGCGCTTGGCGAGCGCGGCCGGGTCTTCGCGCGTGGCCGTCTTCGTCTCGACGGGCGCGACGGCGGTGGCCGCTTCGGTAGGCGCCGATGGCTTGTCCGGCGTGGAGGAATCACAGGCACTGAGCAGGGCCAGCGCGCAGGCCAGCAACAATCCTTTGTTGAGCATTTGAGAGAGAACTCTTCGGCAGCGTGTACGTGAGGGCAGCAACTATAGCGTAACGGCGGCTGGCTTACCTGCTGAAGAGTGGCAAGTGCGACGCGGTTCGCGCGCAAGGGTTGTCCGGCCGCTACAATGCGGCCACATCGTTTGCACGGTCCTTGTAGGAGCCGGCCTTGCCGGCGAATGGCCGCGAAGCGGCCCCACTGTTACCAGGACCCCAAATGCCCTCACTGTCCACCGCCTGGCGCGACCAGCCCACCCACCGCAAGGTCTGGGGCCTGGCCGTGCCGATGATCCTCTCCAACATCTCATTGTCCCTGGTGGCCCTGGTCGACACCGCGGTGATCGGCCACTTGCCACACGCCCACCAGCTGGGCGCGGTGGCGGTCGGCGCCACCCTGTTCGCCTTCATCGTCGGGCCGATGGGCTTCCTGCGCATGGGCTCCACCGGTTTCGCCGCCCAGGCCGCCGGTCGCGCCGATGGTGCCGCGCTGCGCCAGGTGCTGGTACAGGGGCTGCTGCTCGCGCTCGGCTTCGCCCTGTTGATCGGTCTACTGGCCCTGCCCTTCAGTCAGCTGGCTCTCAAGGGCATGCAACCCAGCGAAGCCCTGCTCGCCTCCACCGAAACCTTCTTCCACACCCGCCTGCTCGGCCTGCCGGCAGCACTGGCCTGCTATGCCCTGGTAGGTTGGTTCCTGGGCACACAGAACGCCCGGGCGCCCTTGGCGATCATGCTGACTACCACCGTGCTCAACATCGCCCTGAACCTGTGGTTCGTGCTCGGCCTGGATTGGGGCGTGATCGGCTCGGCACGAGCCTCGGTGATAGCCGAGTGGAGCGCCGCCCTGCTCGGCCTGGCCCTCACCCGCCCGGCGCTGCGCGCTCATCCCGGACGCATCGTCTGGGCCGCCTTGAAACGCTGGCAAGCCTGGCGTCCCTTGCTGGCAGTGAATCGCGACATCTTCTTGCGCAGCCTTGCGTTGCAGCTGGTGTTCCTGTTGCTGACCGTGCAGGGCGCGCGGCTGGGCGAGGCCACCGTGGCCGCCAATGCGCTGTTGCTCAATGGCCTGCTGCTGACCGCCTATGCCCTCGATGGCTTGGCCCACGCGGTCGAAGCCTTGTGCGGCCACGCCATCGGCGCCCGTGACCGTGCGGCCTTGCAGCACACGCTGGTGGTCGCAGGTGGCTGGTCGTTGATTGCCAGCCTGGGCTTCGCGGTGCTGTTCATGCTGGGCGGGCACTTGTTCGTCGATTTGCAGACCGATATCGCCAGCGTGCGCGAGGCCGCGTATCCGTACCTGCCCTACCTGGCGGTGCTGCCGTTGATCGCGGTGTGGAGCTATCTGCTCGATGGGCTGTTCATTGGTGCGACGCGGGCGCGGGAAATGCGCAATGGGATGTTGCTGTCGGTGTTGATTGCGCTGCCCGTGGCGTTTGTCCTGCGCGGGTTCGGCAACCATGGGTTGTGGTTGGCGTTTCTGCTGTTCATGGCGTTGCGGGGGGGGACGCTCGGGTGGGTGGGGTGGCGGTTGCAACGGCGGGACCGTTGGATTCGATGACGCCAGGGGCCGCTGTGCGGCCCTTTCGCGACACAAGGCCGCTCCCACAGGTACAGCGATTTCCATAAGGCATGTGAAGTGCCTGTGGGAGCGGCCTTGTGTCGCGAAATGAGGGCAAAGCCCTCACCAGCTTGGTCACAGCCACACGCAATCCCAATGTGAATATTCACCAACTCGCTTGGCCAACCCCGCACGAATGGGATTGGCAACGATGTACCGGGCGACCGCTTTGACGTCCTCCTCCCGGTGTAATGCCCGGTCATGAAATCCGGCCTGCCAGATGTGCCGCCGTTCAACACCCTCGCGATATAGCGCATTGCTGCTTCGAGATTTGAACGCGCACATCAGCGTGCTCAACCGGGCATGGCCAAGCTCGACAAGCCAATGGACATGGTCAGGCATCAAAACCCAAGCCAAAGTACGACATGCATGCTTCTGATCACAAAGGCGCATCTGCTTGACCACGACTCTGGCCAGGTTGAAGTCAGCAAACAGCGGTTTGCGGTCGCGGGTAGTGGTTGTCAGCAAATAGAGGCGCCCGGGCTCGGAAAACCGGCCTCGACGTAATAAGTGGGAGCATGGGCTGTCCATGACGCCCTCCTTTGAACATTGCATTCAAAGTTAGCCGTGGTGGCAGGGTCGTCAGCGACTGGACTATTTCTCGATGTGAATTCGGTGAGGGCTTCGCCCTCATTTCGCGACACAAGGCCGCTCCCACAACGGACGGCGCCATCCTGTGGGAGCGGCCTTGTGTCGCGAAAGGCCCGCAACGCGGGCCCCTGCTTATGAAGACAGGTACGAAGACCGGGTCAACCCAAGACGCAACGCATCCAGGAACTGCGTCCGCTCCCGCGCGCTGATCCGTGCGCTGGCCACCTTGTCGCGGTAGTGGGTCATCAACTCCTCCGGCGACAGGTGCACGTAGCGCAGCATGTCCTCGATGGTGTCGTGGGTCTCGATACCGGCGTGGTACACGCTGCCGTCGGCGTTCTGGTAGATGTTCACCGAGTCGGTGTCACCGAACAGGTTGTGCATGTCGCCCAGGATCTCCTGGTACGCGCCCACCAGGAACACACCCAGCAGGTAGTCCTCGCCCACCTTGACCGCATGCACCGGCATGCTGGTCTCGATGCTCTGCTCGTCGACGTACTGGTTGATCTTGCCGTCGGAGTCACAGGTCAGGTCCTGCAGCACGGCGCGGCGCAGCGGCTCTTCGTCCAGGCGGTGCAGCGGGATGATCGGCAGTACCTGGCCGATGGCCCAGGTGTCCGGCAGGCTCTGGAACACCGAGAAGTTGCAGATGTACTTGTCGGCCAGCTTGTCGTTCAGCTCGTCCAGCACCTGGCGGTGCGAGCGCTGGCGGGCCTTGAGCGAGTTGTGCAGGCGACGGCACACGGCGAAGTAGCACTGTTCGGCCAGGGCTTTTTCGGCCAGGGTCAGCTTGCCATCGGCATACTGCGCGGCCACGTCACCCATGTAGTGGGTGGCGCGCCAGTACGTCTCGGTGACCATCTCGATGTCGGTCGGGCCCAGCAGGTCGGCCAGCCACTGCACGGTCTCGGGCAGGCTTTCCTTGTTCTCGATCACCGGCATTTCGTCGTTGTGGCTCTCGACGTCGGTCACCTGGATCACCAGCATGGCGTGGTGCGCGGTCAGCGAGCGGCCGCTCTCGGAGAAGATGTGCGGGTGCGGAAGGCCCTGCGCGTCGCAGAACTCCTTGAGCATTCCGACCACCACGCCGGCGTAGTCGTCCATGTCGTAGTTAATCGAGCTGGCGTTGCGCGAGTGGGTGCCGTCGTAGTCGACGCCCAGGCCACCACCGACGTCGATGTGATCGACCGGCAGGCCCAGGGCACGCAGCTCGCCGTAGTAACGGATGGCTTCCTTGAAACCGTGCTGGTAGTCCGCCAGGTTGGCGATCTGCGAGCCCATGTGGAAGTGCAGCAGGCGGATGCCCTGGTCGAGGCCGGCGTCACGGAAGCGCTGCACCACCGAGATCAGCTGGGCGGCGGACAGGCCGAACTTGGACTTCTCGCCCCCGGTGTCGGCCCACTTGCTCGAAGCCAGCGACGACAGGCGCACGCGCAGGCCGACCTGCGGCTTGACCTTCAGCTCCGCGGCTTCCTCGATCACCAGGGCGACCTCGGATTCCTTTTCGATCACGATGAACACGTTGTGGCCGAGCTTCTGGCCCATCAGCGCCAGGCGGATGAACTCGCGGTCCTTGTAACCGTTGCAGACGATGGTGCCGCCTTTCGGAGCCAGCGCCAGCACCGCCAGCAGCTCGGGCTTGGAACCGGCCTCCAGGCCGATGGAGACGTTCTGGGTGGCGATGATGTTCTCGACCACCGCTTCCTGTTGGTTGACCTTGATCGGGTACAGCGCGGTGTACTGGCTCTGGTATTCGAGGCGCGCGATGTTGGCGTCGAAGGCACCGGTTAGTTGGCGCACGCGGTCCTGCAGGATGTCCGGGAAACGGACCAGCAGCGGCAGCGACAAACCGCTCTGGCGCAGCTCCTGGACCTGCTCGAACAGGTCGATCGGTGCGCTGTCCGGGCCGTTGGGGCGCACTTCGACGCGCCCGGCTTCATTGATGGCGAAATAACCAGCGCCCCAATGGCGGATGCCATAAACACTGCGGCTGTCGGCCACGGTCCACTGGCTACCATCGTCTTTGCGTGTGCGTCGTACGGACATTCAAGTCCCCTATAGATAAGTCCAAGACACTGCCCCGTCAGGTGGCGGGCGCAGTGTAGAAGCTGAAAATGACGAATCGTCCGTGCCCCCGGATAGACCCTGGCCACGGCATCGAGTTTAGAAAGCGCTGGGCGAAAAGTCGCGCGGAGGCCTCAGCCGCCGGATTTCTTCGCCTTGAAGCCCTGTTTGATCAGCTCGCCGAGCAACAGTTCGACATGGTCGCCCTGAATCTCGATGACCCCGTCCTTGAGCGCGCCGCCGGTGCCGCAGCGCCGCTTGAGCGTGCTGGCGAGCTCCTTGAGCTGGTCGAGGGGCAAGGGCACGCCGGTGATCGTGGTCACGGTCTTGCCGCCACGCCCTTTGCTTTCACGGCGCACACGGGCGATGCCATCCCCTTCGGGGATGACCAATTGGCTGCAGATGCAGGCGTCCACCGGCTTGCCACAGTCTGGGCAATGCCGACCGGCATCGGTGGAATATACGAGACCGCCTAGGGCGGCGAAGGAAGAAGCTTTCTTGGCCACTTTTGTTCCTCTGTGCTGAGGACAAAAACTGGTCGACGGTTGCCGACCGCGAAGCCCCACTCTGGCAGGGGCGGCGCTACTGCCGCAAGGTCCTGCGACAGCCCGAAAAGGGCGCGCAGTGTAACGATAAATCCGGCGATTGCTAAGTACAGGATTGCGCCATTTTACGAATGTTTTGCGACCTGACTCAGTGCGACGCGAAAACCTTGCCTGGGAGCTCGATGCTAGAGCCTGCATCGAAGGCGCCTTACCCCAACACCCGGAAACGATTCGTTTATGGCAATGGCCGCAGCAGCCGCCATAGTACGGTCTTCGCCAACCATCACGCAGGAGAGCGTCCGATGAAGGTTCCCACTGTCAGCAAGTTCATCGCCCATTGGCACAAACTGCGCCTGAACCTGCCCATGGCCTGGCAGGTGACCCACGACAGCCACCATCAGGTCATGGCATTACTGGGCAGGCTCCCGCCAGGCTACCGACGCCAGGGCGATTGCGCGGTCCATGAGACCGCGACAGTCGAAACGGGCGCAGTCCTGAAAGGTCCGATCATCATCGGCGCGGGTTGTTTCGTTGCCGCCGGGGCCTACCTGCGGGGCGGGGTCTACCTGGGCCGCCAGTGCATCGTTGGCCCAAGCTGCGAGGTGAAAAGCAGCTTCATGCTCGATGGCAGCAAACTGGCACACTTCAACTTCGTCGGCGACTCGTTGATCGGGGCGAATGTCAACGTCGAAGCCGGTGCCATCATCGCCAACTATCGCAATGAGCTGGATGGCGCGCCCATCAGGATTCGCCACGGCGACAAGGTGATAGAAACAGCGGTCAGCAAATTCGGCGCGCTGATCGGCGACGGCTGCAAGATCGGAGCAAACGCCGTCATCGCGCCCGGCGCCTTGCTTCTACCGGGTACCCAGGTACCGCGTCTTGGGCTGATCGACCAGTTCGCCTATGACTAAGCACGGGCCTTGTAGCGCCCCAGCGCCACCAGCGAGTCCGGGCAATACGGTCGCTGCGTGCTTTCCGCCTGGGCCTGCTCGACGCTGATGAACCGCGCCTCGATGACCTCCTCGGGCTGCAAGCACAGCGGCCCGTCCCAGACCGCCGAATACACCGCGCACCACAAACGGTTGCCCGGCTGCTCGAAGTAGAACGTCTCGTGAAAACGCAGCTCGACGCCGCTCACCCCCAGCTCCTCGGCAAGCTCCCGGGCCGCCGAGTTGGCGTAGGACTCCTGCACCCCGACCATGCCTCCGGCCGCCACATCCCAGTAACCGGGATACAGCGCCTTGCTCAGGGTGCGCCGGTGCACGCACAGCTCGCCCGCGCCGTTGAACAGCAGGATGAAGGTGCAACGCCCGATCAGGCCGCGCTCGCGCAGCTCGGCCCGTGGCAGGGCGCCAAGCAGCTGGTCATGCTCATCGACCCAAGCCACCAGCTCGGCGTCGGAGGCCGCGCGGTGCGCGACCTCGGCAGGGTTGATAGGCATCTCAGCCCTGCGACAGCAACTGGCGCAGGTCGATGACCGCGGCGTTGGCCCGGGAAATGTAGTTGGCCATCACCAGCGAGTGGTTGGCCCACATGCCGAAGCCGCTGCCGTTGAGCACCATCGGGCTCCACAGCGCCTCCTGCGAAGCTTCCAGCTCACGGATGATCTGCCGCACGCTGACCGTGGCATTCTTTTTCGCCAGCACGTCCGCGAAGTCCACCTCAATGGCGCGCAGCAAGTGCGACAAAGCCCAGGCCTGGCCACGGGCCTCGTAGAACACGTTGTCGATCTGCAGCCAAGGCGTCTCGACCACCTCCTCGTCAACCTGCGGCGCCTGGCCGGGGGCCACGGATTCAGTCTTCAGGGTGTTGTTCAGCTTGACCCGGCCAACACTGGCCGACAGCCGTTGCGACAGCGAGCCCAGGCGGGTGGCCACATCACCCAGCCAGTTGTTCAGGTTGTCGGCGCGAGTGTAGAAGATCGCGCCCTGGTCACCCTTTGCCAGGCGGGTCTGGTAGCGGCTCAGCGACTTGATGCCTTCTTCGAACTCCGACTCGCTCGATGGCAGGATCCAGCTCTTGTTGTCGAAGTTGAAGCGCGGCTCGGCCTTGGCCAGGTCGGCGTCTTCGGTCGACTGCGATTGAGAGCGGGCGAAGTCCTTGCGCAGGGCCCGGGACAGGTCGCGTACCTGGACCAGCACGCCGTATTCCCAGCTCGGCATGTTGTCCATCCACAGCCCTGGCGGGAAGCGGTCGTTGGAGATGTAGCCGCCCGGCTTGTCGAGCAGGGTGCCGGCGACGGTCTTGAGGGTTTCGACGGTGGTGTAGCCGACCACCATTTGCTGGCCGTTGCGCTCGGCGGCGGCCTGGGCGTTCTGCTGCACCGGGAACAGCGCCGGCTCCTGGCTCCAGTACCAGCCCAGGCCGATGCACACCAGCAGGTACAAGCCGACCAGGGTCCCCAGGGCCCGGCTCCAGAGGCCGCCCAGGTAGCTGCGGGTGGCGGCGCGGCGGGTATCGACCCGCTCACGGGGCTCGGCCTTGGCCTCGCGGTTTTTCCAATCCAGCATGGCAGTGTCCTTAATCAGTCTCGACAGTTCAGGGCTTGGACCACAGGCCGCAGCCAGGGTGCCACGACAAGCCCGCGTGGCAGCACTATAAAGCAGACGCCGCCATTCGTATAAGCGACCAGCGGGTCAGCAACTGAATATTCGTCCCGTGAACACTTTGTTGACCTTGGGCACTCGCTTGTCGGAAAGCAGTGCTAGCATAGAGCCATCATCGAACCTGAACCCCTCCCCTTATAAGTAGTCAGGACATGACCCAGTCAGCCGAGCCCAGCCACGAGCGCCTCAAGCAGCATTTCGCCCAACGGGTCATCCACCAGGCCCGGCAGATCCTCGAGATCTGGCAACGCCTGCAGCGTGGCGAATGGTCCAACGGCGACCTTGGCGAACTGTGCGAGGCCAACCTGCGCCTGCAGCGTTATGCCGAACGCTTCGAACAACCCGAGCACGGCACCCTGTCGGCGGCCATCGGCCAGACCCTGCGCGCCATCGAGGCCAACAGCGCACGGCTGAACTCCGAGCTGATCGGCGAGCTCAACCGCCTGATGCAACGCCTGTCGCGCACCGGCCTGCGCAAGGGCGACCAGCTCGACAATGTGCCCCTGCCGCCACTGCGCAAGCCGGTGTATATCGTCCTGCAGGACCATGACCGTGCCGAGCGCCTGGCTCAGCAGCTGGAGTTCTTCGGCCTGACCGTACAGGCCCTGTACAGCGCCGAGGCGTTCCAGGCGTCGATGAGCGAGCGCCTACCGTCGGCGATCATCATGGACGTGGACTTCACCGGCCCTGGCATTGGCCTGCAACTGGCCGCCCAGGCCCAGCAGGGGCTGGAGCAGCACATCCCGTTGCTGTTCTTCAGCCTGCACGAGACCGATACCCCCACCCGCCTGGCCGCCGTGCGCGCCGGCGGCCAGGAGTTCCTGACCGGCACCCTGGAGGCCTCCAGCCTGCTGGAAAAAGTCGAGCTGCTGACCAGCGCCACCCAGTACGACCCGTTCCGCGTGCTGGTGATCGACGATTCCCGCGCCCAGGCCATGCATACCGAGCGCCTGCTCAACAGCGCCGGCATCATCACTCGCACGCTCACCGAGCCGATCCGCACCATGAGCGAACTGGCCGATTTCCAGCCTGACCTGATCATTCTCGACATGTACATGCCCGAGTGCAGCGGCACGGAACTGGCCAAGGTGATCCGCCACAACGACCGCTATGTCAGCGTGCCGATCATCTATCTGTCGGCCGAGGACGACCTGGACAAACAGCTCGACGCCATGAGCGAAGGGGGTGATGACTTCCTCACCAAGCCGATCCGCTCGCGCCACCTGATCACCACGGTGCGCAACCGCGCCGCCCGCGCCCGCCACCTCAAGGCTCGAATGGTGCGTGACAGCCTGACCGGGCTGTACAACCACACCCATATCCTGCAACTGCTCGAGGATTGCAGCTTCCGCGCACGCCGCGAGGAACAGCCGTTGAGCTTCGCCATGCTCGACATCGACCATTTCAAGAAGATCAACGACCGCCATGGCCACCCCATGGGCGACCGGGTGATCAAGAGCCTGGCGCTGTTCCTCAAGCAACGCCTGCGCAAGACCGACTACATCGGCCGCTACGGTGGCGAAGAGTTCGCCATCGTCATGCCCAACACCGCGCTTGAGGCCGCGCACAAGGTGCTGGACGAAATCCGCCGGCGCTTCGCCGAGATCCACTACCCCGCGCAGCCCCACGACCTGCAGTGCACGTTCAGCGCCGGGGTCGTCCAACTGGACGACAATCTGGATGCGCTGACCATGGCCAGCGCCGCGGACGAAGCGCTGTACCGGGCCAAGCATGCCGGCCGCAACTGCGTCGTAAGAGTCGACCCATAACCTCGGAATCCACACCGACCTTGTAGGAGCGGCTTCAGCCGCGATCACCAGCAAAGCTGGTGCCACACGCTGCGGCGCCTGGATCGCGGCTGAAGCCGCTCCTACAGGAATAGCGGCACTGTGCCACTTTTTTATGGCGCCAACCCGCCGCCGTCATCACCCCGTCACAAAACAGCAATAACTTCAGGCGCCTCCCCCCGCAGGAAGTTCGCGGCTATGCGCCTGAAGTGGCTGACCAATTTCAACACCCTGTTGCTGGTGACCGTGTGTATCGCCCTGGGCGCGACCCTGTGGTGGTCGCAGCGCGCGCTGGAACGCCCCTATCAATTGATGGAGCGCTACCTGGGCCTGTCGCAGCAGTTCCAGAACGACGCCGCGCGCAACACGCAAGCCTACCTGGCCAGCGGCGACGCGCTGCGCCATGCCGCGGCCATGGAGGCCAACAAGCAGTTGCAGGCAGCCCTGGCGGACTGGCCGGAAAACCTGTCGGCCAAGCTGCGGCCCAGCCTGGACAGCCTGCAGGCCTTCACCGCCAACGAACTGCTCGCCGCCGGCAAGCTGGCCGGCGACCCCCAGGCCCTGTTGCTGCAAGCCGAGCGGGAACTGGGGGCGAATCTCGAGCAACTGGCCGGCTACGCCCGCGACAGCGCCAGCCCTGACGCCGGCCGTTACCTGGCGCCCTTGTTCGAAGCCTCGCTGCACCTCGGCCGCCTGTCCCTGGCCCGCGACAAGCTGGTCAGCAGTGGCCGCGCCGAGCTGGCCGACGAGGTGGAGCGCGAGCTGCAACTGATCGTCGCCCAGGCACAGGCTATCGACGGCCTGCCACTGCTCGGTGTGACCCGCGCCGCCGAATCCAATGCCGACGACTTCGCCGCGATGATGGGCCTGGAAGCCCAGGCCAGCACCGAACAGGAAGACATCGCCGTAGGCCTGAAGCGCGAGCTGCACAGCTTGCTCGGCCGCTACCCCGCCGAACTGCAACGCACCCGCGAACAGATCGAGCGCCGCGCCGCCCTGGCCGCCAGCACCGGCGAGCGCCTGGAGGCGGTGCAGCAGGCCATTGCCGGCCTCGAGCCCGAAGTGCGCGGCCTGCACGCCATGATCGCTGGCGAAGTGCGTCTGATACAGGGCTTGATGATCGGCCTGATCCTGCTGATCGCCCTGTTGATCGACACCCTGCAGCGCCGCCTGGCCCGCACCCTGACCGGCCTGGCCCCGGCCCTGTCGCGCTGGGCCGAGGGCGATTTCGCCCAGGCCATCGCGCTGGGCAGGACCAACCGAGAACTGCACGACATCCAGGCATCGCTCAACCGCCTGCGCCAGTACCTGGTGGAACTGGTCGGCACCATCCGCCACAACGCCGAGCAGGTTGCCGGCAGCAGCCACGCCCTGGCGGGCATGAGCAGCGCCCTGCACGACGGCGCCGAGCGCCAGGCCGGCGACACCGCGCAGATCCGCGATGCCCTGGGCGAGCTGGAGGCGACCATCCAGCAGGTGGCCGGGGATGCCAGTTCGGCTGCCGACGCCAGCCGCGATGCCGGGCGCGCCGTGGAACAGGGCCAGGCGGTGATCGGCCAGAGCCTGTCCGGCCTGCGTTCACTGGTGGACGAGGTGCAAGGCAACGCGCGCATGATCGAGCAACTGGCCGAAGAGTCGGCGACCATCGGTGGCGTGCTTACGGTGATCCGCGCAATCGCCGAGCAGACCAACCTGCTGGCCTTGAACGCGGCCATCGAAGCGGCCCGGGCCGGCGAGATGGGCCGTGGTTTCGCGGTGGTGGCCGATGAGGTGCGCTCGCTGGCCCAGCGCACCACCGGCGCCACCGGCGAGATCCAGGCGCTGATCGACCGGCTGCAACAGGCGGCCCGCGAGTC
This sequence comes from Pseudomonas entomophila L48, assembly GCF_000026105.1. Lineage (NCBI taxonomy): Bacteria > Pseudomonadati > Pseudomonadota > Gammaproteobacteria > Pseudomonadales > Pseudomonadaceae > Pseudomonas > Pseudomonas entomophila. The sequence continues at coordinate 5,160,676 of NC_008027.1, forward strand.
CGTGGTCGGCATGCGTGCGCAGTTGGAGCACGCAGAGGCCACCGCCAGCCAGGCGCAGTCGGCCGATGGCGCGCTGGATGCGATCGTCAGCGCCATTCGCACCATCTCCGACACCGCGGTGCGGATTGCCGATGTGACTGCGCAGCAGACCGGAGCTGTGAGCGAGATTCGCGATCACAGCGAAAGGATTCATGAATTGGGCGAGGACAACCTGCAGCGCATTGGTGAAGGGCGTGAGCAGGGCGAACAGTTGCTCAAGCTGGGGGGTGAGCTGAACACGGCGGTGCGGGCGTTCCGCCTTTGAGAAGATTGCCAGCAGTACCGGCCCTTTCGCCGGCAAGGCCGGCTCCTACAGGTACCCTGCCAGCTTCAAGATCGACACCCTACCTGTAGGAGCCGGCCTTGCCGGCGAAAGGGCCTGCACAGACACCGCCAAGCCAGCGGCCATGTGTCGCCCCCGCAGGCAACGTGGCCCCAACTGCAGCCAACTCCGCTATCATGCCCGCCACGTTCCACCTCGCGAGTCCGCCATGCGCCGCCTGTTTTTCCTGCTGTTCCTGCTGCTGGCCAGCCCCGCCTTCGCCACGGGCCTGCTCGACAACCGCCCCAGCGCCACCCTCGGCGCCGCCTCCAACAGCGCCGATTTCCTGCCGGTGCACGAGGCCTTCAAGCTCAGCCTGGTCCAGGCCGACGCGCACAGCATCAAGCTGCGCTTCGTCGCCACCGACGGCTACTACCTTTACCGCCACCGCTTCCAGTTCCGCAGCGAACCCGCGGACATCAAGCTGGGCACGCCGGACATCCCCAAGGGCGAGGCCAAGCACGACGAATTCTTCGGTGACGTCGAGGTATACCACGGCGTGCTCGACATCGAGGTGCCGCGCAACGACCCGCGTGCCTTCACCCTGCTGGTGGGCTACCAGGGCTGCGCCGACAAGGGCCTGTGCTACCCACCGGAAACCGAACGGCTGAGCATCGACGGCGAGGGCGCCCCGCAGCCAGTGACCGATGAACAGGGCTGGACCTGGAAATCCCTGCTGCTGTTCTTCCTCGCCGGGGTCGGCCTGACCTTCACCCCGTGCGTGCTGCCCATGCTGCCGATCCTCTCCGGCGTGGTGTTGCGCGGCCAGGTCGGCGGCCTGCGCGGGCTGTCGCTGTCGCTGGCCTACGTATTGCCGATGGCGGCCAGCTTTGCCGTGCTGGGCGCGCTGATGGGCCTGTTCGGTGCCGGGCTGAACCTGCAGGCGCGCCTGCAATCGGCCTGGGTGCTGGTGCCGTTCGCGGCGTTCTTCGTGTTGTTCGCCCTGGCCATGTTCGGGTTGTTCGACCTCAAGCTGCCGCACGCCCTGAGCAGCCGCCTGGACAACCTTGCCCATCGCACGAAGGGCGGCTCGCTGCTGGGGGCCGCGGTGCTGGGCGTGCTGTCCAGCCTGCTGGTTTCTCCTTGCGTCTCCGCGCCCCTGGCAGGGGCTCTGCTGTACATCAGTGCCAGCGGCGATGCCCTTGGCGGTGCACTCAAGCTGTTCGCCCTGGGCTTGGGCATGGGCGCCCCGCTGTTGCTGATAGCCACCGGTGGCGCGGCTTGGCTGCCGAAGAGCGGCCCCTGGATGAACACAGTGAAGAACGCCATTGGCGTACTGCTGCTGGGCCTGACAATCGGCCTGCTCAGCCGCGTGCTGCCGGGGCCGATGACGCTGCTGCTGGTTGGCCTGCTGGCCGGCGGCGTGGCGCTGTTCCTCGGCGCCCTGGAGTTCGTGGTCAAGACCCCGCGCCAACGCTTGGCGCAACTGCTCGGCCTGGCCCTGCTGGTGTACGCCCTGGCGTGCGGATACGGCGCCTTGAGCGGCCAGGGCGATCCGCTGCGACCACTCCCGAAACCGGTCGCCGCCGGCACGCCAGCGGCGGCCAAGGCCGAGGCCTGGCAGACAGTCACGACACCCGCGGCCCTCGACGCCGCCCTGGCCGAGGCCAAGGCCGCCGGCCAGGCGGTGCTGCTGGACTGGTACGCCGACTGGTGCATCAGTTGCAAGGTGATCGAGCACGAAGTGCTCAACGCCGAGCCGGTAAGGGCGCAACTGGGCACCTTCCGCCTGCTGCGCTTCGACATCACCGAAAGCAACGCCGAGCAGCGCGCCCTGCTCGACCGCCACCGCCTGTTCGGCCCGCCCGCGCTGATGTTCTTTGCACCGAACGGCAGCGAACTGACCACTGATCGGGTCATTGGCGAGATAAACGCCGGCGATTTCGCCCAGGTTCTGGCGCGCGTGCGCGGCCAACTCGGTCTATAACTCCCTGCGGGCTGTGAAAAATCTCGCTACAAGTGACCAGAGTTAATCATCTGGTCACATACTTTGCGCGAACCTCGGACATCGTGCCGGCTATTGCCGGGAACTGGACACCCACCGCCGGTTACGGCATAGTCGCCGCGCTATGTCGAATTGCCCTACAAAACCAAGGAATCGCAGATGGCAACCCTACTGGTGCTGCACGGCCCCAACCTGAACCTGCTCGGGACCCGCGAACCGGGTCACTACGGCGCCGCCACCCTGGCGCAGATCAATCAGGACCTGGAGCAGCGCGCCCGCGCCGCCGGCCACCATCTGCAATACCTGCAGAGCAATGCCGAGTACGAATTGATCGACCGTATCCATGCCGCGCGCAACGAAGGCGTGGACTTCATCCTGATCAATCCGGCCGCTTTCACCCACACCAGCGTCGCATTACGTGACGCATTGCTTGCGGTGAGCATCCCATTCATCGAAGTGCACCTCTCCAACGTGCACAAGCGTGAACCGTTCCGTCACCACTCCTACTTCTCCGATGTCGCGGTAGGCGTGATCTGCGGCCTCGGCGCCACCGGTTACCGGTTGGCCCTGGAGTCGGCGCTGGAACACCTGGCTGCCAACGCACAGCCCTGATGACACAAGGTCTTGGCCCACGGGCCGAGGCTCAGAAGAAACGTTTTCGACACGTTTTCAAATTAAGTCCCCGACCGAACCTTGGGAGTTGATGATTAATGGATATCCGTAAAGTCAAGAAGCTGATCGAACTGCTGGAAGAATCTGGCATCGACGAACTGGAGATCAAGGAAGGCGAAGAGTCCGTTCGCATCAGCCGTCACAGCAAGACCCCGGCCGGCGCCCAGTACTTCGCCGCCCCGGCGCCGATGGCCGCTCCTGTCGCCGCCGCTGCCCCGGTTGCCGCTGCCGCCCCGGCCGCTGAAGCCGCTGCCGCCGCGCCCGCCCTGAGAGGCACCGTGGTTCGCTCGCCGATGGTCGGCACCTTCTACCGCAAGCCTTCGCCCACTTCGTCGAACTACGCTGAAGTCGGCCAGACCGTGAAGAAGGGCGACACCCTGTGCATCGTCGAAGCCATGAAGATGATGAACCACATCGAAGCCGAGCTCAGCGGTGTGATCGACGCCATCCTGGTGGAAGACGGCCAGCCGGTTGAGTTCGACCAGCCGCTGTTCACCATCGTTTGATTCGCGGAGAACCAACGATGTCTGGGAAGCTTGAAAAAGTCCTGATCGCCAACCGCGGGGAAATTGCCCTGCGGATCCTGCGTGCCTGCAAAGAGCTGGGCATCAAGACCGTCGCCGTGCACTCCACGGCCGACCGTGAACTGATGCACCTGGGCCTGGCGGACGAGTCGGTCTGCATCGGCCCGGCATCGTCCAAGGAATCGTACCTGCACATCCCGGCGATCATCGCCGCCGCCGAAGTGACAGGCGCCACCGCTATCCACCCAGGCTACGGCTTCCTCGCGGAAAACGCCGACTTTGCCGAGCAGGTGGAAAAATCCGGCTTCGCCTTCATCGGCCCGAAAGCCGACACCATTCGCCTGATGGGCGACAAGGTCTCGGCCAAGGACGCAATGATCAAGTCGGGCGTGCCGACCGTACCAGGCTCCGACGGCCCGCTGCCGGAAGACGAAGAGGTTGCCCTGGCAATCGCGCGTGACGTCGGCTACCCGGTGATCATCAAGGCCGCCGGTGGCGGTGGTGGTCGCGGCATGCGCGTGGTGCACAAGGAAGAAGACCTGATCGAGTCGGCCAAGCTGACCCGTACCGAAGCCGGTGCCGCCTTCGGCAACCCGATGGTCTACCTCGAGAAGTTCCTGACCAACCCACGCCACGTGGAAGTGCAGGTACTGTCCGACGGCCAAGGCAACGCCGTGCACCTGGGCGACCGTGACTGCTCGCTGCAGCGCCGCCACCAGAAGGTGCTGGAAGAAGCCCCGGCCCCGGGCATCGACGAGAAGGCCCGCCAGGAAGTCTTCAAGCGTTGCGTCGACGCGTGCATCGAGATCGGCTACCGCGGTGCCGGCACCTTCGAGTTCCTGTACGAGAACGGCCGCTTCTACTTCATCGAGATGAACACCCGCGTCCAGGTCGAGCACCCGGTCTCGGAAATGGTCACCGGCATCGACATCGTCAAGGAGATGCTGAGCATCGCCGCTGGCAACAAGCTGTCGTTCCGCCAGGAAGACGTGGTCATCCGTGGCCACTCGCTGGAGTGCCGGATCAACGCCGAAGACCCGAAGAAGTTCATCCCGAGCCCAGGCAAGGTGAAGCACTTCCACGCCCCGGGCGGCAACGGCGTGCGCGTCGATTCGCACCTGTACAGCGGCTACTCGGTTCCGCCGAACTACGATTCGTTGATCGGCAAGCTGATCACCTACGGCAAGGACCGCGACGAAGCCATGGCGCGCATGCGCAATGCCCTGGACGAGATCGTCGTCGACGGCATCAAGACCAACATCCCGCTGCACCGCGACCTGGTGCGTGATGAAGGTTTCTGCAAAGGCGGCGTCAACATCCACTACCTCGAGCACAAACTGGCCAACCAGGAGTGATCGCGTTAGCGTGATGAAAAAACCCCGGCCCCGTGCCGGGGTTTTTTATTGCCCTTCAGAAGGCTTTCCCGGTCGCTGTGGGAGCGGCCTTGTGTCGCGAAAGGGCTGCAAAGCAGCCCCGGCAAGCCATGCATCGACTTTGAAATCCTGGGGCTGCTCCGCAGCCCTTTCGCGACACAAGGCCGCTCCCACATGGCGTGCGGCATCTTCAGCCCCACCGTTCTCTACAAACCCCCCGCACTCGAGTAAACTGGCGGCCTTTCGCGCAGCCTCGGGCTGCCCCTGTCGATTTACCAAAGGTGCCCGCCATGCCCTGGCTGCAAGTACGCCTGGCCATCAGCCCGGAACAAGCCGAAACCTACGAAGACGCCCTGCTCGAAGTGGGCGCCGTCTCGGTGACGTTCATGGACGCCGAAGACCAGCCGATCTTCGAACCCGACCTCAACACCACCCCGCTGTGGTCGCACACGCACCTACTGGCGCTGTTCGAGGCCGATACCCAGCCTGAAGCGGTGTTCGCCCACCTGCAGTTGCTGACCGGCCACGACCTGCCCGAACACCAGGCCGAAGTGATCGAGGACCAGGATTGGGAACGCAGCTGGATGGACAACTTCCAGCCCATGCGCTTCGGCCAGCGCCTGTGGATCGTACCGAGCTGGCACGAGGCACCGGAGAAGGACGCGGTCAACCTGCTGCTCGACCCGGGCCTGGCCTTCGGCACCGGCACCCACCCGACCACCGCGCTGTGCCTGGAATGGCTCGATGGCCAGCAGCTCGAAGGCACACAAGTGCTGGACTTCGGCTGCGGCTCGGGCATCCTCGCCATTGCCGCGCTGCTGCTCGGCGCCCGTGAAGCGGTCGGCACCGACATCGACGTACAGGCCCTGGAGGCCTCGCGTGACAACGCCCAGCGCAACGGTATCGCCGACGACCTGTTCGCCCTGTACCTGCCCGAGCACATGCCGGCGATGCAGGCCGACGTGCTGGTCGCCAACATCCTGGCCGGCCCGCTCGTGTCGCTGGCGCCGCAACTGTCCGGCCTGGTCCGCCCCGGTGGCCTGCTGGCGTTGTCGGGCATCCTCGCCGAACAAGGTGAGGAAGTGGCCGCCGCCTATGCCGCCGACTTCGAGCTGGACCCGATCGTCGTTCGCGATGGCTGGGTACGCATCAGTGGCCGCCGCCGCTAAGCGCGCCTAGACTCAACTCCTGCACAGCTCCCCGGATCGCCGCATGACCGACAGTTTCGTCACCCAGTGCCCGCATTGCCAGACCAGCTTTCGCGTCACCCATCATCAGTTGAGCGTGGCCCGCGGCGTGGTGCGCTGCGGCAACTGCCTGCAGGTGTTCAATGCGGCGAAGCAGCTGCTGGAGCAGAACCGCACCGCCAGCGACCGGGGCAGCGCGGCGCCCGCCGAGCCTGCACCCGCTGCGCACCCGCTGCCCGTGGCACCGCCGGTCGCCGAACCTCCCGCAGCGGGCGAAGACGACTGGGCCGTGACCGCCGAGGAGCTGGACGCCCTCGACCTGGACTCGGAACTCGCGCGCCTGGAGCGTCGCAGCCCGGCCGAGCGCCAGGCGGCGATCACCGCTGGCACGCTACATGCCCGCCGTGACGACCAAGGCAGCGAGGAACCGGCAGACGAGCTGTTCGGCACCGCCACCGACGACGACCTCGCCCCGACACCCGAGCGCGAAACGGCCCCAGTGCTGGTGGAACAGGCGCCACTTGAGCTGGAACCGGACATCGACGAACGCACCGAACCTACCCTGGGCACGACGGATCTCGACCTGGACGACGAGCCACCGGTACGCCACCAGGCGCTGGATGACGACCTCGACACGCCGAGCACGCCGCTCTCCACTCACGATGAGCCGCTACCTGAAAAAGGCTTGTCCGCAGTGGACGATGAGGTGCGTGGCGAGCGCCTGTCGGCCCATGACGAAGACGAGCTGGACGATCACCCCGTCGAGCGCCTGGAACCCAGCCTGCTGGGCAAGCCCGAGCGCCCGAACAAGGAGCCGCTGGTCGATGTGGTCGACGACCCGTTGCAATTGGCCTGGGAAAAACCTGCCCCCAACTGGGGCAAGCGCCTGCTGTGGGGCTTCCTGACCCTGCTGGCCGCTGGCCTGCTGGCATTCCAGTACGTCTGGTTCCATTTCGACGAGATGGCCCGCCAGGACCAGTACCGCCCCTGGTTCCAGCAGCTGTGCCCGATGGTCGGCTGCCAGGTGCCGACCCGTGTCGACATCTCGCGAATCAAGAGCAGCAACCTGGTCGTACGCAGCCACCCAGACTTCAAGGGCGCGCTCATCGTCGACGCGATCATCTACAATCGCGCGCCCTTTGCCCAACCCTTCCCCCTGCTGGAGCTGCGCTTCGCCGACCTCAACGGCCAGCTGATCGCCAGCCGGCGCTTCAAGCCCAGCGAGTACCTGTCGGGTGAGCTGGCGGGCCGTGGCGAGATGCCCAGCCAGACGCCGATCCACATCGCCCTGGACATCCTCGACCCGGGGCCGAAGGCGGTGAACTACAGCCTGAGCTTCCGTTCGCCGGAGTAGCCGACGGACGGCAAGGCCCCGGGTAACAACGCGCTCTGTAGGAGCGGCTTCAGCCGCGATGCGGGTATCACGCTGCCGAGCACCCGCTTCGCGGGTGATCGCGGCTGAAGCCGCTCCTACAGAGGTCGCGTCAGGCCAGTGGGGCCCCGGATGCGCATGAGCGGCTGAAAACCCAGGCCCACGCCCTCGTGTCATAACGCCGCAACTGTTCAGATTTTATCCAGATTCATCTTTATCCGGTCATCGAGAGCGGGTATCATGCCATCCCTTTTTCGAACTCCAATGATTCGGCCCCACAACAGGGAACACCTATGTCGGCGGTACGCATCGGCCCATACACACTGCAGAACAACCTGATCCTCGCGCCCATGGCCGGGGTCACGGACCAGCCTTTCCGCACACTTTGCAAACGCCTCGGGGCGGGCATGGTGGTGTCGGAAATGGTGACCAGCGACATGAGCCTGTGGAACAGCCGCAAGTCGAGCCTGCGCCGCATCCATGAAGGCGACGCGGAGCCCCGCTCGGTGCAGATCGCCGGTGGCGACGCGCAGATGATGGCGGCGGCGGCCCGGGCGAACGTCGAAGCCGGCGCGCAGATCATCGACATCAACATGGGCTGCCCGGCAAAAAAAGTCTGCAACAAAGCCGCAGGCTCTGCTTTATTGAGAGATGAAGCCTTGGTCAGCGAGATCCTCCACGCCGTGGTCGGCGCAGTGGAGGTCCCGGTGACGCTGAAGATCCGCACCGGCTGGGACCGGGCGAACAAGAACGGTCTGAACGTGGCGAAGATCGCCGAACAGGCCGGTATCCAGGCGCTGGCGGTGCATGGCCGCACACGCGCCGACCTGTACACCGGTGACGCCGAGTACGACACCATCGCCGCGATCAAGCAGGCGGTGTCGATCCCGGTGTTCGCCAACGGCGACATCACCTCGCCACAAAAGGCCCGGGCGGTGCTGGACGCCACCGGCGCCGACGGCCTGCTGATCGGCCGCGCCGCCCAAGGGCGGCCGTGGATCTTCCGCGAGGTCGAGCATTACCTGCGCACGGGCGAGCACCTGCCTGCACCGGCGCTGGACGAAGTGGAACGCATTCTGCTGGAACACCTGGCCGCGTTGCATGCCTTCTATGGCGATGTGATGGGCGTGCGTATCGCCCGCAAGCACGTTGGCTGGTACCTGGCGACCCGACCCGGCGGCAAGGAGTTCCGCAGCCGGTTCAACGCCTTGGAAGACACACAAGCGCAGTGCGCCAACGTTCAGGCCTTTTTCGCCGAGCGTCGACAGAGCCTTGGGACAGAGGACGAACAAGGGGTGGCCGCATGACGATGATGACCGAGACATTAGTGAGTGGAACAACGCCCGTGAGCGACAACGCCAACCTCAAGCAGCACCTGAACACGCCGAGCGAGGAGGGCCAGACGCTCCGCGACAGCGTCGAGAAGGCGCTGCACAACTACTTCGCCCACCTGGAAGGCGCCACCGTCACGGACGTGTACAACCTGGTGCTCTCGGAAGTCGAGGCGCCCTTGCTCGAATGCGTGATGAACTACGTCAAGGGCAACCAGACCAAAGCCAGCGAGATGCTCGGGCTCAACCGAGGCACGCTGCGCAAGAAGCTCAAGCAGTACGATCTGTTGTAAGGCCAGAACCCCAACCAGAAAAGGCGCTCATGCAAAGAGGCGCCTTTTTTGCTGACTCCACCGCGTTATGGAATCTGAAATGACCGACCAGACTACCCGCCTGCCGATCCGCCGCGCCCTGATCAGCGTCTCCGACAAGACCGGTATCCTCGAATTCGCCCGTGAGCTGCAACAGCTCGGTGTCGAGATCCTGTCCACCGGCGGCACCTACAAGCTGCTCAAGGATAACGGCGTAAACGCGGTGGAAGTGGCCGACTACACCGGCTTCGCCGAAATGATGGACGGCCGGGTCAAGACCCTGCATCCGAAGATCCACGGCGGCATCCTCGGCCGTCGCGGCACTGACGACGCCATCATGAACGAACACGGCATCAAGCCGATCGACCTGGTCGCGGTCAACCTGTATCCGTTCGAAGCCACCATCAGCAAGCCGGGCTGCGACCTGCCCACCGCCATCGAGAACATCGACATCGGCGGCCCGACCATGGTCCGTTCGGCGGCGAAGAACCACAAGGACGTCGCCATCGTGGTCAACGCCAGCGACTACGCCGGCGTCGTCGAAGGCCTGAAAGCCGGTGGCCTCACCTACGCCCAGCGCTTCGACCTGATGCTCAAGGCCTTCGAGCACACCGCCGCCTACGACGGCATGATCGCCAACTACATGGGCACCATCGACCAGTCTAAAGAGTCCCTGTCGACCGAAGACCGCAGCGAGTTCCCGCGCACCTTCAACAGCCAGTTCGTCAAGGCCCAGGAAATGCGCTACGGCGAGAACCCGCACCAGAGCGCGGCGTTCTACGTCGAGGCGAAGAAAGGCGAAGCCAGCATCTCCACCGCCATCCAGCTGCAGGGCAAGGAGCTGTCGTTCAACAACGTGGCCGACACCGACGCCGCGCTGGAGTGCGTGAAGAGCTTCGTCAAGCCGGCCTGCGTGATCGTCAAGCATGCCAACCCGTGCGGCGTTGCGGTCGTCCCCGAAGACGAAGGCGGCATCCGCAAGGCCTACGACCTGGCTTACGCCACCGACACCGAATCGGCGTTCGGCGGCATCATCGCCTTCAACCGCGAGCTGGATGGCGAAACCGCCAAAGCCATCGTCGAGCGCCAGTTCGTCGAAGTGATCATCGCCCCGAAAATCTCCCAGGCCGCCCGCGAAGTCGTGGCCGCCAAGCAGAACGTGCGTCTGCTGGAGTGCGGTGAGTGGCCAGCCGAGCGCGCCGCCGGTTGGGACTTCAAGCGCGTCAACGGTGGGCTGCTGGTGCAGAGCCGCGATATCGGCATGATCACTGCCGATGACCTGAAGATCGTCACCAAACGCGCACCGACCGAACAGGAAATCCACGACCTGGTGTTCGCCTGGAAAGTGGCCAAGTTCGTCAAGTCCAACGCCATCGTCTACGCCAAGAACCGCCAGACCATCGGTGTCGGCGCCGGCCAGATGAGCCGCGTCAATTCCGCGCGCATCGCCGCCATCAAGGCCGAGCATGCCGGCCTGCAGGTGCAGGGCGCGGTCATGGCCTCGGACGCGTTCTTCCCGTTCCGCGACGGCATCGACAATGCGGCTAAAGTGGGTATCAGCGCCGTGATCCAGCCGGGTGGCTCGATGCGTGACGCTGAAGTCATCGCCGCCGCTGATGAGGCTGGCATCGCGATGGTATTCACCGGCATGCGCCACTTCCGCCACTAATCAGATACCAGGCCGGTCCCGGGCCCTGTAGGAGCGGATTCATCCGCGATTGCGATGCTGGATTCTCCGCCGCCATCGCGGATGAATCCGCTCCTACAAGGGCCGGGGATCGCCGCCACACAGAGGTTTTGACATGAAAGTTTTGATCATCGGCAGCGGCGGCCGCGAGCACGCCCTGGCCTGGAAAGTCGCCCAGGACCCCCGCGTCGAGAAAGTCTTCGTCGCCCCGGGCAACGCTGGCACCGCCATTGAAGCCAAGTGCGAGAACGTCGCCATCGACGTTACCGCCCTGGAACAACTGGCCGATTTCGCCGAGAAGAACGTCGACCTGACCATCGTCGGCCCGGAAGCACCGCTGGTGCTCGGCGTGGTCGACCTGTTCCGCAGCCGTGGCCTGGACTGCTTCGGCCCGACCAAGGGCGCGGCCCAGCTGGAAGGTTCAAAAGCCTTCACCAAGGACTTCCTGGCTCGCCACAAGATCCCCACCGCCGACTACCAGAACTTCACCGAGATCGAGCCGGCCCTGGCCTACCTGCGTGAAAAAGGCGCCCCCATCGTGATCAAGGCCGACGGCCTGGCCGCGGGCAAGGGCGTGATCGTCGCCATGACCCTGCAGGAAGCCGAAGACGCCGTGCGCGACATGCTCGCCGGCAACGCCTTCGGTGAGGCCGGTTCGCGCGTGGTCATCGAGGAATTCCTCGACGGCGAGGAAGCCAGCTTCATCGTCATGGTCGACGGCCACAACGTACTGCCCATGGCCACCAGCCAGGACCACAAGCGCGTCGGCGACAAGGACACCGGCCCGAACACCGGCGGCATGGGCGCCTACTCGCCCGCACCGGTAGTCACCGCAGACGTGCACCAGCGTGTGATGGACCAGGTGATCTGGCCGACCGTGCGCGGCATGGCCGAGGAAGGCAACGTCTATACCGGCTTCCTCTACGCAGGCCTGATGATCGACAAGGCGGGCAATCCCAAGGTCATCGAGTTCAACTGCCGCTTCGGCGACCCCGAGACGCAACCGGTCATGCTGCGCCTGGAGTCGAGCCTGGTGCTGCTGGTGGAAGCCGCATTCGCCAAGGCCCTGGACAAGGTCGAAGCCCAGTGGGATCCGCGCCCGAGCCTGGGCGTGGTGCTGGCCGCCGGTGGCTACCCGGGTGACTACAATAAAGGCGACGTGATCAGTGGTCTGGACGCTGCCGCCAAGCTAGAAGGCAAGGTGTTCCACGCCGGTACCGCACTGAAGGACGGCCAGGTAGCCACCGCAGGTGGTCGTGTGCTCTGCGCCACTGCCATGGGTGACACCGTCGAGGCCGCCCAGCAGCAGGCCTACCGCCTGGCCAAGGAAGTGACCTGGAACGGCAGCTTCCACCGTACCGACATCGGCTACCGGGCCATCGCCCGCGAGCGCGGTGAACACCAGCAGTAATACTGCGCCGAATGGCCGCCGCGCCCGGTGCGCGCGGCCTTCGGCTCGTCGACAAGGCCCTTCGGGGCCTTGCCTTCGCCTTGGCGCGCCGCGCATAGTTGTTACCCGGCACATTAGCTAAGAAGGGATTTCGTCGTGCGTCGGCTTCGGATTGCCACTGCCCTGATCGTCAGCCTGCTGACCCTGCTCTGCCTGCTCCCGGCCCACGCCGACCAGGCCGGGGGCTGGTCCGCGCTGCTCGATGAACAGGCCAACCTGCAGCTGTCCGACGTACGCTCCGAGCGTTACCGCAACCAGTTCAGCCCACTGGCCCTCGAAGAACTGGATGCCGCCCTCCCCGACCAGGCCCTGTGGCTGCACTACCGCCTGGAACCGAACGACCAGGAGCAACTGGTCCGTATTTTCGCCCCCGACCTGTCACGCCTGGACCTCTACGCCCTCGAAGGCGGCAAGCTGCTGCGCCAGCTGCATCACGGCAGGCAGGGTGATGGTGTCAGCCCCACCCAGCGCGGCAGGGACCATGTGCTGCCACTGCCGCACAGCAATCAACCGCTGGACATCTACCTGCGGTTGGTCTCCGAGCACCAGTTGCGTCCGGCCATCAGTGTCGAGTCCACTGCCCACGCTGCTGCCGACCAGCGCCAGTCGCTGCTGTTCGGCCTGCTGTTCGGCGGGCTGGTGATGCTGATCCTGCACAACCTGATCCGCTTCGCCTACACCCGCTCCAACACCACCCTGGTGCTGGCGCTGTACCATGCCCTGATGCTGCTCAGCGCGCTGATCCTGCTCAACCTCAGCGGCCCCTGGTGGCACCTGTGGTACAGCGCCCAGACCCCGGCCGCCTATCTTACGCTGGTGCTGGCGGGCCTGGCCGGCCTGTACTTCACCGTGCATTTCTTCTCGCCATGCGGCTCGGCACGGCTCACCCGCTTACTGCACCTGGAAATGCTGGTGGCGGGTGTCAGCGGCCTGGTGTTGCTGTTCGTCGATACATTGCCGCTGAACCTGATGACCTATGCCCTGCTCGCCATCGGCAGCCTGAGTATGTTGCTGGTCAGCTGCTATCACTGGCACCGGGGCTACACGCCAGCGCGCTTGTTCGCCGTGGCCATGCTGGTCTACAACCTCGGCGGCTTGGTGCTGCTACCGGCACTGCTGGGCCTGACCCGCACCCCGACGCCGTGGCTGCTGTGCATCCTGATGGCCTTGACCGTGGCCAGCGGCCTGCTGCTCAACCTGGCCGTCAGCGAACGCCTGCGGCGCATCAGCGAGGAACGCTTCCGTGCCAGCCGCGCCCTGGCCGCCAGCGATGCCGAAATCAACGCCAAGGCCGAGTTCCTGGCCAAGATCAGCCACGAAATCCGCACCCCCATGAACGGCGTACTGGGCATGACCGAGCTGCTGCTGGGCACGCCGCTGTCGGTCAAGCAGCGCGACTACGTGCAGACCATTCACAGTGCCGGCAACGAACTGCTCACCCTGATCAATGAGATCCTCGACATCTCCAAGCTCGAGTCGCGGCAAATCGAGCTGGACGATGTGCAGTTCGACCTCAACGCCCTGATCGAAGACTGCCTGAACATCTTCCGGGCCAAGGCCGAGCAGCAGAACATCGAGCTGATCAGCTTCACCCAGCCACAGGTACCACGGGTGGTCAGCGGCGACCCGACGCGCTTGCGCCAGGCCCTGTCGAGCCTGCTCGACAACGCCTTGAAGAACACCGACCAGGGCGAGATCCTGCTGGTGATCGCCCTCGATCAACGCGGCGACGCTCCGCGCCTGCGCATCGCCGTGCAGGACAGCGGCGAGCCCATGCCACCGGCCGAGCGCGACGCCCTGCTGCAAGCCGAACTGCACAGCCGCCACTTCCTCTCCAGCAACAAGCTCGGCGGCCACCTCGGGCTGGTGATCGCCAAGCAACTGATCGGCCTGATGCAGGGCGAGTTCGGCATCAAGACCAGCACCAGCATGGGCAACACCCTGTGGCTGACGCTGCCGCTCGACCCGCTGCGTCTGGAGCAACCGCCCACCGACCTCGACGGCCCGCTGCGCGACGCGCGGGTGCTGGTGGTCGACGACAACGACACCTGCCGCAAGGTGCTGGTGCAGCAATGCAGTGCCTGGGGCATGAACGTCAGTGCCGTGCCGTCGGGCAAGGAAGCGCTGGCGCTGCTGCGTACCAAGGCGCACCTGCGCGACTACTTCGATGCCGTGCTGCTGGACCAGAACATGCCCGGCATGACCGGCATGCAGCTGGCGGCCAAGATCAAGGAAGACCCGAGCCTGAACCACGACATCCTGGTGGTCATGCTCACCGGCATCAGCAACGCGCCCAGCAAGGTCATCGCACGCAACGCCGGGGTCAAGCGCATCCTCGCCAAGCCGGTGGCCGGCTACACGCTCAAGACTACCCTCGCCGAAGAGCTGGCCCTGCGCGGTCGCGAACAAGTACCCCCGGTTTTGCCGGGCAGCATCCCGCAGCCATTGGACCTGCCCAGCGACTTCCGCATCCTGGTGGCAGAGGACAACAGCATCTCGACCAAGGTCATCCGCGGCATGCTCGGCAAGCTCAACCTCGAGCCGGACACCGCCAGCAATGGCGAGGAAGCCCTGCAAGCGATGAAGGCCAGGCGCTACGACCTGGTGCTGATGGACTGCGAGATGCCGGTGCTCGATGGCTTTTCCGCCACGCAACAGTTGCGCGCCTGGGAATCCACCAATGGCCGACCGCGCACGCCAGTCGTGGCATTAACCGCGCATATCCTCAGCGAACACAAGGAACGCGCGCGCCTGGCAGGCATGGACGGACACATGGCCAAGCCGGTGGAGTTGTCGCAGTTGCGTGAGCTGATCCAGTTCTGGGCAGGACAACGCCAAGTGGTGTCCGACGACACCACGCAGATCCTGTAGGAGCGGCTTCAGCCGCGATCACCCGCAAAGCGGGTGCCACGCACCGAGATGGCTGCTTCGCGGCTGAAGCCGCTCCTACAAGTTCCGTGCTATACAGGTGCCACCCATTCCCGCCGCGGACTCAGCGCCATGCTCCATGAGTTGTTCAGCGTCTACCTGAAGATGCTCGTGCTCTACAGCCCATTCTTCGTGCTGTCGTGTTTCATCGGCCTCACCCGTGGCCACTCAAGCAAGGAACGCAAGCAACTGGCTTGGCGCGTGGCCATCGCCACGTTGGTGGCCAGCGTGCTGCTCTATCTGTTCGGGCGGGTGATCTTCGGCGTATTCGGCATCACCGCCGACGCGTTCCGCATCGGCGCCGGCTCGGTACTGTTCATCTCGGCGCTGGGCATGGCCCAGGGCAAGTCGGCCGTGCAAACCGACAACGTGCAGCAGGATGTGACCATCGTGCCACTGACCATCCCGCTGACCGTCGGCCCCGGCACCATCGGCGCGCTGCTGGTGATGGGGGTGGGCCAGCCGCATTGGGACGACAAGCTACTGGCCATCGTCAGCATCGCCCTGGCCAGCTTCACCGTCGGGTTGGTGCTGTACCTCTCGCACCGCATCGAGCGACTGCTGGGTGACCAGGGCTTGCAGATCGTCAGCCGGCTGATGGGGCTGTTCGTCTGCGCCCTGGCGGCGCAGATCATCTTCACCGGCATCAAGGGTTACCTGGTGCCTTGAGAACAGCGCTTCAGATTTCGTACTCGCTGACATTCTTGCGCGTCAGGTCACCCAGGCGAGTGGCCACATCTTCGCGCACACGGGCGTAATGCTCGGTGTTGAAGCTCAGCAGCGCGGCACCGGAGTAGCTGTAGGCCCCGGTATTCTTCCATTCGAACACCAGGGTGTCCGTGTTCTTTTCCATGCCATCGGTGCTGACTGCGGTCAGCAACATGAGCACTTCGCCCTCCGAGTTCTCAAGGCAGGTCACCAGGCCGATGGAACCGGTCTCCCTTTCCTCAAGGTTGCGCTTCAACACTTCCTGAGGCTCGGTGATACTGCCGAGCGACTCCAGGGCATCGCCCGCCAGCTTGCCCAGCGCCTCACTGACAGGACCACCAAATGCAGCCTGACCTACTGCCTTCATGGCCTTGAAGGCGATGCTGCCTAGGGTGAGCGACTGGGACTCGGAGTGCTCGCGTTCATAGGTGCGGCGGATGGTCAGCCAGCCCAGGTCTTCCATGACCTCGAGCGCCCTCTTGTACCACTCCTCGCTCTGCTCCTTGGTGGGGAACTGCTTGGATGCCACTCGAGAAGCAAACTGGTACGAGTGCAGGATGTCGGAGCGTGTTTGCGCCTTAATGCCCGCAGCAAAGGCCATCAGCGATTGCTCGACGACGGCGGCGGAATTGGTCTCGGTCACTAGAATGTTGCTCATGGTGTATTCCTTCAAGTCTGCCCCGGCATAAGCGCCGGGTGAGACTTAAAGCTATACGGTTGAGCAATATGTATAAGCGGGCCGGTTTTCCCTTACGGTCAGGCTTTCACCGGGTACCAGCGTGGTGTGTACACCCACTCGGCGCCGTCGGCACGAGGGAATGTGCAGGTGGTCGAGGAGCCAACCAGCACCATGGTGCGCATGTCGACCATCGTCGGCTCCAGCTCCCCAAGGGTGACCACACGCAGCGTCTGCCCCGGCCGTCCGATGTCACGGCCCAGGACCACCGGCGTGCTGGCGTCGCGATGCCGACGCACCACCTCCAACGCCTGCCCCAGTTGATGAGGCCTGGCCTTGGAGATCGGGTTGTAGAAGGCCAGGACCAGGTCAGCCTCGGCGGCCAGGTCCAGACGCTTCTCGATGATCGACCACGGCTTGAGGTTGTCCGACAGCGACATCACGCAGAAGTCATGCCCCAGCGGCGCCCCCGCTTGCGCGGCGGTAGCCAGCGAGGCCGACACGCCTGGCAGGATCTCCAGGTCGACGCGCTGCCAGGCCGGATCGCGAGACTCATGAAGCGCTTCGAGTACCGCGGCGGCCATGGCGAACACGCCCGGATCACCCGACGACACCACCACCACCGAACGGCCCTGAGCCGCCAGTTCGAAGGCATGGCGGGCACGCTGCATCTCTTCGCGGTTATCAGTGCAGTGCAGCACCTGGTCCGCCCGGAACGGGCCTGCCATGCGCACGTAGGTTTCGTAGCCGAGCACATCCTGGGCCCGCGCCAACTCAGCCTTGACCACCGGCACCATCAGCTCGGCTGCGCCGGGGCCCAGACCGATCACGGCCAGGCGGCCGCGGCGACGGCCGATGCGCTCGACGTCGACAGGCGCGACGGTAACGGCATGGGCAAGCCCCGTAGACGAGCCTACGCACGCTTGCGGCAGTGCATCGGCCAGCATTTGCTCGAGGCTCTCGGCGGCTGGAACAAAACGCAGGGCAACGTTCAACGCCTGCGCGGCCTCGTGCAGGGCGGGCTCCGCCATCTCGCCCTCGCTTGCCAGCAAGCACGCCAGCGCCGGCTCGGCGATGTTCGCCCGCAGCAATTCCTCACGCACCTGTTGCACCAGGTCTGGGGCACCGACCGTGACCGCCACCACCACGCAACGCGCATGGATCAGCAGCTCGTCACGGCTGGCCGGGCGCAGCGCGCTCCCCACATGGATGGTGCGTTGCGCATCGTCGCTGGCGGGCAGTTGCGCGTGCTCGAGCCACGGCGCGTCGCCTTCGACACGCACCGCTTCGCCGGCCAGCAGGTCGGAAACGAAGCGCTTGCCCTGTTCGAGATCCGCCAGCGCATAACCCTCGGGCGGGTTGAGCAGGCAGGTGCCGAAGCGCAGCTCGCCACTGGTGGTGATCGCCGCGTTCACGCCCAGCACTTCGCCGATTTCGCGGGCCATGACATTGACCCCACCCAGGCCACCGAGCAGTGGCACCACGGCACTGCCGTCCTCGGCCACCGCCAGCACCGGCGGCTCGACGCCTTTTTCGTTCAGCAACGGCGCCAGGGTGCGGATGACGATACCCGCCGCGCACAGGGCGATGATCGGCGTGTCCTGCTGATAGAGCGCGCGCAAGGTATCGCCGAAGGCCGCGTAGTAACGGTCAGCCCCCTCCACGCGCCCTTGCAGGCCATGGATCACGGCCTGTGGATAACATTGCTGGACACGCTGCGCGGTGGCCAGGCTGCCCGGGCCGAGAATGACGATTGCCGGTGCGTTGTTCATCCCTGCCATTTCTCACCCGGCACGATGATCAGCGAGAAGTACGGCGAGGACTGCGGGTCGACTTCGTCCAGCGCGACGATCTTCTGGTTGGCCATGGTCGCCCGCTCCACATAGAGCGCACGCCCATCCAACCCCAGATCCGCCAGCACCTGGCGGACCTTGGGGAAATTGCGGCCCAGCTTCATGATCACCGCCGCGTCGGCGTCGGCCAGGCGACGCTTGAGTTCCTCGTGGGGCAGTACGCCGGAGAGCACGGTGAGGGTCTGGTTGCGGTACACAAGTGGCGCACCAAGCACCGAGGCGCCACCAAGCATCGAACACACGCCGGGGATCACCTGGGCCTCGTAGCGCGTGGCCAGGCGGTCGTGCAAGTACATGTAGGAGCCGTAGAAAAACGGATCACCTTCGCAGATCACCGCCACGTCGCGGCCGGCGTCCAGGTGCGCCGCCACCTGCAGGCTGGCTTCGTCGTAGAAGTCGCTGATCACCTGTTCGTAGGAGAGCGGCGCGGGCAGTGCCTCGGTGGTCACCGGGTACACCAGCGGCAGCAAGGTCTGCTCGGCTTGCAGATGCGCTTCGATGATGCCGAAGGCGTTGCCGCGCTTGCCCTTGGCCACGAAGTACGCCACCACGGGCGCCTCGCGCAGCAGGCGCAAGGCCTTGAGCGTAATGAGTTCAGGATCGCCAGGGCCGACACCCAGGCCCAGCAGTCTTCCGCGCGCGTGCATCATTCCACCTCCGTGGCCAGGGCGTTGACCGCGGCGGCGGCCATCGCACTGCCGCCCAGGCGGCCCTGCATGATCACGAACGGCACGCCACGGCTGTCGGCGGCGAGCATCGCCTTCGATTCGGCGGCGCCGACGAAGCCGACCGGGAAGCCGAGGATCAGCGCCGGTTTCGGTGCACCGGCATCGAGCATTTCCAGCAGGTAGAACAAGGCGGTCGGCGCGTTGCCAATCACCACCACACTCCCTTCCAGGTGCGGGCGCCACAGCTCCAGGGCCACCGCCGAACGGGTGTTGCCCTCAGCCTTGGCCAGGTCCGGTACGCTCGGGTCGCGCAGGGTGCAGATCACCGGGTTGTTCGCCGGCAGCCTGGCGCGGGTAATGCCCTCGGCGACCATGTGCGCGTCGCAGAGGATTGGCGCGCCCTTGGCCAGGGCTTCGCGACCAGCGGTACCCGCGCCTTCGGAGAACTGCAGGCCATCGATGGCCTCGACCATGCCGCAGGCATGGATCACGCGCACGGCGAGCTTTTCAAGATCGGCGGGGATCCGCTCGAGCCGGGCCTCCTCGCGGATGATCCGGAAGGAATTGCGATAGATCTCCTGACCATCGCGGATGTAGTCAATCATCAAGGTGCTCCGTCGGCAGGTCGAGCATGGCGCCTGCTTCTTCTGGGGTGAGGTCGGCTGCGCGCAGCCTGCCGAAGCCCGGCAAGCGCGCGTCGCGCAAGTAAAGGTCATAACGGCCCGGGGCGCGGGCCAGCAGGGTGGCTGGGGCGGCATGGGCCATGGCGCAGGAGCGTGGGCAGGCTGTCAGGTGCACGCTGCCCGGGGCACCGTGGTGCAGCAGGGCGGCCAGGGCAATGGCGTCGGCCTTGGTGTCGGCCTGGGCCTTGGCGCAACCGCTGGAGCCGGTGCAAGCGACGACCCGCGCCAGTGGATGTTCGTTGTGGCAGAGCATGCCGGATGCCGTCAGTTGCGCGCGTGCGTTTTCCAGCTCGGTCGGCTCGAGGGAAGTCAGCACCAGGCTCTGCCAAGGCGTCAGGCGCAAGCTGCCATCGCCCCATTGCCGGGCGATGCGCGCGGCACAGCGAAGCATTGCGGCCGTCAGGCGCCCGAGGGGCGGCGCGACGCCCAGGGCCACGCCCTGGCGCTGGGGCAGCACGCCCAACCAGGGGCTTGTCGTCGCCAGGCGTTGCCAGGCCATCGACGTGGTATCGATCTGAATCGCCAGCCCTTCCAGGAAGTGCTCAACCGGGCACACCTGCAGCAATTGACGCATGCGCGACTGCTCGGGTGTCGCCAGATCAAGGAAGCGCTCCAGCACCGCGCGCACCAACGCCGGCCCCTGCTCCATCGGTACCGCACCCAGCGCCTGGCCATTCGACAGGCTGCTCGCGAGGCCGAACCGCAACCAGATGCGCCCTTCGCGCTGCATCGCGGACAACCACAGGTCGTGGGGGTGCTCGAGCATCGCCAGGCTTTCGCCGCCATCGAGTTGCACGGCGAACTTGGCCGACAGCTTGTGGAACCTGGGAGTGCTCTCCAGCAGCGCGAGGATCTGCCCGGCCAATGGCCGGGTGTCGAACAGCATGGCCGGGTCGAGACCGGCCAACGGACTGAGCATGAGGTTGCGCACATCGTCACCTGCCGCGTCACGCGGGCCAAGTCCTGCGGCCAGCAGATGCTCGACCAGGCCACGGTGGTTTTCACCGATGCCTCGAATCTGCAGATTGGCCCGGTTGGTCGCCTCGATCACTCCACCGGCGAAGCGCTCGGCGGCGTCGGCCACGGCATCGGCCTGGTCGGCCAGCAGCAGGCCGCCGGGCAGCTTGATCCGGCAAATGCCACCGTCACGCGCGGCAACGATGCGCCACAACCCCGGACAGGCCGAGGGACGGGGCGAAACTTCGGGGGACGGGGGCTGCGTCAAGGGGGCATCCGGCAATCGTGAAAGTGCGCTTCTAGTGTAGAAGGCGCGGTATTATGCCTGCTTTGTCCGGCGGCATGAAAAACCGGTGGTCGAACGTTCAATTTCGGGGTTGCTGCGCAGCCCTTTCGCGGCGCAAGGCCGCTCTCACGGGGTTTGCGCTGTACCTGTAGGAGCGGCCTTGCGCCGCGAAAGAGGCACGCAGTGCCCCCATGCGGTGTTGAAGAGGACACGATGGCCCCCTGGCTGACAGTAATAGGCATCGGCGAAGACGGCTTCAGCGGCCTGGGCAAACAGGCCCGCCGCGCCCTGCTATCGGCCACGCGAATCATCGGTGCCCCACGCCAACTGGCGCTGCTGCCCCGCTGCGTGACCGCCGAGCAATTGCACTGGCCCAGCCCTTTCTCCCTGGCCCCGGTCATGGCCCTGCGCGGCGAGCCGGTGTGCGTGCTGGCCAGCGGCGACCCGATGTTCTACGGCGTCGGCGCCAGCCTGGCGCGCCAGCTGCCCGCCGAGGAACTGCAGGTGCTGTCGATGCCCTCCTCGTGTGCACTCGCGGCCGCCCGTCTTGGCTGGCCGCTGCAAGATGTGCAGGTGGTCTCGGTGGTGGCCCGTCCGCTGGCCGCGCTCAATGCCCACCTGTATAGCGGTGTGCGCCTGCTGGTGCTGAGCAACGATGAAAGCAGCCCGGCCGCCATTGCCGCGCAGTTGCGCGAGCGTGGCTTCGGCCCCAGCCGTCTCCAGGTGTTCGAACACCTCGGCGGCCCACAGGAGCGAACGCTGAGCGGCACCGCCGACGACTGGCCACGCACCGACATCGCCACGCTCAACCTGGTCGCCATCGAATGCCAGGCCTCGCCCGACACCCCACGCCTGCCTCGCGTGGCTGGCCTGCCCGACAGTGCCTTCCGACATGACGGCCAACTGACCAAACGCGACGTGCGCGCCATCACCCTGGCCCGCCTCGCCCCGCAACCCAGTGAACTGCTGTGGGACGTGGGCGCCGGCTGCGGTTCCATCGGCATCGAGTGGATGCGCGCCCACCCCAGCTGCCGCACCCTGGCCATCGAAGCCGACGAAGGCCGCCAGGGCTTCATCGAACACAACCGCGACACTTTGGGCGTACCCGGCCTGCAACTGATCCGTGGTAAAGCGCCCGACGCGCTGACTGGGTTGGAGCGCCCAGACGCAATTTTCATCGGCGGCGGCGTCACCCGCGAAGGCGTGCTCGACCTGTGCTGGGAGCGCCTGCTGCCGGGCGGGCGCCTGGTGGCCAACGCCGTCACGCTGCAGAGCGAGGTCGCCCTGGCGCAGTTCCGCGACCAGCATGGCGGCGAGCTGACCCGCATCCACATCGCCCACACACAACCGCTGGGCAGCTTCGACACCTGGCGCCAGGCCCTGCCGATCACCCTGCTCGACGTGGTGAAGCCCTTCGATGCGTGAAGAAACCCGCGAACAGGCCGCGCCGCTGCGCAGCGGCCTGACCACCGGCAGTTGCGCCACCGCCACCAGCCTGGCGGCGGCGCGCCTGCTGCTGACCGGGCAACGGCACGACGCAGTGGAGATCACTCTGCCCAAGGGCAAGGTGGTGCAGATGCGCCTGGAGTTCTGCCACCTCAAGGGCGACATGGCCGAGGCCGGCACCTTGAAGGATGCCGGCGACGACCCCGATGTCACCCATGGCGCACTGCTCTTCAGCCAGGTGCGCCTGCGCGCCGAGCCCGGCGTTCGCTTCGTCGCGGGCGCGGGCGTGGGTACCGTGACTCGCCCGGGGCTGGTGCTGGCGGTCGGTGAACCGGCCATCAACCCGGTACCACGCAAGATGATCAGCGACCATCTGCTGCAACTGGCGGGCGATTGCGGCTACCACGGCGGTTTCGAAGTGACGGTCAACGTGCAGGGCGGCGAACAGCTGGCCCTGAAGACCATGAATCCGCGCCTGGGCATCCTCGGCGGGCTGTCGATCCTGGGTACCAGCGGTATCGTCCGGCCGTTTTCCTGCTCGGCCTACATCGCCTCGATCCACCAGGGCATCGACGTCGCCCATACCAACGGCTACACCCATATCGCCGCCTGCACCGGCAACGCCAGCGAAGACACCATGCGCCGGGTCTACAACCTGCCGGAGATCGCCCTGATCGAGATGGGCGACTTTGTGGGCGCCGTGCTCAAGCACCTGCGCAAGGTACCCGTGCCGCGCCTCACGCTATGCGGCGGCTTCGGCAAGATCAGCAAACTGGCCGCCGGGCACATGGACCTGCACAGCCGCCATTCGAGCATCGACCTGCCGCAGCTGGCGGGCTGGGCGGCGGCCATTGGCGCGGACACGGCGCTGCAACAGGCGATCATCGCCGCCAACACCAGCCAGCAGGCCCTTGCTCTCGCGCATGCCGCCGGCATCGCCCTGGGTGATGAGGTGTGCCGCCATGCCCTGGTTTTCGCCCGCAGCGTGGTGCCGGCCCAGGTGCAGGTGGAAGTATTCGCCATCGACCGCCAGGGCGGCATCGTCGGCAAGGCAGGCGTGGCATGAACGGCCGCATCCTGCTCCTCGGCGGCGTCACAGAAGCCCTGGCTATCGCCCGCCAGCTCGGTCCGCAGCATGTCTACAGCCTCGCCGGCATCGGCCGCATTCCCCAGGACCTCGCCTGCCAGGTGCGGGTCGGCGGCTATGGCGGCGCCGAAGGCCTGGCCGAGTACCTGCGCGCCGAAGGCATCGACCTGCTGATCGACGCCACCCATCCCTATGCCGCGCAGATCAGCCGCAACGCCGCCCTCGCCGCACGCAGCGCCGGCATTCCCTGCTGGGCCCTGCGCCGCCCGGCGTGGCAGGCGCAGCCCGGTGATGACTGGCGCGAAGTCGAGGACTGGGCCGGGCTGATCGAGGCGCTGGCCCCGTTCCAACACCCCTTGTTCACCCTCGGCCGCGAACCCCTGCAACATCTGGACGAAATCCCGCCACACCAGTTCTGGACCCTGCGCGCCCTCGAGGCGTGCCCCGGCAATGACCGCTGCGAGGTGATCGGTGCTCGCGGGCCATTCCTCATAGACGATGAACGTGCCCTGTTCGAACGTCGGCAGATCGACGTGCTGGTGAGCAAGAACAGCGGCAGCACGGCCACCGAGCCGAAGCTGGAAGTGGCGCGGGAGCGTGGGGTTCCAGTGCTGGTGCTCAAGCGACCGGTGCTGCCGGAGGTGAATCAGGCGTTTCAAGATACAGGGTTACTGCTAGAGGCGCTCGGCCTGCCCAAGGCCTGATCTCGCCACGTATATCCCATTGACATATCCATTCCCGGAATTAAACTCCGGACATACATTTGCGCTTTCAAGGAGGCCCATCATGGAGCAAGGTGCAGTCTTCAAAAGCAACCGCAGCCAGGCTATCCGCATGCCAAAAGCCCTCGCCCTTCCAGAAGACGTCACCCGCGTGGACATCGTCGCGGTGGGCCGTTCCCGTATCATCTCGCCTGCCGGCGAAAGCTGGGACAGCTGGTTCGAGGGTGACGATGTGAGTGCGGACTTCATGGCGAGCAGGGAACAGCCAGCCGACCAGGAGCGCGAAGGATTCTGATGCTCAGGTACATGCTCGATACCAACATCTGCATTTTCACCATCAAGAACAAGCCACAGGTAGTGCGCGAGGCGTTCAATCGCTACCACGGCCAGCTGGCCATCAGCACAGTAACCCTGATGGAGTTGATCTACGGTGCGGAAAAATCCGCCGCGCCGGAACGTAACCTGGCCATTGTCGAGGGGTTCGCCGCACGGCTCGATGTGCTTGACTACGACATTCAGGGCGCCGCTCACACTGCGCAGCTACGTGCGGAGCTGGCCAAGGCCGGCACGCCCATCGGCCCCTACGACAGAATGATTGCCGGCCACGCCCGCGCTCGCGGCCTCACACTGGTGACCAACAACCTGCGCGAGTTCCAGCGTGTTCCGGGGTTGCGTGTGGAAGACTGGGTGACGTCCCCACGCTGACCGTCACGAGATGGCCCTGTGCCTTGCTCCTGCCGTAGAATTACCTCTCCCCCTTCTGGAAGGCTCCACCCATATGGAAATGCAATGGTGGATCTGGCTCGTCTTCGGCGTGGCCCTGATCCTGCTGGAACTGGTGCTCCCCACCTTCTTCATCCTCTGGTTCGGTATTGGCGCCGTGCTGGTGTCGCTCGTCTCGCTGCTCGCCCCCAGCCTGCAACTCGATATGCAAGGCCTGCTGTGGATCGTGTTCTCATCGATCACCACTGCGCTCTGGTTCAAGGTGTTCCGCCGCAAGAAGCCGGACGTGCGCTGGACCGCCGACAGCGTGATCGGTGAAGTCGGCCTGTTGACCGCCAACGTGTCGCAGTTCCAGAAAGGCCGGGTGCGCTTTCAGAAACCCATCCTCGGCAACGAGGAGTGGACCTGCGTCTCGGACAACGACATCCCCGCCGGCGAGCGCGTGCGCCTGGCCGCCATCGAAGGCAACACCGCCCGGGTCACCCGGGCCTGAATCCGCACTAAAAGGAAGTTCGCAAGCATGACCAGCCTCATCGTCATCGGCACCCTCGCCGCATTCGTACTGATCACCGTGTTCAAGGGGGTACGCATCGTGCCCCAGGGCGAAGAATGGATCGTCGAGCGCCTGGGCCGCTACCACAGCACCCTCAAGCCAGGCCTGAACATCGTCATCCCGTACATGGACGTGGTCGCCTACCGCCTGCCGACCAAGGACATCATCCTCGACGTGCAGCAGCAGGAGATCATCACCAAGGACAACGCGGTGATCGTCGCCAACGCCCTGTGCTTCGCCAAAGTCGTCGACCCGCAGAAAGCCTCGTACGGCGTGCAGAACTTCTCGTTCGCCGTCACCAGCCTGACCATGACCTCGCTGCGCGCCATCGTCGGCGCCATGGACCTGGACGAAGCCCTGTCCAGCCGCGAGCAGATCAAGGCGCGCCTGCGCGAGGCGATGTCCGAACAGACCGAAGACTGGGGCGTGACCGTGCGCTCGGTGGAAATCCAGGACATCAAGCCCTCGCCGAGCATGCAGAGCGCCATGGAGCGCCAGGCGGCCGCCGAGCGTGAGCGTAAAGCCGACGTGACCCGCGCCGAAGGCAACAAGCAGGCGGCGATTCTCGAAGCAGAAGCGCGCCTGCAGGCAGCCAAGCTGGATGCTGAAGCCCAGGTCAACCTGGCCGAAGCGTCGGCGCGGGCGATCACCTTGGTCAAGGAAGCGGTGGGCAGCGAGACCGTGCCGGCCATGTACCTGCTGGGTGAGCGCTACATCGGGGCGATGGAGAACCTGGCGGCCAGCGACAATTCGAAAGTCGTGGTGTTGCCGGCCGACCTGCAAGAGACCGTTCGTGGGTTGCTGGGCCGCGGCAAGGCCTGATAGCGCCCGCTCCGACAACCGTAGGAGCCAGCCTTGCTGGCGAACCGAGCGACGCGGTGCATGGCACCGGCTGCGCCGGTGTTCGCCGGCAAGGCCGGCTCCTACGTCGATCGCGCCAGTTTTCAAACATTGGATAAGGCAGTTGCTCCACTTGGCGCGACGTGCTCTGCCCCAGGTGCGGCACTTCACCGCACCCCGGCATTTTTACCTATACTCCACCGTACAATAGCCACCACGATTCCTGACCGGATCTCTCCATGCCCCCACGTCGGCACATCGCCTGGATAGCCTGCTTCGCTGTGCTGTTCAACCTGCTGGCCATGCCGCTGTCTTCTGCCGCGCCGAAAGGCCCGGCCGAACAGCTGCTGTGGGGGGCTTTCTGTTCCAGCATGGCCAACAAGGCCAAGGTCGATGTCCAGGCCCTGGCCAAGATCGACCTGGGTACACAAAGCGACGACAGCGCCAGCATGATGAACTGCTGGTGCTGCCTGGGCGCCGCGCCCCTGCTGGCCCTGCCCGGCTACCCGCCGCAGTTGCACAACCCGCCCGTGCTGCCTGCGGACCACTCGCCACAACTCGCCGACTACCAGCCCACGCCGCGCCAGCTATGGCCCGCGCTCAATCCCCGTGCCTCTCCCCTGGCCTGAGTTCACTACGCTGTCTGCCTGAACCTCAACAGATCGGAGACTCACCCATGCTCAAGCAAGCCCTCGTCCTGGCCGCCCTGCTGCTGCCCGGCGCCTATGCCAACGCCCACGAATACAGCAAAGGCGACCTGCACATCGCCCACCCCTGGTCGCTGGAGCTGCCGCCGAACGCGCCCAACGTCGCGGCCTACTTCGTCGTGCACAACAACGGCAAGACCGACGATCGCCTGCTCTCGGCTGACACGCCGATCAGCGCCGACGCCCAGTTGCACGAGCATACGATGAGCGCAGCCGGCGCCATGAAGATGCAGCAGGTGCAAAGCGTGGTAGTGCCCGCCGGCAAGGACCTGACCTTCGCCCCCAGCGCCTACCACGTGATGATCATGCAGCCCAAGGACCGCAGCCTGCTGACCGACGGCAAGCGCTTCCCGCTGACCCTGCACTTCGAGAAGGCCGGTGACATCACAGTCGAGGTCGCCGTGCAGAAGCAGCCGCCCGCCGACCAGGCGCAGCACGAGCACACGCACTGATCCGATAGCTGACTGGCGCTCGCCATGAGCCTGCCGCGCTACAGCTCCGTCCGCACTACCCGCCCTGATCGCAGGCGCGTCGGTGGCGGCTGGCTGAGCCTGTTCGCCATGTGGATGATCTTCATCGGCCCGCTGGTTTCCCAGTCGATGCCGATGGAGCACCACGCCGGCATGTCCATGCCCATGGACATGTCGATGAGCATGCCCATGGCGCACGGTCACGACGAGCACCACGGCCACGGCAACGATGGCCAGCTGCATGTCATGTGGGAAAAGTGCGGCTATTGCAGCCTGCTGTTCAACTGCCCCGCCCTGCCCCAGACCCTCAGCCCGCTCAGCGCAGGCAGCGTCACCCCACCCAGCCACCTCACCGTCGCCACGCGCCAGGGCCATGCCCGGCAGGCTGTATTCCCCGGCGCCCGCAGCCGCGCGCCGCCCCGTTCGATCGTCGCCTGAACACCACACGTTAAACGCCCGAAGCCAGGAGGCTTCGCGCTGACTCACGACTGATCGACTGGAATCATTATGTCCGGCTGCACCCCTGTTTTTGCCCTTTCCCTGCGTGGCACCATCGCCGTGCTCTGCGGCTCGCTGCTCGCGCCACTGGCCTTTGCTGCCGAAACCGGCCATGAAGGCCATGTTCATGACCCGGCCGAACTGAGCCCGACGGTGATCACCGCCATCGCCCCAAGCTCGCCGCTGACCGTCGTCACCAACCCTAAAGATCCACGCCAGCCCGTACCGGCCAGCGACGGCGGTGACTACCTCAAGACCATCCCCGGCTTCTCGGTGATCCGCGCTGGCGGCACCAATGGCGACCCGGTGCTGCGCGGCATGTTCGGCTCACGCCTGAACATCCTCACCAATGGCGGCATGATGCTCGGTGCCTGCCCTGGCCGCATGGACGCCCCGACCTCATATATCTCGCCGGAAACCTACGACCGCCTCACGGTGATCAAAGGCCCGCAGAGCGTGATCTGGGGCCCGGGTGGCTCCGCTGGCACCATCCTGTTCGAGCGTGAGCCGGAGAAATTTGGCGAACTGGGCAGCCGGGTCAACGGCAGCGTGCTGGCCGGCTCCAACGGCCGCTTCGACAAGGTGCTCGACGCCGCAGCCGGCAACCAGCTCGGCTACGTGCGCTTCATCGGCAACCAGTCGCACTCGGACGACTTCGAGGACGGCAACGGCGACACCGTGCCTTCGCGCTGGGACAAGTGGAACGGCGATGTCAGCCTCGGCTGGACCCCGGACGCCGACACCTTGCTGGAACTGACCGCCGGCAAGGGCGACGGCGAGGCCCGCTCCGCCGGGCGCGGCATGGACGGCTCGCAGTTCAAGCGCGAAAGCCTGGGGCTGCGCTTCGAGAAGTCCAACCTCGGCGAAGTGCTCGACAAGGTCGAGGCGCAGGTCTACTACAACTACGCCGACCACGTGATGGACAACTACACCCTGCGTACCCCATCGGGCACCGGCATGATGGGCATGCCCATGGTCAGCAACGTCGACCGCCGCACCATGGGCGCGCGGATCAAGGCCACCTGGCGCTGGGCCGACGTGCAGTTGATCAGCGGCATCGACGCGCAGACCAACGAGCACCGCCAGCGCGGCGGCATGGGCGTCAACGCGCACAAAGGCAAACCCTGGACGAAGGACGCCGACTTCCACAACTACGGTGCCTTCGGCGAGCTCACCTGGTATGCGACCGGCGAGGACCGCCTGGTCACTGGCGCCCGCCTGGACCGTGCCTCGGCCCGAGACTTCCGCAAGGGCAGCGCCACCGAAGGCGATACCCGCGCCGACACCCTGCCCAGCGGCTTCGTGCGCTACGAGCACGACCTGGCGGCGATTCCGGCCACCACCTACATCGGCCTGGGCCACACCCAGCGCTTCCCCGACTACTGGGAGCTGTTCTCGCCCAAGCGTGCCCCGGCCGGCTCGGTAAACGCCTTCGACGGCATCAAACCGGAGAAGACCACCCAGCTCGACTTCGGCATCCAGTACCACGACGAGCGCCTGGAAGCCTGGGCCTCGGGTTATGTCGGCCAAGTGCGCGACTACATCCTGTTCGACTACCAGCGCAACATGATGGGCTCGCTCACCTCCCAGGCACAGAACATCGACGCCCGCATCATGGGCGGCGAACTGGGCGCGGCCTACAAGCTGACCGAGAACTGGAAGGCCGACGCCACCCTGGCCTACGCCTGGGGCAAGAACAGCAGCGACGGCAAGGCCCTGCCACAGATGCCGCCGCTGGAAAGCCGCCTGGGCCTGAGCTACAGCCGCGACACCTGGAGCGTCGGTGCCCTGTGGCGCCTGGTCGCCGAGCAGAACCGTATTGCCAAAAACCAGGGCAACGTGGTCGGCAAGGACTACGACACCAGCTCGGGCTTCGGCGTGTTCTCGCTCAACGGCGCCTACAAGATCAACAACAACCTCAAGCTCAGCGCGGGCGTCGACAACCTGTTCGACAAGGCCTACGCCGAGCACCTGAACCTGGCCGGGAACGCCGGGTTCGGCTACCCGGCCAACGCCACGGAACCGGTGAACGAGCCAGGCAGGACCTTCTGGACCAAGGTCGACTTCAGTTTCTGACAACAACAAACGGGCGCGGGACCTGACCGCGCCCACTTAAGGTCTACGGGAGGCTCCCATGAGCAAACCAAACGTTTCCTTCTACAACCTTGCGTGGCGCTGGCATTTCTATGCCGGGCTGTTCGTGGCACCGTTCATGATCCTGCTGGCGATCACCGGGATCATCTACCTGTTCAAGCCGCAGCTCGATCCGTTGATGTACCGCGAGCTGATGGTGGTCGAGGCCGGCCATCACCGGCAAAGCGCCGACAAGCTGCTGGCCAACGTGCGCCAGGCTTATCCACAGGGCCATGTCGGCCAGTACCTGCCGCCGCTGAATGCCGAACGCAGCGCGCAGTTCGTCGTGCACGATGGCGGTCGCGAGCTGAACGTGTTCGTCGATCCGTACAGCGGCAAGGTGCTGGGCGAACAGGACGGCAAGCAGAACCTGCAGGCCATCGCCCGCGCCCTGCATGGCGAACTGATGGTCGGCACAGTCGGTGACCGGCTGGTGGAACTGGCGGCCGGCTGGGGCATCGTCCTGGTCGTGTCCGGCCTCTATCTCTGGTGGCCACGCGGGCGCAACAGCGCGGGCGTGCTGTGGCCACGTTTCAGCGCACGCGGCCGGGTGCTGTGGCGCGACCTGCATGCCGTCACCGGCTTCTGGGGCTCGGCCTTGTTGCTGTTGATGCTGATCAGCGGCATGACCTGGACCGGGCTGTGGGGCAAGCAGTACGCCGACCTGTGGAACCGGTTCCCGGCGGCCATGTGGAATGACGTGCCCAAGTCCGATAAACAGGCACGCGAACTGAATGAAGCTCATCGCCAGACCGTGCCGTGGGCCATGGAGAACACCCCGATGCCGGTGTCCGGTGCCCATGCCGAGCATGCCGGGCATCACATGATGGATCACGCCCCCGCGGCGCCGCAGGTGAGCCTGCAGCAGGTCGAGGATGTCGCCACCCTGCGCAAGGTCGCGCCGGGCTACAGCATCACCCTGCCGACCAGTGCCGACGGGGTATTCACCATCGCGGTGTTTGCCGACGATCCGCGCAACGATGCCACCCTGCATGTGGACCAGTACACCGGAAAAGTGCTGGCCGATGTGCGCTGGCAGGACTACAGCCCGGTGGCCCGTGCCACGGAACTGGGGGTGATGCTGCATGAAGGCAAGATGTTCGGGCCGTTGAACCAGATTGTCATCCTGCTGGTGTGCCTGATGATCCTGCTGGGCTCGGTGAGCGGGCTGGTGATGTGGTGGAAGCGCAAGCCGGCCGGTGGGCTGGGCGTGCCGCCGCTGCGTCATGACTTACCGCGCTGGAAGACGGCCGTGGGGGTGATGGTGGTGCTGGGGGTCGCCTTCCCGCTGGTTGGGATCTCGATGGTGGTGATGTGGGTGGTGGATAGCCTGGTAGTGAGACGCCGAGTTCTGGTTCGGGCTTGAGATTGCCGGGGGCGCGTTGCGCCCCTTTCGCGACACAAGGCCGCTCCCACATGGACCGCGCCAAGCCTGAGCTTCACTGCAAACCTGTAGGAGCCAGCCTTGCTGGCGATGCCCGGCAAGGCCGGGCCAGCGTCCACAAAGAAGACAGTTGTTCCCACAGGAGGTCGCATTCCCCTGTGGGAGCGGCCTTGTGTCGCGAAAGGGCTGCGCAGCAGCCCCAGGATGTGTGATCCATCCATTGACCGCGATCATGTCCCCGCCCCCGCTGCACCGCCAAGATCGTGTCGATCTGCCACGCCCGTGATCGGAACACGACGTGATAGCCTACGCGGCTTTCGCTCACAAAAAGACTGACCCTCAATGGAATGCAGCCTATGACCCGGACCTCCCAGACACCCTCTGAAGAGCAGCACCTGCAACGCAACCTGACCAACCGCCACATCCAGCTCATCGCCATCGGCGGCGCCATCGGCACCGGCCTGTTCATGGGCTCGGGCAAGACCATCAGCCTGGCCGGCCCATCGATCATCTTCGTCTACATGATCATCGGCTTCATGCTGTTCTTCGTCATGCGCGCCATGGGCGAGCTGCTGCTGTCGAACCTCAACTACAAGTCGTTCATCGACTTCTCCGCCGACCTGCTCGGCCCCTGGGCCGGCTACTTCACCGGCTGGACCTATTGGTTCTGCTGGGTGGTCACCGGCATCGCCGACGTGGTGGCGATCGCCGCCTACACCCAATTCTGGTTCCCCGACCTGCCCCAGTGGATACCGGCGCTGAGCTGCGTGGCCCTGCTGTTGTCGCTGAACCTGGTCACGGTGAAGATGTTCGGCGAAATGGAATTCTGGTTCGCCCTGATCAAGATCATCGCGATCATGGGCCTGGTCGCCACCGGCCTGTACATGGTCGTCACCGGCTTCCAGTCGCCAGCAGGCCACACCGCCACCCTGGCCAACCTGTGGAATGATGGCGGTATGTTCCCCAACGGCATGCTGGGCTTCTTCGCCGGCTTCCAGATCGCCGTGTTCGCCTTCGTCGGCATCGAGCTGGTGGGCACCACCGCCGCCGAGGCGAAGAACCCCGAGCGCACCCTGCCGCGGGCGATCAACTCGATCCCGATCCGCATCATCGTGTTCTACGTGCTGGCGCTGATCGCCATCA